>JAQUUX010000001.1 GCA_028693705.1 Lachnospiraceae bacterium | reverse complement strand
ATATCAGCAACGAAAAAAGCATGCAGTCATACACGGCACGCTGTAGTAGATATAAAAATAAATATACGAATTTAGTTTGCGGCAAAACTGCAGTAGGTAGGAACTATAATTTGCCGCGTGACATTTAGCAATTGATAGCTCGTGATGTATGCGAATATAACAGCAATGAGAAACAGCAGAATATCAAATACAAAATAATTATAGCCCAGTGCTGCGGTATAAAGATAAAAAATCAAAGGGATAGCACATAATCCCACGATAGTACCGGCGCATTTGGCTGTCAGATAACACGGATAGGATTTTCCGACCAGCGTGTACTCCATGACAGCATAGAGCAGATAAGGGTAGAAAAACAACTTCATATGCTCCCAGGTAGATTCATTGACGGCACTAAAAAGTGCCACAAAATAATTCTCACCTGACAGATCATAGGTAAAATGGAAAAAGGAACCGACGAAAAAAGTAAACAGGACACCAATTATTTCCAATAACTTTAAAGAGATCATGGCATATACTCCGGAAATATTATAATAGAGTGTATGCCGAAGAAAATAAAATTAGTATTTATTCAGTTACTAAAACGATTTTTTGAACCATCGTATCAGATACACAAACCAGGCAAGCATGAGATCACCTCTTGGTATAGTGTATGCGGTATGGGTTGGATTGGTTAGCTGATGCAGGAAAAGGATTATTTTGATACTTTTTGTATCAAGGCCTCTTGCAGGACTTTTGAAAAATTAATATTCATCGCCATCGCAGCATCGTTTAGCCAGGAAGGAATGGTAAGTGTTTTTTTTACTGATTTTAAAAAATGGGTTTTTGCATAAGATTCAACATCCACTGTTACTATATTAGCAAAAGAGTTCTCGGAAATAATGAGGCCTAAAGCATCAGCAACTCTCTCTATAGATATTGATTGTAATGTGCTTGGGGAAGGAATGGTATTTCCATCTTTTTGAGCCTCAAACAGATAACCGACCAGGCAATCCACTGCCATGGAAAGAGCTTGATCGAGGGAATCTCCACAGGTAGAGAGATAATTTAAATCCGGAAAAACAACTGAATATCCATTTTCTTCTTTGAAAAAACAAGCAGGATAAGCAGATAGCATACGAAAACCTCCTTTAATTTATGGAACAGTTATTTTCCATTTCTTTTGGTTTTATGGGCGTTTCTAAATACTCCTTATATAATAATATGAAACACGTGTAATTTCAATACCTATAAATTCTACACGTATAAAATTTGAAAGCATGATATAAAACATTTAATTTTGATTGATAAAGTGTGGAAAGATGTTTCGAGAGAAGATATTAGATTAAAGTGTGCAAATTGAAAAACGTAAGAAGAAATGAAAAATAGGAATGGGAAGAGAATATAAATTTAAGAATAGAAAAAAAGAAAAGCCAGTATTTACTGATTACTCAGTAAGTACTGGCTTTTTAGCAGTGCAGAAAAAGGGACTTGAACCCTCACTGTATTGCTACAACAGGCACCTGAAGCCTGCGCGTCTGCCAATTCCGCCATTTCTGCAAGCAAGATTTATATTAACTGGTTTTGGCTTGTTTGTCAATATGAAAAATGAAAAATTGTATAAAAAATTAAAACAACTATAGCTGTGATTTATTATCTAAAAAGAGAATAAAACTTTGGAATAGAGTGTTCGTTTTCTTTTTCAAATATGTTACCATAGTTTTAAGCAAAATATTGAAAATTTATTTTGGCTTAAAAAAAGAATAACACGAGGTAAAGTAACATGTTTAAAATTATTATGGAACTGGCGTCCATTGATATGGATCAAATGATAGATACCATGATGACTATGATCAGACAGTATGCACCAAATGGTATGATAGGAGGCATGAAAATCCCACCATTTTTCAATGCTGATTATATGAAGAATTTACCACAGCAGATGAAAATAGAAATGCTGACAAAAGCGATGACCATGGAGAAGGGGCGTACCATTCCCATGCTGGAGCAACTGCTGCAAAGGGTATTCGGTCAGGTTAAAATTCAGGACTATACCATGGAGGCCATACAGGGAACAGAGGGTATATTAAGAATGTCAGTCAGTGTGGAACGAATGGATACCATGCAAGCACTGGATTACCTGTCAGATCGTTATCTGCATGAAGAAAATGCAGGAACTTTGCTGGGAGATCATTATGAAACTCCTTTTTCTAAGGAAAATTGTTTGAATTATATGAAAAATGCAACAGAAGAAGATAGACTGTTTTACTGCCTGAAGCTGATGAGCAGTCAGAAGACCATGGTAATGCAGGATTTAGAGCAATCTGCAGCAAGTAAAGGAATAACTATGCAGATTGCAAATTTAAAGTTCTTATTAAAGAAATAGATACTATTTAAGAAAAGTAAGTTATAATTGTGTGAAGAAATCGTGCAAATTGTTCCAAAAAAGGATTGACTTTTCACATCGGAAATGTTACTATGATTTTCGTCGTGAGACATGCGGAAGTGTCGGAACTGGCAGACGAGCAAGACTAAGGATCTTGTGCTCATTGCGAGCGTGTGGGTTCAAGTCCCATCTTCCGCATTACAGAAGCCCTAATCTCTTATTTAAAAGTGATTAGGGCTTTTTTGCTGTCTTATAAGCAATAAGTGGATAGACTTGTTTCATTTCACCCAGTTACTGATCTTTACATCATAGTATTTTCCTTTCCCAACTCCAAATAGAATATGATATAATACAAGAGTAATTTAAAGGATGATTCCTTTATGGACCCAAAAGATAAAATTACTAATTTAGATGGTATATATGACTCTTCCGCAGAGGGAATCGTGGAAGCATTGCCGATTGGAACGCTGGTTTTTAGAATAGTGGGTGATAAGACACAGATTATCACTATAAATGACAGACTCCTGCAGTTTGCCAATCTGGTGCATGCTTATGTCGAGACCAGACAGCAGGAATCCTGGAATAAAGAAGAATTATATAAGGCATTTGCAACTGATATTTATGCTTTTGCAATAGATGAGGATATGCCCATTGTCAGAAAACTTGTAGAAGATGCTACTGCTGACGGGTATGCACAGAGAGTATTCAGGCTTAGAGGAACTGCAGGAGAGGGCACAAAGTGGATCAATGCCATGTGTTCCTGCAAGCATTTGAAAGATTAGTCCAAAATATATTATGTGGTTTTTTGGATAATACTAATCAGGTACTATATGAAAAACAGCTTTTAAATAAGCAGAAAGAATTAGAGCATATCAGTCAGTACGATACATTGACCAATCTGCGTAACAGATATTCCTACAATCAATTCGTGGAAAATAATAAATTCTCCATGAAGCGTCAGACTGGAATTATTTTTGATGACATGAATGGTTTGAAAGCAGCGAATGACGAATTTGGTCATCTTTTTGGGGACAGTATAATTATCGGTTTTGCAGATGTTTTGTTGAAACATTTTGATAGAGATAAAATTTTCCGCATCAGTGGAGATGAATTTGTTGTTATTTTAGAAGACATTAATGTGGTGGATTTTGAAAATAAAGTTCGAGAATTTGAACATGAAGTAGAAGAGAACAGTATGGCGGCTGTAGGATATAAGTGGGAAACTACAGTTGTTGATTTAAAGCAGACGATTTACCAGACTGAACAGCTGATGATGATTCAGAAGCAGAAATATTATGTGGAAAACAGCAATGTGGTTTCCAAACATAGACCTAAGATTTTAAAAGGATTGATAGAGGAACTGGAATCGAAAAAATTCCTTGTTTATCTGCAGCCCAAAGCAGTTCTGGGTTCTACAAAAGTAATTGGCGCAGAGGCATTGATCAGGAAAATCGGAGAAAATGGACAGGTTATCCCGCCTTTTGAATTTGTTCCTGTTCTGGAGAAAGAATTTTTAATATCCAGGATTGACTTCTTTGTACTGGAAGAGGTCTGCAAGATGTTGCAGGACTGGAAAAGAAGAGGAAAACAGTTGATCAGAATTTCTGTGAACATGTCAAGAGTATCCATTGCAGAAACTGATTTTCTGGAACATATAATGGCGATTTGCAATAAATATGAAATTGAAAATAAGTATTTGGAGTTTGAAATAACAGAATCCATTGAAACTAAGGATGATAGAAAACTGCCTGAAATCGTATCAACTTTATACGAATTAGGCTTTGGCGTGGCACTTGATGACATGGGAAGTGATTATTCGTCTGTGAAAATGCTTACTTTAAGAGGCGTTGACATGGTGAAAATAGACCGTGGACTGGTGGTACAGATTCATGATAGTGAAGGTGCTGCACTGATTCGCTACATTATCGCACTTTGCCATGAGATAGGTAAAAAATGTATCGCTGAAGGCGTTGAAGATTTGGAACAGGCTGCTATTTTGACAGATATGGGATGTGATTATTACCAGGGGTATTTATTGGATCATCCTGTTCCGGTATCTGAGTTTGAAAAATATCTGGCACCTGCAGCAGAGCATGATGCCTTGACGTTGTAAATGCAAAATTCCCTGATTTTCATCAGGGAATTTTTTATAGGGAGTATTATTTTATGAAAAAGAAAAAGTTAAAAGCATTTTTGATATAACATGTGTAATGCTTTCTTACAAGTATTACTATAACCAGTAAATATGTTGAAAATAAAAGCAAAGTATGAATAGTTTGTAAACATTGCACAATTAGAAAAAAGAACAACTTTTTTTGTAAGATAGCTTGTAGTTTGCTATAATAATAGGCATAAGTGAGGGCTTGAAATGGAGAAGAAACATTCATATGCGGATTTGCTTCAAATCAGGAAAATCATGCAATATTTGAGAGACGATGAATATGGATTAGACAGAAAAATGTTTAACCTTGTGGCCGGTCTCGGAATTTTGAGCTGTATTTATTGTATTGCAGGGAATATAATGCTGGGATTAAGTGTCTGGTTACATTGGTTTATGGGATTGATTGCCATTGCTATAATTTTTGTTGCCAGATGGGTTAATAAGAAAAAACAGTATTACGAGCCAATGGCGGTTATTCTGTGTGCAGTAAGCTACACATCTCTGGTGGTTATCGGCTATTTTACAACCGGTGGAGTAAAAAGCGGTATTGTAATCTGGATGCTGTTAGATATTATGATGACGATTTTCGTGGCAACCGGCAGACGATCCTATTTGTTGCTGGCGGCAATGGTGACTCTGTTTTGCGCTTGTATTGCTGCTGAATATCTGTTGCCGGAGACGATTCGGGAGTACAGCAGATTTTACTACTATGGAGATAACATTCTGGCTTTGATCAGCGGTTCTATCGTACTTTATTCAGTGGCAAAACTGACAAGAGACACTTACATCAGAGAACGGGATAAGGCCAGGAAAAGTACTGAAGAGCTGGCAGCCATGCTGGAACGAGCCAGGAAAGCAGAGGAAGAAGCAGAACAGGCAAATCGGACGAAGTCAGTTTTTCTGGCAAATATGTCCCATGAGATTCGTACACCTATGAATGCCATATGCGGTATGGCAGAATTACTGTCTGATGAAAAGGATATGTCTCCAAAGTGCCTGGAGTATGTGGAGACCATTCAGGAGAGTAGCCGTAATCTGCTCACAGTGATCAACGATATTCTGGATTTTTCCAAGATCGAGGCTGGTAAATACGATATTGTCATGCAGGATTATGAAAGCAATATGCTTTTCCGCAATCTGATAAAGGTTTGTCAGTATCGTTTGGAAAATAAAGATGTGCATTTTGTAGCAGAGATAAGTGATCAGATTCCGTCTGTTTTACATGGTGATCAGGGAAGAGTAAATCAGATTTTGATTAATGTTTTGAATAATGCAATTAAATATACAAAACAGGGAACGGTGAAAATGGTGATTTCCTGGCAGTATGAAGAGGCTGATAACGGATATCTGTATGCCAGCGTGGAGGATACTGGAATTGGCATAAAAGAAGAAAATCTGGATGCCATTTTTGACGCATTCCACAGAGTTGACCTAAAACAGAATGCTTCCATAGAAGGAACCGGTCTTGGACTGTCCATTGTAAAGAAACTGTTAGAGCTGATGGGTGGAAGTATCCGCGTGACATCTGAATATGGAAAAGGCAGCCGCTTTGATTTGCGAATTCCCCAGACTGTAGTTGACCGGACACCGGGAAGTTATACTACATATAAAGGTATTCCTGATAAGAAAGAAGATAACAGGAAATTAAACATACAGGCCAATATTGTGGTAGTAGACGATAATCGTGTGAATCTTCAAGTGGCAAAAGCATTACTGGAGAAGCTTGGCTGTGTGGTTACCATGCTCCAAAGCGGAGCAGAAGCTTTGAATTGGTATGAACAGGGCGGCAGAGCTGATCTGATCTTTATGGATCACCTGATGCCGGAAATGGATGGTATTGAGGTGACAAAAGAACTGCAGAAAAAGGGATGCCGGATACCGGTTGTAGCACTTTCTGCAAATGCAATTAAGGGAACAGATGAGCTTTTCAAGGAAGCCGGATTGGTTGATTTTGTTTCAAAGCCTATTGATCCAAAGGCTTTGATATCTGTGTTGAAGAAGTGGGCATAAAGCGTCTCTGGTTTAAAAAGAAAGGAAAGTCATTATGGCAAAACAGGAATTTGAACGTGGGCAGATCATACATAAACAGGGAGAACCGGTTACAGAGCTGGCAATTGTACTGGCGGGAGAGGTTCGCGTTACCAATGCTTTCTTTTCTTACGTGGAAACCAATGGTGCGATTCTGGGATTGCAGGAAAATCCCGGGGCTCCCGGCAGGTGTGAGTATATAGCTGCGGGAAAGGTGATTTTGCTGACCTATGCATATGAAAGCCAGGAAGATCTGGTACAGCTGCTTAGAAATAGTGATCCCAAGATTCGGAATGTACTGGCAGCCGGTGTGGAAAACAGTGTTTTACAGATCTATGGTAAGTATGCAGAACTGTATGAAGAATTATCCGGGTTCGGAGATAAGATCCTGGAGATTTATAATAATTACAATCAGCTTTGTCAGGACTATGATTATCCGGCGGAGGATTTGCCGGGACTTGCCAATCTGACAATTAACATGAAAGTGGATGAAGCAAAAAAATGGAGCTATGAATATTTTAAGGCACTTCATGAGATGCCAACAGAATTAAAACAGAAATATAATGCCTATAGCGTTAGCCTGATTATTGGAAATATTCTGGAAGCTTCTAATTTTATGAAAATGATTTTGTGGCAGATATCGGAAGTGACAGATGTGGTGGAAGAAATGCTGCCTTCAGTGCTGGGGGAGTCAGAAACAGATCTGTTTCAGTATTTTTCTGAGCTGGTACTGTCTTTTGCACAGGATCCTTTGTGTGATGCAAGTGCGTTGGAAAATGCCATGGGAGAATTATGCAATGTTTTGGAAGACAGTTCCTTTGTTGATAAGAATCTGCTCTCTGCACGGTTGAAGACGTATCGTGCCTATATCAGATCCATCAATGAATGTGGTTTGAATGCCTATATGGATGAGAGCATGGAAGAAAGCCAGAAGCAGGAAGATATAAAGGATATGCTGAAGGATTCACTGGATCAGATCATGGTCTATGCGAATCTGGATGAAGCTGAAGATAGAAGCTTCAGGGAGCTGTTTCAGCGTTTTTATGAATTGGAAGATCATAGCAGTACTGAAGATAATGCCAGATTGTTGCGAAGAGAGCTGGCATCAAATTTCTATGATGTATATGAAAAAGTATTTCTACATGCAATGGAGGATGAGGAAGTTCCGACAGTTATTAAAATGTTCCTGGACTTCGGATATATGGATAGAGAGCTGGCAGGAGAAGAAAATGCCGCTTATTTGTATCATCTGGTGCAGGAATGGAAACCGGATGAAGAGAACAGAGTACTATTAATGGCTGACTGGCTGGAAAAGATATACTGTGGAGAAGAAGTACCCTCTAAAAATGAATTTGACACGGATTATGCAGCCGATCTTCATGAACGGCGCATGAAAGGTGAGATAACGCAGGAAGAAGAACAGAAGCTGCTGCAGGATAACAAAGCGAAACTTCACTTTGAAATACAGAATTTATTCCAACTGGCCAATAGGATTACATCAGGCAGTATTTCCACCTTCTGTCCGGTATTTACACAGGAAGCTGTTCTCCGTTCCCTGCCATCTTGTCTGCTGACACCGGAAAAGGTCAGAGAAAGCATAGAAGCAGTACGTAAGGTGGATTACGCCTGCTTTTACAGAGAAACTGTTTATACAAACCCCCAATTGGGGATTAAGCAGGAATATGTGCAAAAAGAAGTGCTGCCATATGTGATCCTGTTGCCTAATATCGGCTCCAGAGCTTCCTTATGGCAGGAAATTGCCGGTGCTAAGCGTGATACTCCGGCCAGAATGTTGATGCCTTTGTTCTGTATGGCAAATGAAAAAGATATGATGTTACATATGGCAGGCGAATTCAGGTGGGAACTGTGCAAGAGAATCCAGGGTGTTTTCTGGAACGATGTGACAGACAGATCCCTAACGTCTGAATATTGTGATTATATTCAGTTCTATCGTAAAAATCATGAGCTCTCTGCAGATGCCAAGGAGCATATTAAGATAGCGCTTCAGCGTGCTAAGAACAGTTACCGTGAAGTATTTGTACAGGACTATATTCTATGGGTAAAATATGAAGGAAACGGATCGCCAAGAGTCAACAAGTTTGTACGTAGCATTCTGTTTTCATATTGTCCGTTTGCGAAGGATATCAGAAAAGAATATTATAAGAATCCTATGTATACGGAACTGATCGACAGATACAACATTAAGGCAGGTCAGAAACAACATATGTATGATATTCTATGCCAGAAAATAGAAAAAGCAGGTGCAAAGCTGCCGGAGGAACTTGAGGCACAAAAAAACTACCTGTATTTGTAATGATATTACCTAATCTGTTTTGCAGGAAGATCCGATATATACTGTAACGAAGATACGGGGGTGCAGTATGCAGGTAGAACGGCAGTTGATGTCCATATTTATGGGAAATATGCAGAATGAAAAAAACGGGCAGACAGTGGTCGGACAGTTTCACGCAACCGGAGTGTCGGGGGTAAAAGGAAAGTCGGAAAACACCGTAAATCAGCAGCCGGATCCCATTGCCCAGAAACGCAAAGAAGCATAGAAAAAAGCGATGAAGGTGGTAACAGATACCTTTGCGTCTGAGAAAAAAATAGATGATGATCTTCAAAACCGGAGAAACTATATTAATGAATTGAACGATACGATTGATAAAGCCATGGAAGGTTTGGCTGTAATAGATCAAAAAAAAGCAGAACTGCAGGAGACCTATGGTGTTGCGCCGGATTCACAGGAACAAAAGGATCTGGAACTTTTGGAAAAGAGAAAAGAATCAGTCAGACCGAATTCTAATGTTACATTGACAGAAGAGGAAAAGAGCCGCCTTGAGGAACTGGATGCTACAGAACGTACAGAATATCAGAAACGTGCTTTGGAGCAGGATTCCTACGGAGGTGTTTACCGTAAAGAAATTGATGCTGCAAAGCAGACTATTTTGGAGGAAAATGCTGTTATCCGTGGGGTAAAGCTGGAACGGTTAAAATCCAGTCCGATGGTGGATGCTATACAGGAGTCAGAGGATATTTTAGAAGCTGCCGGAAAAGAAATACTGGGCATGCTGGTGGATGAAGGTAAAAAACACCAGGATGAACTGCAGGAGAAAGCTGAAGAAAAAACGGATAAACTGCAGGAAGAAAAAGCTGAAAAAGAAGAACAACAGGAAAAATTACAGGAACATCTGGATGAAATGGATAAACTGTCCGGTAAAGATGAAAATCAGGATAATGCAGATACTGCTGTGTCGGCGGAATTGCCAACAGAAAATTTATTACAGCTGGATGCTCTGCAACAGGATGTGAAGGCAGAAGTTGAGAAAATCGTGGATAACATGAAGCTGGTAATAGAAGATATTAAGGGCTCTGTAGTGGATGAAAAGCTGTAGTTCAAAACCTGATTAAAAATTTGATTGACTTTTTTGAAAATAAAAAAAGGAATTAAGGAACCGTACGTAGAATATATATTATGTACGGTTTTTTTATGAGTGCCCATGGAGGGAACATATATGCTGATACGGGAAAAAATGGAGCAGTGGGAAAAAGAATATTTAAGCCCTTATGCCACATTAAGTATGAATTCCAAAGGTAGACGAAATGCGGAAGAACAATGTGATATTCGTCCTGTTTTTCAAAGAGACAGGGATCGAATCATGCACTGTAAATCTTTTAGAAGGCTGAAGGATAAAACGCAGGTATTTCTGTCACCGGAAGGTGATCATTACAGGACACGTCTGACTCATACACTTGAGGTATCACAGAATGCTCGAACAATTGCCAAAGCACTGCAGATGAATGAAGAACTTGTGGAAGCAATTGCACTTGGACATGATCTGGGACATACACCTTTTGGCCACGCCGGTGAAAGGGCGCTGGATGAAATTTGTCCTCTTGGTTTTAAGCATAATGAACAGAGTGTGAGAACCATTGATATATTGGAAAAGCATGGACAGGGACTGAATCTGACCTGGGAGGTAAGAGATGGTATTTTGAATCATCAGACTTCCAGCATGCCCAGTACTTTAGAAGGAAAAATAGTACGATTATCAGACAAAATTGCCTATATCCATCATGATATGGATGACGCCCTGCGTGCAGGAATATTAAAGGAAGAAGAACTACCATCAGAAATTACAGATGTGATCGGACATACATGCAACCAGAGACTGGATCATTTTATTCATGACATTGTGATGAACAGCCTGGGAACCAATGACATCAGAATGTCAGAACCGATTGCAAAGATTATGAAGGATCTTCGTAAATTTATGTTTGAACAGGTGTATACCAATCCCATAGCTAAAAGCGAAGAGGGAAAGGCAGAAACACTGATGAAAACGCTGTATGAATATTATATGGTACATATTGATCTGATGCCACAGGATTATCTGCGGCTGTTAGAAAGAGGAGAAGCAAAGGAACGGGTAGTGTGTGATTATGTGGCATCTATGACGGATCGTTTTGCCATCTCCAATTATGACAATATTTTTGTACCAAAATCCTGGATTTGGTAACCTTTCAGGAGATTACGATGAGCAGAAACGAGGAGAAGAATGTATTATCCGGATGAGCTGGTGGAAGAGATCAGAACAAAAAGCGATATCGTGGATGTTGTCTCTGGGTATGTTAAGCTGCAAAAAAAGGGTGCAAGTTATTTTGGATTGTGTCCTTTTCATAATGAAAAATCCCCCTCATTTTCTGTTTCCGGAGGGAAACAGATGTTTTACTGTTTTGGCTGCGGTGCAGGAGGAAATGTTTTCACCTTTCTGATGAAATATGAAAATCTGACATTTCCGGAAGCTGTGAAGATGCAGGCAGAACGAGTGGGAGTGGCACTTCCGGAACTGGAATATTCTGATGAAATGCGAAAACGGGAAAACAGGAGAAGCCTGTTACTGGAAGTAAATAAGGAAGCGGCCAAATATTTTTATTATCAGCTCAGAACACCACGAGGAGAACTGGGATATCAATACTTAACAGGCAGACAGTTAAGTGATGAGACCTTGAAAAAGTTTGGACTTGGTTTTGCAAACAAGACCAGTGATGATTTAACAAAGTATTTAAAAAGTAAGGGGTATACAGATGAAGTGATCAGGGAGGCAGGTCTTGCCAGTTTCGACGAAAAGTGGGGCATGCACGATAAATTCTGGAACAGAGTTATGTTTCCTATTCAGGATATCAATCACAGAGTTATCGGCTTTGGCGGTCGTGTTATGGGAGACGGAGAGCCAAAGTATCTGAATTCACCGGAGACACCGGTCTTTGATAAGAGCAGGAATCTGTACGGATTGAATTTTGCAAGAACCTCCAGAAAAAATCACATCATATTATGTGAAGGTTATATGGATGTAATTTCACAGCATCAGGCAGGCTTCACGGAGGCTGTGGCGTCCCTGGGAACTGCATTTACAGCGGGACAGGCTAATTTGCTGAGACGTTATACAGAGAATATCCTGCTGGCATATGACAGTGATGGTGCAGGAGTAAAGGCAGCCCTCAGAGCAATTGGTATCTTGCGGGAGGTTGGCCTTACCGGCAAGGTCATTAACATGCAGCCATATAAAGATCCGGATGAATTCATCAAAAATCTGGGAGCAGAAGCATATCAGCAAAGACTGGATGAAGCCGAAAATGCTTTCCTGTTTGAGATTCGTATCCTGGAGCGGGATTACGACCAGAAGGATCCGGAGCAAAAGACGAAGTTTCATCGTGAGATTGCCAGAAGACTATGCAATTTCCCGGAAGATATGGAACGGGAAAATTATATAGAAGCAGTTGCCGAAAAATATCATCTTGGTTTTGAAAATTTAAGAAAGCTGGTGGCATCAGTTGCTACCCAGACTGGATTGGCAAAACCAATGGAGAGACCAAAATCCGGCATACAGTCCAAGAAGGTTTCGCCGGAGGAAAATGTTAAAAAATCAGAACGACTGCTGATCACATGGCTGTCGGATGAACCCGGTCTTTTGACGAAAATCCGGAAGTATATTTCACCGGAAGACTTTACGGACGAGTTATATAGAAGAGTGGCAGATCTGTTATTTACAGAAATAGAGCAGGGACAGTTCAATCCGGCATCTATTATCAGCCAGTTCGAAGATGAAGAAGAGCAACAGACTGCCGCCTCTCTGTTTCATACGAAGATGACAGAATTAGAGAATAAGCAGGAAAAAGAAAAAGCATTTCATGACATTGTATATAATGTGAAAAGAAACAGCTACGAGTTCTATTCCGGTAAGATGGGATCGGATGTCGCAGCACTAAACAAGGTAATTGAGGGCAAAAAAGCTCTGGAAGAACTTGGTAAAACGCATATTTCCCTGGATCTGGGGTAAAATAATGACACATATGGAGGATGGAATAGAATGGAAGAAAATACACAGGAACGGTTCGTAGAAAAGGTAAAAGAACTGCTGAGGATTGCGGAGAAAAAGAAAAATGTTCTGGAGTATCAGGAAATCGTTGATCATTTCAGCGAATTACAGCTGGATGATGAAGATTTCGGAAAGGTTCTGGAGGCCTTGGAGAAGAGCAATATTGACGTCCTGAAAACAGTTGAAGAGGATGACGAAATTGAAGAGGATGAGATCATCCTGACAGAAGAGGATGAGGTTGATGTGGAAAATATTGACCTTTCTGTTCCTGATGGTATCAGCATAGAAGATCCTGTCCGTATGTATTTAAAGGAAATCGGTAAGGTTCCGCTTTTAAGTGCGGATGAAGAAATCACGCTGGCGCAGAAGATGGAAAATGGTGCAGAGGCTGAAAAGAATGTAATAGAATTACAGAAAAAGCTTGTGAATTGTGATCCTGCTGAAAAAGATGATGTTTTAAAAGAACTGAAAGAACAGAAAGAAATTATGTTAGATGGAGAAGATGCCAAGAAGAAACTGGCAGAAGCAAACCTTCGTCTGGTAGTTTCTATTGCAAAGAGATATGTTGGCCGTGGCATGCTGTTTCTGGATCTGATCCAGGAAGGTAACCTAGGTCTTATTAAAGCTGTAGAAAAATTCGATTACGGCAAAGGATTTAAATTTTCCACCTATGCAACATGGTGGATTCGTCAGGCAATTACAAGAGCAATTGCTGATCAGGCCAGAACCATCCGTATTCCGGTTCATATGGTAGAGACTATTAATAAATTAATCCGTGTCAGCAGACAGCTGTTACAGGAACTTGGACGCGAGCCTGCTCCGGAAGAAATTGCAGAAGAAATGAATATGCCGGTTGAACGAGTTCGTGAGATCTTAAAGATCAGCCAGGAGCCGGTTTCTCTGGAAACTCCAATTGGTGAAGAAGAAGATTCTCATCTGGGAGATTTCATTCAGGATGATAATGTACCTGTTCCGGCTGATGCAGCCGCTTTCACTTTATTAAAAGAACAGTTAGAGGAAGTGCTTGGAACCTTGACAGACAGAGAGCAGAAGGTATTAACACTTCGTTTTGGTCTGGAAGATGGACGTGCCCGTACGCTGGAAGAAGTTGGTAAGGAATTCAACGTTACCCGTGAAAGAATCCGTCAGATTGAAGCAAAAGCCCTGCGCAAGTTACGTCATCCGAGCAGAAGCCGTAAATTAAAGGATTATCTTGACTAATCAGGTAGTTATATCAAAACGATTACAGGCAGTTGCCGCTCTGGTAAGTCAAAAAAGCAGAGTATGCGATGTGGGCTGTGACCATGGATATGTGCCGATTTACCTGGTGGAGCAGGGAATCAGTAAACGGGTAATAGCCATGGATGTAAATAAAGGACCATTAATGCGGGCTAAGGAGAATATCCTGCAATACCAGATGCAGGAGTACATAGAACTAAGGCTTTCTGATGGTTTGAAGGCATTACAAGAGGGAGAAGCTGATACTGTGATCTGTGCCGGTATGGGGGGCAAGCTGGTATTGCGGATACTCTTAGAAGGAATGGAAAAGGTGCTTGGTATGCAGGAACTTGTGTTGCAGCCACAGTCGGATATCTTTTTAGTTCGGGCTTTTATGCGATTTGCAGGAATGCAGATTGTAGAAGAGAATATGATATTAGAGGATGAAAAGTATTATCCAATGATGAGAGTACAGGTCATAGAGCCCGGAAAGTTACAAAGAACAGCAGAGCAGTTCAGGATAAATGGTTGCATGCACCAGAAGGAAATAGATGCTTTGTCGGAAACGGTTATAAAACAGGGGATTACGGTATCAGATACTTATGGTCCGATATTGGTAGAAAAGAAACATCCTGTTTTATATAAATTCATGGATAAAGAAGCAGAAAACTATCAGTTGATATTGAAACAGTTGGAGAAGGCAAACCGGAAGAACGAAAAGTATGAGGATATCACAAGGCGCCTGTCAGACATTCAAACAATAAGGGGTTATGTATAATGAGTAAGGTAAAAGTTACCATTGATCAGGAAACATATGAATATGAAAAAGGCATTTGTTACGAAAGTATCGCAGAGGAGTTCCAATCTCGTTATGAGGATAAAATAGCAGATGTTATTGTAAATGGAAGAATCAGGGAACTGTCTAAGCGTCTGGAAAAAGACTGCGTATTATCCTTTTGCACAGAAGGGGATTCTATCGGTCATAAGACCTATGAAAGAACGGCTACTATGCTGTTACTGAAGGCACTGCATGATGTACTGGGAGAGAAGCTTGACAGAGCCGTGATCGAATTTTCCATTGGAGCAGGTTTATATTGCAGCATTCATGGAGATGTAACTGTGGATGATGAGCTGGTTTCCAAAGTAAATAAAAGAATGCAGGAGTTGGTGGACGCAAAAACACCAATTATCAAAAAGTCTTATCCAATCGAAGATGCTATGGCAATCTTCAGTGCACAGCACATGGAAGATAAGATTAATTTATTCCGGTTCAGACGAAGTTCAGCAGTAAATGTATATTGCATGGATGGTTATTATGATTATTTTTATGGCTTTATGATGCCTAATGCAGGATATATAAAGCTGTTTAAGGTAACTGCTTATAAGCAGGGGCTGATGCTGGTGTTACCAACTCAGGAGAATACAAAAGAACTTGGAGAATATGATTCACGTGAAAAATTGTTCCAGACACTGATGGAAGCTACGAACTGGAATCAGTATTTTGGAATTTCCACAGTAGGAGACTTGAACAATCAGATATGTCAGGGTAAATTAAATGACCTGATTTTGATCCAGGAAGCAGAGCAGGAGAGAAGAATCGGTGAGATTGCAAAGCAGATTGCGGCTCGTAAGGGTGTGAAATTTGTTATGATTGCAGGCCCTTCATCTTCCGGAAAAACAACATTTTCCCATAGACTGTCCATGCAGCTTAGAACCCAGGGACTGGTTCCACATCCGATTGCTCTTGATGACTATTTTGTAGAACGTGTAAATACACCAAGGGATAAAGACGGAAACTATGATTTTGAGTGTTTGGAAGCCATGGATATCCAGTTGTTTAATAATAACATGTGTGATTTATTATCTGGCAAGACTGTAGATATGCCGGTCTTTAATTTTAAGACCGGTTTAAGAGAATATAATGGTAACATGCTTACACTCGGAAAAGAAGATGTGCTGGTTATTGAAGGTATTCATGGGTTGGATAGCCGTATGACCTATGCATTACCGGAAGAAAGTAAATTTAGAATTTATATCAGTGCGCTTACCAGTCTGAATGTGGATGGACATAACAGGATTCCTACTGCTGATGCCAGAATGCTTCGACGTATGGTAAGAGATTACAGAACCAGAGGTGCGTCTGCCCAGAAAACTATTTCCATGTGGTCTTCCGTAAGAAAAGGGGAGGAGTTAAATATCTTTCCATTCCAGGAAAGTGCTGATGTAATGTTTAATTCAGCTTTAATTTATGAGCTGTCTATTTTAAAGCAATATGCGGAACCGTTGCTATTTGGAATCCAAAAGGGAGAGCCGGAGTATTTGGAAGCTAAAAGACTATTGAAGTTTTTAGGTTACTTCCTGGGTATCAGCTCTGAAAATGTGCCAAACAACTCCATTTGCAGAGAATTTATTGGCGGAAGTTGTTTCCATGTTTAAAAAATTATGATATTATATAGAAATTGCTGAGAACATTGAAATGTTATTAGCTTGTAAAAAATTAAGTAGGTCAAATGATCGCGGCTGCGAATGCCGAAAGGCTGCAGGTGAGGAAAGTCCGGGCTTCATAGGACAGGATGCCGGATAACGTCCGGTGGAGGTGACTCCAAGGAAAGTGCAACAGAAATAAACCGCCATTTTAATGGCAAGGGTGGAAAGGCAGTGTAAGAGACTACCGTTTGCCTGGTAACAGGCAAAGCCATGTAAACCCCATCCGAAGCAAGACCAAAAAGAAAGCAATAGGCTTGTCCGGCCTGCTTTCAGGTGGGTCGCTTGAAGCTGCTGGTAACAACAGCTCTAGATAGATGATCATTCACGACATAACCCGGCTTACGTATCTGCTTAATTTTGAACATGAGATCTCTCCCTTATGGGAGAGATTTTTTATCATCAGAGGTATCAATTGAAAAAGAAAAGTTTAATCCAGATTATATTTATTACAATTGCAATGATAGCATGCATAAAAGTGGCACTTTCCGGTGCCGGGACAAGCTCTGATTCTTTCGAGAATACTGTAGACTCGGTACGCCCTGCAATTGTAAGAGTTGAGGGAAATGATATCTATGGAAGTGGTATTATCCTAAGTATGGAGGAGAACAAAATCTGGATTGCAACGACGATGCATTTTCTGGAAGTATGTCAGGAGCCACTGGTAACATTCTGGGATGGTGTGGAAGCAAACGGCACAATGGAATACGAAAGCAATGAATACGATCTGGGAATCATCAGCGTTCCAATAGAAGAAATCGGAGTTGAAGGTACAGCAGCCTATCTTTGTGCGAAGATGGATCCGGAAGCGTATGCGAGAGCAGAGACGGGAGATTCGATGTTTTTACTGGGATCAGCAGAAAACCCGGCTGAAGATTTTTATACAGGAACGATAGAGAATACATGGTGTACGGTACCGGATTTTCCTGAAATTATGTTGTTGAGTAATTGTGAGGCTGTTCCGGGAATGTCAGGCTGTGGAACCTTTGATGAGGATGGAAATCTGATAGGAATGCTGGTGGGCGGTAATCAGGCAGGTGAGGCCGTCAGCCTGCCACTGATTGATCTGCAGGAGGTATTGGCGCAGATATTGACATCATCATAAAAATGGCGCAAAATATAGTTTTAGTGAGCTTGTTCCGGACTAAATGAGGAGTAAAAGGGACAAAGGAAAGGAAGGTTTAAGATGACAAAAATTGATATAGTTTCGGGCTTTTTAGGAGCCGGAAAAACAACATTGATCCAGAAGCTTTTAAAGGAAGCATTAGATGGAACAAAGGTAGTTTTAATTGAAAACGAATTTGGTGAGATCGGTATTGATGGCGGATTTTTAAAGGATGCCGGGATAGAAATAAAGGAAATGAATTCAGGCTGTATCTGCTGTTCACTGGTAGGAGATTTTGGGGCATCTTTAAAAGATGTTTTGTCTAAATATGCACCGGAGAGAATCATTATTGAGCCATCAGGTGTTGGAAAGCTGTCAGATGTTATGAAGGCAGTTCAGAATGCAACGACAGATGCCGGCGTACAGTTAAATAGTGCTGTTGCAGTTGTAGATGCTAAGAAATGCAAAATGTATATTAAGAACTTTGGTGAATTCTTTATCAATCAGATTGCCCATGCAGGAACCATTATCTTAAGCAGAACAGATTCCATGAGCGAAGATAAATTAAAGGAATGTGTTAACATGATTCGTGAGCATAATGCAAAGGCTACGATTATCACTACTCCATGGCCGGAACTGGACGGCACCATGATTCTGGAAACCATTGAGGGTGCAAAGGATTTGGAAAAGGAATTGATGGAAGAAGCTATGAAATTAAAGGAAGAGGAGCATCACCACCATCATCATGCAGATGGTGAGGAGTGCCACTGTCATGATCATCATCATGATGATGACCATGAGGAACATGAACACCATCATGACCATGAGGAACATGAACACCATCATGACCATGAGGAGCACGAACATCACCATGATCATGAGGAACATGAACACCACCACGAGCACGAAGGACATGAACACCACCACCACGCTGATGAAATTTTTACCAGCTGGGGTATGGAAACACCGGCTTCCTATACAAAGGATGAGATCACTGCAATTTGTACAAAATTAGAGAATGAGGCAGAGTACGGTTTGATCTTACGTGCAAAGGGAATGGTGCCATCTGGAAATGGTTCGTGGGTATATTTCGATTACACACCGGGAGAAACCGATGTGAGAGATGGCTCTGCTGATATTACGGGCAAATTCTGTGTGATTGGTTCTAAACTGCAGGAAGACAATCTGGCGAAGCTATTCCAGAAATAATGACCCGTAAGGCAGAAGTCTTTAACGAATAGTTTGGACATGGAGGAAAGTATGAAACCGGTTTATGTTATTAATGGATTCCTGGAAAGTGGAAAGACAGAGTTTATCACCTATACATTGTCACAGCCATATTTTCAGATTAAAGGAAAAACTTTACTGTTGTTATGTGAAGAGGGTGAAACGGAGTACGATGAAACCCTTTTGAAGAAAAGCAAAACTGTTGTAGAGCTTATTGATGAGGAAGAAGAATTTACAGCAGATCATCTGCTGGAACTTGATAAAAAGCACAGACCGGAACGAATCATCATTGAATACAATGGTATGTGGAATTTTAAGAACATGAGATTACCCATTGCATGGGGAATCGAACAGCAGATTACTATCATTAATGCAGCCACATTTCCAATGTACTTTACCAATATGAAATCGTTGCTGGCCGAGATGGTCCGTAAATCTGAGATGATTATTTTTAATCGTTGTGATGGTAATAAGGATCTGAGCAATTATAAGAGAAATATAAAGGCTATCAATCAAAATGCGGATATTATTTTTGAAGATGCAAATGGAGAAGTCAATGAGATTATGGAAGAAGAACTTCCCTATGATCTGAAAGCTGATGTGATTGATTTGGATGACAGTAGTTATGGAATCTGGTATCTGGATTCACTGGATCATCTGGAACGATATGAGAATAAGAAGATTCATTTTGTCGCAATGGTTATGCGTCCGAAGAAATTTCCTAAGGGTTATTTCATTCCGGGAAGAATGGCTATGACCTGCTGTGCAGAGGATATGGCATTCCTGGGTTTTGCCTGTGAATATGAAGATGCCGAACAGTTAAAGGAAAAGCAATGGGTGGAAGTAACTGCTATTGTCCACAAACAGTATTTTGCAGAGTATAAGGGCGAGGGTCCGGTTCTGGAAGCTGTAAGTGTGAAAGAAGCAAAGAAACCTAAAAAGGAAGTCATTGATTTCACGTAAGTGGAATCAATTGACTTTACGTAAGCCGATTGATTTCACATAGATAACGCCTGTTATGAATACGAAAGGAATGGTTCCCATGTCGGAATATACCATCAGCCAATGGCTGTTCTTTTTCTACTTTTATTGTTTTATTGGATGGTGCTATGAATCCACTTATGTTTCTATCAGACAGCAACATTTTGTAAATAGAGGCTTTATGAGGGGACCATTTCTACCATTGTATGGAAGTGGAGCGATTATCATGTTAATTGTTTCCCTGCCTTTTAAGGGGAACCTGATGATGATCTATATTGCCGGCTGCGTTGGCGCTACTACGTTGGAATTTTTGACCGGCTTTGTGATGGAACGATTATTTCGTATGCGGTATTGGGATTATTCCAAACAGTATTTTAACTGTAACGGATATATTTTCCTGCAGGCAACACTTCTGTGGGGATTCCTCACTATATTCATGACTCAGTACTGGCATAAACCGATCGAGCGTTTTGCCTTGGCGGTTCCGGCAAAAGTTATGGATCCAATGGTTTCTGTTGTGACACTGATACTGGTAATCGACTTTACGCTTTCCTTTAAAACGGCTCTGGATCTGCGCAATATACTGTTGAAAGTAAGTCAGGCAAAGGCGGATATGCTTCGTATCAAGAAACGTCTGGATGTTCTCGTTGCTGTAAATGGAGAAGACAGACAGATGTTCAAACTGGATTTAGAAATTAAAACAGATGAGTTACGTCTGTTGATTGAAGAACGCTTGGAACAGTTGCGTGCAAAGGCATCCAATTCTGAATTACTGGAAAGTGCAATAGAAGAATTCAATGATCTGAAGGAAAAATATCATATCAATTTGGAGATTAGAAGCAGACTGCTTAATATTAAAGACAGTTTTCAGCGTGCCATGCTGCAGGGAAATCCCTATATGGTTTCTGAAAAATTCAGGGATACATTGGAGGATATGAAGGAAGCAGCCAGAAAGAAACGGAATAAATAATGAAGAACGAAAAAATGCCAGCTGGATTTCAGCTGGCATTTGATGTTGTATTGGTATAATTTTTGTGGATCGCATATTGTGTCAGTTCAGTATGACGTTTTCCTGAACGCACAAGAGCGCCCCATTTATTGTAAATAAAGAAAGAATAAACTAAAACCTTATTGACTGGTCCAAGCTTTTGCTTCAAGGTTTTATGATAAGACTCACCGGAGGCGGTAATACCTTGTCCGAGACGAATGGCATTGATTAAATCAGATTCATTATTGATCTCGGCATTAAACTCGGTATACCCTAGTCCCGCACAGTCTTCCCTATGGGAATCACTGCCACCTGTGCCGGGTTTATCAAACATTTTGGCCAGCGCCATCGCTTTATCATTGGATTCATCTGATTCACAGGCATTGAAAGTTTCAAAAAAGTCAAATTTGGACAGCAACTCGGTTTTCTTTTTACCCAGCCTGGTATTGGTAATACTAAGATATCTCTCGCCGCATGGATGAGCGGGACCGATGATACCCCCATAGTGATGTACGATTTCGATTAAGAGGGAAATCGGTAATCCCCTTAATTCAATAATGGGAATTTTCACACCGGTAGGTAAAATGATCAGAAAATGACCACAATCAAAGCTGTCATATTCGATACCTTTTAATACAACAAAGTCCCGGTAAATAGCTTCTTCTTTATGCTTCTTGTAATAACGGTAGGCCTGATAGGAGTTATGGTCTGTCAGCACCATGCCCTGATAGCCTCTTTCTTTTAAGAGACGGACGTTTTCGGCCAAAGGCAGTTTCCCATCCAGGGAGCCTTCTTTGGTATGACAATGTAAATCAATTTTCATGTGGGTTTGATGTCCTTTCTACCGAATAGTATAACACCAGAGGCTTCGTTTGATAAATAAATTATTAAAAAATGGAAATAATTAGTCAGGATCATTTTTTTTACTATAACAGAAATAGCGTCCTAAGACACTGTCTATAATGCTGAAAAACAATTGACATAGGATATATCTCATGGTAATATTAACTTAAATTTAATAATCCCTTTGAGAAGACAAGAGTAAAGGATAAAAAGGCACGAAGCCTATTTTTCCCTTGCTCTTTTTTTATTCCTTTACAGATGTGACAAAAACAATGTGGTTGGGGAATTACAAAGTTGTCTTGGTTGTCTTGCATTTTTCAAAAGGGAAATACATAACATGGGAGAGAAGATATGAATGTTTGGAGATGGCTGTTAGACACAGCAGCAGGATGGAGTTCATTAGCTATTATGATCCGACTGGTATTTGCTCTGATCATAGGAATCATGGTTGGTATCGACCGTGGTATGAAAAGGCGGGGAGCCGGTATCAAAACCCATGCTTTGGTTTGTCTGGGGGCGGCCATTGTTATGGTAACCAGCCAGTATATGATGTTGCAGTTTCCTGATGCAAAAGCGGATATGGCTCGTATGGGAGCCCAGGTTATCAGTGGTGTTGGTTTCCTAGGAGTAGGAACCATTATGGTAACCGGTAAAAATCAGGTAAGGGGTTTGACAACCGCTGCAGGTTTATGGGCATGTGCGTGCCTTGGTTTGGCAGTGGGAATTGGATTTATTGAAGGAACTGTTTACACACTTGCTTTAATTATGTTTACACTGAAAATACTTACCAGAGTAGATATGTGGATCAATAAACATGCCAGGGTATTTCAATTATATCTGGAATTTGATAACTACCGGGATGTTGCCAGTCTGGTAAAAGAGTTACGAGGCGAGGGCGTTAAGGTCAGCAATGTTGAGATCAATAAGAGTAAGATCAAGGGAGAAGGCCCAAATGCGGTCATGTCTCTGGAAATCATGGATAAGAATAAACGTCTTACCATTCTTGAAGATTTACAAAGTAATAAATATGTCCATTTTGTAGAAGAAATATAAAAATGCCGTTAACCCGGCAGAATGTGAGGAGAACATGATAGGAAATATGTATGATGTAACCGTAATCGGCGGAGGCGTAATTGGCAGTGCAATTGCCAGAGAACTCTCAAAGTATCAGATGAATATCTGTGTACTGGAAAAGGAAGAAGATGTCTGCTCCGGCACTAGTAAAGCAAACAGCGCTATTGTGCATGCGGGTTATGATGCCATGCCCGGTACGCTTAAAGCAAAGCTGAATGTAGAAGGCAATGCCATGATGGATCAGCTGTCAAAAGATCTGGAATTTGATTTTAAGAGAAATACTTCTATTGTACTTTGTTTTTCAGAAGAAGATCGTCCTAATCTTGTAAAATTATATGAAAGAGGCGTAGCAAACGGCGTTCCCGGTGTGAAGATTTTAAACGGGGATGAAGTAAGAGAGCTTGAGCCTAATGTCAGCAAAACAGTTGTAGCTGCATTACTGGCACCGACAGGAGGTATTGTATGTCCGTTTGGCCTGACCATTGCACTGGCAGAGAATGCCTGTGAGAATGGTGTGGAATTCAAATTCAATACAGAAGTAAAGAACATTGCAAAAACGGATGAAGGCTTTAGCGTAGAAACCAATCAGGGTACTATCCGGAGTAAATATATTGTAAATGCAGCCGGTGTCTATGCAGATGTTATGCATAACATGGTAAGCAGCAAGAAGTTACATATCGTACCAAGACGTGGTGAATATTGCCTGTTAGACAAAGAAGCCGGAAAGCATGTAAGTGCTACAATCTTCCAGCTGCCGGGTAAATACGGAAAAGGAATTCTGGTAACACCTACCGTTCATGGAAATCTGTTAGTAGGACCTACTGCAGTAGACCAGGACGATAAAGAGAATACGGCAACTACAGCCGAGGGACTTGCAGAAGCTTGCGAAAAGGCAACCTTAAGTGTAGACGGCGTTCCATTCAGACAGGTTATTACTTCCTTCAGTGGTTTACGTGCACATGAAGATGGAGATGAATTTATTATTGGAGAGGCAGAAGATGCACCGGGATTTTTCGATGCAGCAGGTATTGAATCTCCCGGACTTTCCAGTGCACCTGCTATTGGCGTGTATCTGGCAGAAATGATTGCCAATAAAGCCGTAGTATCTAAGAAAGCAGAATTTAAGGCAACCAGAAAAGGTTTTGTAAAAGCTGCAAGCCTTCCGGTGGAAGAAAGAGCAGAACTGATCAAGGAACGTCCGGATTATGGTACTATTATCTGCCGTTGCGAGAATATCAGTGAGGGTGAAATCGTGGATGCCATTAACAGACCTCTCGGAGCACGATCCATGGACGCCATTAAGAGACGTGTGAGACAGGGCATGGGCAGATGCCAGGGAGGCTTCTGTACACCAAAAGCGATGGAAATACTGTCCAGAGAAACCGGTATCAAAATGGAAGAAATCTGCAAGAACCGCAAAGGTTCTGAACTTATTAAAGGTGAGGAGTAGGGGGACTGAATATGATACAGCATGATATTGTGATTATAGGTGGTGGCCCGGCCGGACTGGCAGCTGCAGTGGCAGCCAGAAAAGCAGGCGTTCAGGACATTTTGATCCTGGAAAGAGACGGCGTATTAGGTGGTATTTTAAATCAGTGTATCCACAATGGTTTTGGCCTTCATACTTTTAAGGAAGAACTGACAGGTCCGGAATATGCTGCTCGTTTTATAGAAATGGCAAAGGAAGAAAATATTCCTTATAAGTTAAACACCATGGTTATAGATATTTCCAAGGATAGAGAAGTTGCCTTTATCAACAAAGAAGAAGGATTACAGGTTATCAAGGCCGGTGCTGTTATCCTGGCTATGGGTTGCAGAGAACGTCCAAGAGGTGCCCTGAATATCCCCGGTTATCGTCCGGCAGGTATTTATTCAGCAGGTACCGCACAGCGTCTGATGAACATGGAAGGTTACATGGTTGGTAAGGAAGTAGTCATCTTAGGTTCCGGTGATATCGGACTGATCATGGCCAGACGTATGACCTTAGAGGGGGCAACTGTTAAAGTTGTAGCCGAGTTAATGCCTTATTCCGGTGGTTTAAAGAGAAATATTGTACAGTGTCTGGATGATTTTAATATTCCATTGAAATTAAGCCATACTGTAGTAAATATTCACGGAAAAGAAAGAGTTACCGGTATCACGATTGCGGAGGTTGGACCGGACAGAAAACCGGTTCCGGGAACGGAAGAATATTATTCCTGTGATACCTTATTATTATCCTGTGGTTTGATTCCTGAAAATGAACTGACAAGAGGTATGGGAGTAGCTATGAACCCTGTTACTTCCGGACCTATGGTAAATGATAAACTGGAAACAGGTACGGAAGGTGTTTTTGCCTGCGGTAATGTACTCCATGTACATGATCTGGTAGATTATGTTTCTGAAGAAGCAACTCTGGCAGGAAAGGATGCAGCAGCTTTTGTAAATCAGACAGAGAAAGTTGCCGGCAGAGTAGTTACATTAACGGGTGAAAACGGTGTTCGTTATACCGTTCCACAGAGTATGGATATTGATAATATGAATCCATTGGTAACAGTTCGGTTCCGTGTGGGTGACGTATATAAGGATCGATCCATCTGTGTATACTATGATGGAAAACTCATCTCCAAAATGAAGAAAAAAGTGTTGGCTCCAGGTGAAATGGAACAGGTTATTTTAAAGAAGGAAAGCTTTGAAGAATATCCGGAATTAAAAGAAATCGTAATCCGTACGGAGGAAGAAAAATAATGGAAACTAGAGAATTTACATGTATCGGCTGTCCTTTGGGATGCCAGCTCACCGTTACTATGAATGCAGATGATATTACCGTAACAGGAAATACCTGCCCAAGAGGCGAGGCATATGCCAAAAAAGAAGTGACTAATCCAACAAGAATTGTAACTTCCAGTGTAGTGATCAAACACGGCCCGTTAGCGAGAGTTTCTGTAAAAACTGCAAATGATATTCCAAAAGGAAAAATATTTGATGTAATGAAAGAAATCCGAGAAACTGTAATAGAAGCACCGGTAGCAATTGGGGATGTGGTTATAGCAGATGTGGCGGGAACAGGAGTACCTGTTATCATTACCAAAAATGCTGAACGTGTATCATAGACGTATTGTGATTATGGCTGTATAATCGATGTAAACGGTTATACAGCCATAACCTTATATGTTTATTGAGGAGAGAGTATCAGATGGATAGAAAAGAATTACTAAAGACCACAGAATTGTTTGTTCTGGATATGGACGGCACGTTTTATCTGGGAGAACAGATTCTGGAGGGTGCATTGGAATTTTTGGAAGAAGTAAAAAAACAGGGAAAACGGTATCTGTTCTTTACGAATAATTCATCAAAGTCTCCTAAGGTATATATGGAAAAGCTGGAGCGGATGAACTGTCATATTACAAGAGATCAGATTATGACATCTGGAGATGTGACAATTCAATACTTGAAAACTGAATATCCGGGAAAACGCGTATATTTGGTGGGAACGCCGGCATTGGAGGAAAGTTTTACGGAACAGGGAATTGTGCTGGTAAAAGAAAATCCCGATCTGGTAGTGGTTGGTTTTGATACCACTCTGACTTATGAAAAATTAGAAAGAGCCTGTACTTTTATCAGGGAAGGAGCTGTTTTTCTTTCTACCCATTTAGATATTAACTGTCCTACAGAAACAGGTTTCATCCCGGATTCAGGAGCTATTTGTGCAGCGATTTCTCTATCTACAGGAAAACAACCTAAGTTTTTGGGGAAACCGTTTCGGGAGACTGTGGATATGGTATTACAGGCAACGGGAGCCGAAAGAGAACAGGTGGCTTTTGTAGGGGATCGTATTTATACCGATGTGGCAACCGGAGTAAGGAATGGCGCCAGAGGGATTCTGGTATTATCCGGTGAAACGAAGCTTGAAGATGTAGAAACTTCAGAGGTCAAACCGGATGCCATATATGATTCTTTGCAGGAAATGGGAGAATTGTTGAAAGAATTGTGATAGGATAGAAGGGGTAAAAACGTAAAGCCATGGAGACAAATATGAGAGTAGTAGACCTATTAGAATCATCACCTGTTATTGCTGCAATTAAAGATGAAAACGGACTGGAGAAATGTCTGCAGACAGATTGTGATGTGATTTTTATTTTGTTTGGAAATATTATAAATATTGCGGATATTGTAGACAAGGTAAAGGCGTCCGGTAAAACGGCCATTGTACATGTGGATCTGATCCAGGGACTTAGCTCTAAGGAAATAGTCATTGACTTTATCAAAAAACATACCAAGGCAGATGGTATCATCAGCACAAAGCCGCCACTTGTACATTATGCGATTAAACTGGGGCTAATCGGTGTGCAGCGAACATTTGTGATCGACTCCATGGCAGTTGATAATACGAAAAAACAGATTGATTCTTTCAGACCGGATGCGATAGAAGTTATGCCGGGTATCATTCCAAAAGTTATTAAAGAATTTCGGGAGTATGCCAATATTCCGATTATTGCAGGTGGTCTGCTTTCTGATAAAAAGGATGTCATGGCAGCTTTTGAGGCCGGTGCAGATGCCATTTCTACCACAAACCAAAAGATGTGGTATGTGTAGATTCTGAATCAATACTAAAAATATACAGCAAACCAGATAACAAAAATAAAATAAAAAATCTGATTGATTTGTGTTGACAAAAGGAAAAATTAGCAGTATTGTTTCAATATGAATTGAAAAGATAAACCGATGAGAAAGAGTAGTAGACATTGGTGAAGCTGTTCAGAGAGCTGCGGCTGGTGGAATGCAGTACAGTGGAATAATGTTGAATGGACTTTTGAGGCTGGCCTGAAGATGATAGTAGGAGCTGGCGGGTACGGACCCGTTATCAATCCGGCGTGTATGTAGTACATGACAGAGTGGATTCCTTTGGAATCAATTTGAGTGGTACCGCGATAATGACATAATAATGTTTATTACCGTCTCAAGCATCGAAAGATGTTCTGAGACGGTTTTTTTATTGTTTCGAATCTTTTTATTGTTTTCAATTCAAACAAAAAAAGGCGGCAAATCCTCTCCTCGTCTGGAGACTCGGATTTTGCTTCGCAAAACAAGGAGGATTATAAACATGAAAAAGAAAATGATGGCAATGGTTTTAACAGCAGCAATGACAGCAATGGTGATGACAGGATGCGGCAGCAGCGCAGAGACAGCAGGCAGCGCAGAAACTACAGCGCAGACAGAGGCAGCTACAACAGAAGCGGCCGGTACAGAGACAGGAACAGAAGCAGCCGGTGCAGCAGGCACAACTTATAAGGTTGGCATTGTACAGTATGTGGATGATGCTTCTTTAAATCAGATTCAGGAAGCTATTCAGACAGAGTTAGATGCTAAAGGTGCTGAATTAAACGTAACTTTTGATTATGCAGATTATTCCAAGAATGGTCAGGCTGACTCCACTGTATTAAATCAGATTGCAGCTGACTTAATTGCAGATGAAGTAGATATTATTGTACCAATTGCAACACCTACCGCATGTATTATGCAGGCAGCAACAGAAGATAATCAGATTCCTGTAGTATTCTCAGCAGTATCTGATCCGGTTGGAGCAGGTCTGGCAGAATCTATGGAAGCTCCCGGCTCAAACATTACAGGAACCAGTGATGCACTGGATACTACAGCAATCATGAATCTGATGATGGGCGTTAACCCTGATACCAAGAAATTAGGATTGTTATATGACAAAGGTCAGGATTCTTCCACAGCAGCAATTGCAGAAGCAAAAGCATTCTGTGAAGCAAACGGTATTGAAGTAGTAGAGAAAACCGGTACCACTAATGATGAAATTTCCATGGCAGCAGATGCACTTATCGCTGAAGGCGTGGATGCAACCTTTACACCACAGGATAATACAGTTATGAAAGCTCAGCTTTCCATTTATGAGAAATTCGTTGAAGCCGGTATTCCACAGTATTGTGGTGCTGATTCCTTTGCACTTAATGGTGCATTTATGGGATATGGTGTAAATTATGCAGAACTTGGTACTTTGACAGCAGATATGGTAGTTGATATTCTTGTAAATGGTGCAGATCCAGCGGCTACAGCTATTCAGACACAGGATAATGGTATTGCAACTGTTAACACAGAGACAGCAACTGCATTGGGGCTGGATTACAGTATGTTTAAGGATTCCTGCTCAGATGTTGTTGAGATCACAACTGCAGAAGAATTTGAGTAAAGCAAATGATTAAATCAAAGATTGATGAAAGCAGTTTTGAAAAGTAAAATATACAGATAAGATAAAAAATATGTAACGTATCATATGTATCGGAAACATCCGGCTGAATTTTTTGGCCGGATGTTTCCGATAACGGTTACAGGAGAGAGGTTTGGAAACGATATGGAAACAATATTTACCGCTTCGATTATTCAAAGTGCAATGGAACTGGGGTGTATTTACGCTTTGGTTGCTATGGCACTCTTTATTTCTTTTACAATCCTGAATATAGCAGATTTATCCACTGACGGTTGCTTTACCCTGGGGTGCGCAGTAGGTGCAGTGGTAACGCTTACGGGACATCCGATTCTGGGACTGCTGGCTGCCATGGGCACAGGTGTGCTTTCCGGATTTATTACAGCATTTCTTCAGACGAAGATGGGTGTGGAATCGATTCTGGCAGGTATTATTGTAAATACCGGTTTATATACCATCAACATTATGGTCATGGGCTTTTCTTCTAATATCAATCTTTTTAAATGCGATACGATTTTTTCCATGGTAAAAGCAAAAGTAGAAGGAATTCCATTCCTTGCCTCTTGGTATAAAATGATTATCGTGCTGGTGATTGTAATCATCATCGGCATTCTGATATCCATTTTCTTAAATACCAGAATTGGTCTGTCTATCCGGGCTACCGGTGATAATCCTCATATGGTAAGAGCATCCAGCATCAATCCGGCATTTACCATTACTGTTGGATTATGTGTAGCCAATTCACTTACTGCATTATCCGGAGCAGTACTGGCACAGTATCAAAAATCCTGTGATATTAACTTTGGTACCGGTATGGTAACCATTGCTCTTGCCAGTTTAATTATTGGAGAGACTTTGATTGGAAAAGGAAGCATGTTAAGACGAGTGCTGGGTGTTATCCTGGGCAGCTGTCTGTATCGTTTCTTTGTGGCAATTGCTCTTAGACTGAATATTCCTGCAGAAAGTCTGAAACTGGTTTCTGCTCTGATTGTAGCCATTGCAATTTCATTTCCTTATATGAAAAATAAGTTGGCGTTATTTAAACAGATTCACGCAGCCAGAAGAGAAAGGATGGGTAGATAACATGTTAGAATTAAAAAATATATCCAAGACCTTTAATCCGGGTACAGTAAATGAAAAATCTGCTTTGAGTCACGTAAATCTTCATTTGGATAATGGGGATTTTGCAACCATTATCGGTAGTAATGGTGCAGGAAAATCCACTATGTTTAATGCTATTACCGGCTCCTTTTATGTAGATGAAGGAGATATTATCCTGGATGACGAGAATATCACCTATGTACCGGAATATAAACGAAGCAAAATGATCGGACACTTATTCCAGGATCCATTACTGGGAACTGCTCCGCATATGACGATAGAAGAAAATCTTACCCTGGCATACCTTAGAGCATCAACAAAGAGTCATCAGTTCTTCAGCCGTTTGTCCAAGAAGGATAAGGAAAAGTTCAGAGAACAGCTGGCACTATTGGATATGGGGCTGGAAGACCGGTTAAAACAGCCGGTTGGATTATTATCCGGAGGTCAGAGACAGGCACTGACACTTCTCATGGCAACTATGGTAACGCCAAAGATCCTGTTACTGGATGAACATACCGCAGCATTGGATCCTGCAACGGCTGAAAAAGTTCTGAAACTGACTAAGGATATCATTGCAGAACGAGGCATTACCTGCCTTATGGTAACCCATAACATGCACCAGGCACTGGAACTGGGAAACAGAACACTGATGATGGATTCCGGAAGGATCGTATCGGATATCTATGGAGAAGAAAGAACAAAGATGACAGTAGATGATCTGCTGACGAAGTTTAAGGAAAATGTGGGAGCGCAGTTGGATAATGATAGGATACTGTTCTCCAAAGAGAAGTAAACTGAAGGTTAAAGAAATAAGGATTGATGTAAAGGGACGGTTCAGCCGTGTATCATATGCTCACAAGCCCGTTTTCACTACGGTAAACACGTAGCTGTACATAAGTTCGCATAAGACGCGAACTAAGTACAGACGTGTTTACAGTGCTTGTTCGCATACGATACACGGCTGAACCTCGTTTTACGGCAATCTGTATTTCCTTCAATCTGCAGTTTATGATGCCCGGTGATGCATAGACCCCAGTTACGGCAAATGAATAGTTGCAATAGTCTGGCCTTGGCTACAGACTGGGTTAACTGCAGATTGGCAACTTGAAAAGAATAATGAATGTAACGAACAGGCAGTGATGCGGGTGTGTATTCTTCTATTGCCTGTGAACATGTATTAAAGCCACTTAATCATTCCAACTGTTACCACAGCTATTCCGGGCAAGGATGCCCGGAAAGGAACCTCAGAGCCAGGATGGCGATTGGTTCCGTTAGCGTAAGTAGCTGCAATCTAAATGGAATGATTTAGTGGCTTTTATACGTGTGAGCGGCAATGGAAGGATACACACCCACACCATTGCCGTCTCATTATAAACATTATTTTTTAAGTTGCTAAACTGCAGTTTAACCTACATAAGCTTTCCGTACTTCTCCTCACAATACTTGCAATGATAAGACTCTCCATCGCTGGACAACACGAAAATATGCGATAATTCCTGTTCAATAGAAGTAATACAGCGGGGATTTTTGCATTTCAGGATATTTACAATTTCTTTTGGCATTACCAGATCTTTTTTGCGAACAATTTCTCCGTTTTTGATTACATTAACGGTAATGTTGTGGTCGATGAATGCTAAGATATCCAGGTCCAGGGTGTCGATGTCACATTCTACTTTTAAAATATCTTTTCGGCCCATCTTGTTACTGCGGGCATTTTTGATGATGGCAACGGTACAGTCGAGTTTGTCTAAACCTAACTGATGGTATATGGTAAGGCTTGCGCCTGCTTTAATATGATCCAGGACGAATCCTTCTTCAATTTTTCCTACATTTAACATAGCAGATCTCCATTCTTTAATAATATGTCAGTAGATACATTATGCCAGTTCCAATAAAGTGAGGATCAGTGCCATGCGGACATAGACACCGTATTGTACCTGCTTAAAGTATGCTGCTCTTGGGTCATCGTCAACCTCTACAGAAATCTCGTTTACACGTGGGAGTGGATGTAAGACCAGCATGTCCGGTTTAGCGAGTTCCATTTTTGCTTTGGTCAAAATATAAAAATCCTTTAAGCGGATGTAGTCTTCTTCATTAAAGAAACGTTCTTTCTGTACACGTGTCATATAAAGCAGATCCAGTTCAGGCATAACATCATCTAAGCTGATGACTTCTTTATAGGAGAGATTTTTCTCCTTTAACATATCAATGATGTAGTCCGGTACGCGCAATTCCTCCGGGGAAATGAAAATAAAGGAAATATCCTCGTAACGGGAAAGGGCATTGATAAGAGAATGAACAGTTCTGCCGAATTTCAAATCACCACAAAGACCAATGGTAAAATGATTAAGACGTCCTTTTAAGGAACGGATGGTTAACAGATCGGTAAGTGTCTGGGTAGGATGCTGATGTCCACCATCACCGGCGTTAATGACCGGAATCTTGGATTTACTGGCAGCTACCATAGGAGCACCTTCTTTTGGATGACGCATAGCGCATATATCTGCAAAACAGGAGATGACGCGGATGGTGTCGGAAACACTTTCACCTTTGGATGCGGAAGAAGAATTGGCATCTGAAAAACCAATCACGTTCCCTCCCAGATTTAACATTGCGGACTCAAAACTTAAACGGGTTCGTGTGCTTGGTTCATAGAAACAGGTAGCTAATTTCTTGCCGGCACAGATATGTGCATATTTTGCCGGATTATTCTCGATATCATTTGCCAGATCGAACAGCTTTTCCAGTTCTTCGGCAGAGAAATCAAGAGGACTCATTAAATGTCGCATACATTCGTCTCCTTTATTTTTTTATGATTTTATGGTTCAAGAAATGATAGCATAACGGGGGTAGGGATTCAAGATTATTTCATTAAAAAATAATCATTTGACATTATTCCGGTCATGGTTGAAAATGAATTTATATGAAAAATTTTTTATGTAAAATATGGAGGGAAACATAATGGAATATCAGGAAAAGAAACGCTGGTTGTTCTTAGGTCTGCCACTTACATTCACGGATTATTATATAAAGGAAGACATACTGACAGTGGATAGCGGATTTTTGAATAAGCGAGAAAACGATTGCTACATGTATAAAATCCAGGATGTGGAGTTAGAACGTTCTTTAATGGAGCGTATCTTTGGTCTGGGGACTGTAGTCTGCTATACCGGTGATACTACCAATCCAAAGCTTTTATTAGAACATATTAGAAATGCAAAGGAAGTAAAGGATTTTATTTTGGATGCTTCTGAGAAGGCCAGAATCAAGCGCAGAACATTAAATACTCTGAACATCAATGCAGGGGAAATGAATGATCTGGATTCGGCAGATTTAGACTGACGTAATATGACAAATGCGTGGGATAATACTTAGGGGAAAGGTGGATCATGAGTCAATTGTCATTTGAAACATTTTGCGTTGAATATTACAGCAAACATATAAATATGCCAAGTAATGAAGTTTATGCTCTTTTTGAAAAGGAAGGGCTCCTGAACATGTTGCGAGAGGATTATGAGGATCTTCATGGTATGAGCATGGAATATATGATGCAGTTTTGTGATGAATATTTAGGAAGGAATAAAGGATGATTGTATATCATGGTTCTACTGAAAGAGTAGAAAATCCAGAAATAAGAATCAGTGAAATTGGTCGGGATTTTGGTTTTGCCTTTTACACGACAGATATTGAAGACCAGGCGAGGCGATGGGCTGTTCGCAGAGCCAAAATTGCTGAAAGGCGTGAAAAGGCTGTTTGCAGAGCTGTCATAAATAGATATGATTGGGACGAAAAAGCTGCCAGTAAGGAATTGCGTGTGATGAGATTTTCCGGTCCATCAGCGCAATGGCTGGATATGGTTCTACAATGCAGAAGTGATATTTTATATAAGCACCAGTATGATATTGTTATTGGTAATATTGCCAATGATAATGTTGGAGAGACAGTTTCTTATGTTATGCAGGGAATTATGAGAAGAGAGGATGCAATTGAAAGACTGAAATTTGAGAAAATTAACAATCAGATTGCATTTTGTTCTCAGAAGTCTTTACAGTATCTGAAATATGTGGAAACGGTGGAGGTATAAATGATGGAACATTATGTAACGCGAGCTACTATTATTCCTGAAATTATTAAGAAAATAATGGAAAAATATAGCATGACCAGTGAAGAAGCCATGAAAGCTTTTTATGAATCTTCAGTGGGAGCGTCTTTGGCCGATGATGAGACGGGGCTTTACGGACAATCACCATTATATATTTTTGGCCTTTTCATGGAAGAATATGAGCAAAATGAACGCTGAACGGGGCGATAATATGCTTTACATTTTATTTTTACACAATATTTTCTCAAACAATAACCCCGTGAAAAACCAACAGGGTGCATAATCCAGACGAATCAAATCATGTACCTGCCAGCGGCAACGGTGGTAATTCCAGGGACACATGGATTTAGCCTGAAGTATTCGTCCGGTAACGTATTCAACAGCAAAAATACCACACATAAAAAAAACACCTCTTTCCGGGGTGCTTTTTTTATGGAGTTTGTGATATAGTGGGGTGATGAAAGCACCCATGCCATAGATGGGAAACATCCAGAGAGAGGTAAAGCCTTTTAGTGTCATATCCCGTCGCCTGAATGAGTAGAGTGCTGTAAATATGATTTCCAGACACCAGCCAATGGTGCCGCATCGAATGAAGTTTACAATAAATTTTTTCATGAAAATAGTATCAACCGAAATAAGGAAAATATACAGATGGAACAGGAAAAATGGAATTATAAAACAGTTCTGGAGTATTTGGAAGATGCAGGAAAATATGGAATCGTGCCGGGACTTGACAGTATCAGGGCGTTATGCGCAGAACTGGATAATCCACAGGATGCTTTGCAATTTGTGCATATTGCGGGTACAAATGGAAAAGGATCGGTGTTGGCCTATGTATCTACTATATTAAAAGCAGCAGGGTACAAGGTGGGACGATATATTTCTCCCACGATTTTTGAATACAGAGAGCGAATACAGGTAAACGGGAGAATGATTTCACAGAAGGATTTTACCGAACTGTCCGGGCAGGTCAAGGAAGCCGTGGATCGTATGGTGGAACGTGGACTGCCGCATCCTACGCCTTTTGAATTGGATACCGCTATGGCCTTTTTATATTTTCAGAAAAAAGAATGTGACGTTGTAGTATTGGAAACCGGTATGGGCGGAAAAATGGATGCCACCAATTTAATCAAAAATACATTAGTGGCAGTACTGACTTCTATTAGTATGGACCATATGAAGTTTCTGGGAAAGACACTTACTGAGATTGCAGAACAAAAAGCAGGTATTATTAAAAGAGGCTGTCAGGTTGTGAGTATGAAACAAGCTTCGGAAGCTGAAGCGGTTATCAGGCGTGTGGCAAAATCAATGGACTGCGAGATTTCCATTGCAGATCCGGAAACAGCCAAAAAGATTAAATACGGATTGGAAAAACAACGCTTTGATTATGATAGTTTAAAAGCAATTACAATAACACTTGCCGGTCATTATCAGATTACCAATGCAGTACTTGCATATGAAGTGATCAGGGTATTAAATAAAAAAGGGTTTAGCATAACTGAAAAAGCACTTCGAAAAGGTTTTCTTGAGACGAGCTGGCCGGGACGCTTTCAGGTGCTGTCCAAAAAGCCTTATTTTATTGTGGATGGGGCTCATAATGAAGATGCGGCAGGTAAGCTGGCAGAGACCATTCGTTTTTATTTTACAAATAAAAAGATAATCTATATAATGGGAATATTAAGGGACAAGGAGTATGAGAAAATCATACAGGAAACAGTGCCCTTATCCAGTGCAGTTATCACGGTAAAGACACCGGATAATCCACGCGCTATGGATGCCTATGAACTGGCAAAAGAGGTCAGAGCATATCAGCCTAATGTAACAGCAGTGGATAGTCTGGAGGAAGCTGTGGAGATGAGCTATCTTATGGCGGATCCGGACAGCGTGATCCTGGCGTTTGGATCATTGTCATATCTGGGTCAGATGATTACTCTGGTGGAAAAGCATAGCAAGAGAAATAAATAAAGTGACAGGAGATATGTCATGTTTGATGATGAAAAAATAGAAGCAGGAATTCGTTTGCTGTTAGAAGGCATGGGCGAGGATGTAAATAGAGAAGGGTTAAGGGAAACTCCGGAACGGATTGCCAGAATGTATCATGAGATATATGGTGGACTGGAGATGACACCGGAGGAAATTTTAAGCAAAACCTTTACAGCTGCCAATAATGAAATGGTACTGGAAAAGGACATTACTTTTTATTCCACCTGTGAACATCATTTATTGCCTTTTTATGGAAAAGCACATGTAGCCTATATTCCAAATGGCAAAGTCGTGGGTATTAGCAAGCTTGCCAGAACCGTGGAGGTATATGCCAGACGTCCACAGATCCAGGAGCAGCTCACAGCTCAGATTGCTGATGCAATTATGGAATATTTAAAACCGCAGGGTGTAATGGTAATGATAGAGGCAGAGCATATGTGCATGACCATGCGTGGGGTGAGAAAACCCGGAAGCCAGACCGTTACCATGGTAACAAGAGGTGCTTTTGCAGAGAACAGAGAACTACAGGATACATTTTTGAGGCTTGCAAAATAATGATAAAAAAGACTGAAATGAACCGGGTAAATGAAATACTGGTAAATGATCTGTTTTTACAATATATGGACTTAAACAGGGCAGCAGAGGCAGACAGACGCTTCTGCTGTCATAATATAACCCATTTCTTGCATGTATCCCGAATTGCGTATATTTTGGATTTGGAGGAGCAGTATGGGATTGCAAAGGAATTGATCTATGCAGCAGGATTACTGCATGATATAGGCAGATTCAGACAATATGAGAATGGGACACCGCACGAAGAGGCAAGTGCCAGTCTGGCGCCGGAGATTTTAAAACAGTGTCACTTTACAACAGAAGAAACAGATCTGATTATCAGTGCAATTCTATCTCACAGGGATAGCAGTATCAAAGAAAATCGAAATTTAAACGGACTTTTGTATCGGGCAGATAAAATGAGCAGGGAATGTTTTTATTGTCCTGTTGAGTCAGAATGTAACTGGAAAGAAGATCGAAAGGTGAAAAGGCTACAGGCATAACAGTTAGGAAAAGTGCATGGAAAAGGCGGTTGGGGAAGACGTATCTATGAAAAAAACAGATTGGCAGACGATTCAAATAGGAAACAGAAGTTTTTATAAAGGTCATACCTGTATAATGGGTATTCTGAATGTGACACCGGATTCTTTTTCTGATGGCGGTTCCTTTAATGAACTGGATAAGGCATTATTTCATGTGGAAGAAATGGTAAAAGAGGGGGCTGATATCGTGGACCTGGGTGGAGAGTCCACCAGACCGGGATATACTTTGTTATCAGAGGAAGAAGAAATCAACAGAGTATTACCTTATATAGAAAAAATCAAATCCAGATTTGATATTCCGGTCTCTCTTGATACTTATAAATGGAAGGTGGCAGAAGCCGGTCTGGCAGCAGGCATTGATCTGGTAAACGATATCTGGGGATTACAATATGACCAGGGCGAAATGGCCGCATTGATTGCCAGGCATAAAGTTCCAAGTTGTCTGATGCACAACAGAAAAGAAGCAGTGTATCAGAATTACATGGAAGATGTTTGTTGTGATCTGAAGCGGACTTTGGAAATTGCGAAGCGGGCGGGTATTGAAAAGGACAGCATTATTCTGGATCCGGGTGTGGGTTTTGCCAAAAGCTATGAACAGAATCTGGAGGTCATTCAGAAGCTGGATCAGATCTGTGACTTAGGATATCCGGTATTATTGGGGTGCAGTCGCAAATCAGTGATTGGACTTACTTTGGACTTGCCGGTTACTGAAAGATTGGAAGGAACTTTAGCGACTACCGCAATGGGAGTTCTCAGAGGTGCTGCTTTTGTCAGAGTCCATGATGTGAAAGAAAATGTCCGGTTTGTTAAAATGCTGGAGAAAATGCTGGAAGTAAGATAGAAAGCATAAGAGAAAGGAATCGCTACAATGGATAAAATCAAAATCAAAGGTTTAAAGGTATTTGCCCATCATGGTGTATATGCAGAGGAAACAAAAAAAGGACAGAACTTTTTCGTGGATGCAGATCTGTACACCGGCACGAGAACAGCCGGTCTTACCGATGAACTGGAGCAGTCCACTAATTATGGCGTGGTATGTCATTTTATTACCAGATATATGACAGAGCATACCTGTAAATTATTAGAAGCTGTAGCAGAAAATCTTGCTGAGCAGATATTGCTGGCGTTTCCATTGGTTGAAAAGATTCGACTGGAAATCTGTAAGCCTGAGGCTCCGATTGGTCTTCCTTTTGAGACAGTTTCGGTAGAGGTTTTCAGAGGCTGGCACAGTGCATATGTAGCATTGGGATCTAATATGGGAGACAGGGAAAACTTTTTAGAGGAAGCTGTGAAGTATCTGAAAGAAGATCCTAAAATTAAAGTTCGTAAGATTTCTGATTTTATAGAAACGAAGCCATACGGTGGTGTGGAACAGCCGGATTTTTTGAATGGAGTCATGGAATTGGTCACGTTGTATGATCCGGAAGAACTATTGCATCGTTTGCAGACGGAAGAAAACCTGGCTAAGAGAAAACGGGAAGTTCATTGGGGACCGAGAACTCTTGACCTTGATCTTTTATTTTACGATGATTATGAAAAAGGAATTATTCGAACGGAAGAACTTACCGTGCCACATCCTGATCTGCAAAACCGTGACTTTGTGTTAAAACCCATGTGCCAGATAGCACCGTTTCTGGAGCATCCGGTACTGCATAAATCCATGCAGGAACTTTGGGAACAATTACAAAAAAAATAACAAAAAGTTACAAACAAGTTTACATTGACAAATGACATATAAGTAAGGAAAATAGAAAATAACTTTTATTTGAATATAATAAGAACTTATACATAGGAAGGAAACCATAACCATGGAGCTATTGGAAGAGCGCATCAGAAAAGATGGAACTGTAAAAGAAGGAAATGTGTTGAAAGTAGATATCTTTTTGAACCATCAAATGGATATTGATTTATTTAATGAGATGGGAAAAGAATGGAAACGGCTGTTCGCTGATTGTCCCATCAATAAGATTCTGACAGTGGAAGCTTCCGGTATAGGTATTGCCTGCGTAGTGGCTCAGCATTTTTATGCACCGGTGGTTTTTGCAAAGAAGACACAGTCTTTGAACATCGATGGCGAGGTGTATTCTACCAAAATCGAATCCTTTACCCATAAGAAAATCTATGATGTTATTGTATCAAAGAAATTTTTAAGCCCGGATGATCATATTCTGATTATTGATGATTTCCTGGCAAACGGATGTGCACTGGAAGGACTTCTGGATATTACAAAAAAAGCCGGAGCAACAGTGGAAGGCATAGGTATTGCCGTGGAAAAAGGTTTTCAGCAGGGTGGCGATCTGATCAGACAAAGAGGCATCCGTCTGGAGTCGCTGGCTATTGTGGAAAGCATGGATGCAAAGACCGGAGAGATCACTTTCCGGCATTAAAGTTTATAAAATATTTAGAAATGTAAAATTATCTTGACAAACAATATTTTCGATGACTATACTTGGAGTGTTGAGGGCGAACAAAGGGGTTGTATGTGGTTGCATACTACCCTTTTTTAGATAAAGCCCGCGTTACTACACAAAAGTGAGTCATTAACAGGAGGAGTTTTAAACATGAAAAAGAAAGCAGTAAGTTTACTCGCAGTTCTTGCATTATCCGTAAGTGTACTGGCTGGATGCGGTTCTTCCGCTTCTACAGCAGAAACAACAGCAGAGACCACAGCCGCTGATGCAGCAGCAACAACTGAAGCAGCTACAGAAGCAGCAGGCACAGCATTGGATGCATCTGCAATCAAGGTTGGTGTGATCTACATTGGTGATGAGAACGAAGGCTATACAGCAGCTCATATGGCAGGTGTTCAGGAGATGGCAACTGCACTTGGTTTATCCGCAGATCAGATTATTGAAAAAACTAACATTCCGGAAGATGAAACATGTCTGGATGCTGCAACAGATTTAGCAGAACAGGGCTGTAACATTATTTTTGGAACAAGCTTTGGACATGAAGATTATTTGCTTCAGGCAGCACAGGAATATCCTGAAATCCAGTTTGCACATGCAACCGGTTATCAGGCAGCTTCCAGTGGACTGGCTAACATGCACAACTATTTTGATGCTATCTATCAGGCACGTTACGTAACAGGTATCGTAGCAGGTATGAAATTAAACGAAATGATTGAAGCTGGTGACATCACAGCAGATCAGGCTAAGATTGGTTACGTTGGTGCTTACCCATACGCAGAAGTTGTAAGTGGTTATACCGCTTTCTATCTTGGCGTAAAGAGCGTTTGCGAAAGCGCAACTATGGAAGTACAGTATACAAACAGCTGGGCTGATATGGCTCTGGAAAAAGAAACCGCATCTGCATTGATCGCAGACGGCTGTGTACTGATCAGCCAGCATGCTGATACCACAGGTGCTCCTACTGCTTGTGAAGCAGAAGGTGTTCCATGTGTAGGCTACAATGTTGATATGACATCTGTTGCTCCTAACACAGCTTTAACTTCTTCTACCAATAACTGGGGTATCTACTATACTTATGCAGTACAGGCTGTATTAAATGGTGAAAGCTTTGATGTTGACTGGTGCCATGGTTATGATGACGGCGCAGTTGCAATCACTCCTATCAATACAAATGCAGTTGCAGAAGGAACACAGGAAGCAGTTGATGCGGCAATTGCAGCATTAACAGACGGTTCCCTTCATGTATTTGATACCACTACCTTTACTATCGATGGTAAATCTTTAGAAGACCAGATCGCAGCAGGCGGAGACTTTGCAGCTTATGCTGATCGTGTATCTGACGGATATTTCCATGAGTCAGAATTAACATCTGCACCTTCTTTTGATCTTAGAATCGATGGTATTACAGAATTAACAACCAACTAGTTTTTTATGCAATAAAAAAACAAAAAATAATTGCGGGACTGCCGAAAAGTGGTTCCGCAATTTTGTTTTTCGATGTATGATAGAAAAGTGGGTGTTTTTTTACCCGGGAAACAAAAGAACGAACGGAGGACTATCTGTGGAACAGCTTGAAAATGCGATTGAATTGAAAAATGTAACAAAGCGTTTCGGAAAAGTAATTGCCAATGACAGTGTTTACCTGACAGTAAAAAAAGGAGAGATCCTGTCTATACTGGGAGAAAACGGCAGTGGCAAAACAACCCTGATGAACATGCTTTCCGGCATCTATTTTCCAGATGAGGGACATATTCTGGTGGAGGGAAAAGAAGTAACCATCCAGTCACCAAAAGATGCTTTTGATCTGGGAATTGGTATGATTCATCAGCATTTTAAACTGGTTGATGTATTGACAGCAGCAGAGAATATTATTCTGGGGCTTCCGGGAAAAGGCGCGCTCAATATGGCACAGGTGGAAAAGGATATTAAGGAACTGACAGAGAAGTATGGCTTTGACTTAAATCCGGCACAGAAGATTTATGATATGTCTGTTTCACAGAAGCAGACTGTTGAGATTGTAAAAGTACTATACCGTGGTGCGAATCTTCTGATTTTGGATGAGCCTACCGCAGTTCTGACACCTCAGGAGGCAGACAAGCTCTTTGCCGTTCTCAGGAATATGAAAAATGCAGGAAAGTCCATTATTATCATTACACATAAGCTCCAGGAGGTACTGGCGCTGTCAGACCGTGTAACGGTTCTGCGAAAGGGTAAATATATTGGCACCGTAGAAACCAGTGAAGCAACAGTAGAATCTCTTACAGAGATGATGGTAGGCGGTAAGGTCAGTCTGGATATTCACAGAGCTGATCCGGTAGATCCGGAGTGCCGTTTGAAAATTGAAGATGCTACCTGTGTCAATCATGAAGGCTTAAAAATACTGAATCATGTCTCTTTTGAAGCGAATAGTGGAGAGATACTGGGAATTGCAGGTATTGCAGGAAGCGGACAGAAGGAATTACTGGAAGCGATTGCAGGCTTACAGCATATCAGAAGCGGAAAGATTTCCTATTATCCGCAGGATGGAAGTACCCATACACTTTCAGATATGAAAGCTTCACAGATCAGAAATCTGGGCGTGCATATGTCTTTTGTACCGGAAGATCGTCTGGGCATGGGTCTGGTAGGTAAGATGGATCTGACTGATAATATGATGCTTCGAAGCTATCAGGAGGGCTCAAATCCGTTCCTGGATCGTGAAACACCAAAGAATCTGGCAAAGGAAATCGTAGAAAAGCTGGATGTTGTGACCCCGAGTATTTCCACACCGGTAGGTCGTCTGTCCGGTGGAAATGTACAGAAGGTATTAGTGGGACGAGAGATAGCATCTGATCCGGAAGTACTGATGGTAGCTTATCCGGTAAGAGGTTTGGATATCAATTCTTCTTATACGATTTATAATCTGTTAAATGAACAAAAAGAAAAGGGTGTTGCCCTGATCTGTGTGATAGAAGATCTGGATGTTATTCTGGAATTATGTGATCGTATCCTGGTTATGAACAACGGACATATTACAGGTATTCGTGACGCCAGAAAGACAACAAAAGAAGAAATCGGCATGCTGATGACAAAAAATACAGAGGAGGAGAAGTAAATGGCACAGGCTAATATGACAAAAGTACAGGAACCATTTGTCCGTATGGTCAAGCGGGATACCATTTCCATGCAGAAGGCATGGGCAATCCGACTGATTGCAGTTTTACTTTCCCTAATCGTATGTGCAATCGCAATTGTTCCGATTACACACCAGAATCCCGTGGAGATTTATGCTGGTATTGTAAGCGGTGCGGTAGGAAATTCCAGAAGAATCTGGGTATCCATCAGGGAACTTCTCATGCTGTTAACCATTGCTGTAGGTCTGACACCGGCTTTTAAGATGAAGTTCTGGAATGTTGGTGCGGAAGGACAGATCCTGATGGGTGGTCTGGCATCAGCTGCTTTAATGATCTATGCAGGAAATGCAATGCCTAACTGGCTGTTACTGATTGTGATCTTCATTGCCAGTGCAGCAGCAGGTTTGATCTGGGGTATTATCCCTGCTATTTTTAAGGCATATTTTAAGACAAATGAAACACTATTTACGTTGATGATGAACTATGTTGCCATGCAGATTATTACATTCTGTATCGTGTTTTGGGAGAATCCTAAGGGATCTAATACTGTTGGTATTATTAACAGCAAGACTCAGGCAGGCTGGTTTCCTTCTATCTTTGGAAATGCTTATGTACTGAATCTGATTGTGGTGTTGTTGATCACTGTTGTGATGTCTATTTATATGAAATATTCCAAACAGGGTTATGAAATTGCAGTTGTAGGCGAAAGTGAAAGTACAGCCAGATATGCGGGTATTAATGTGAAAAAGGTTATTATCCGTACCATGGCACTTTCCGGAGCGATCTGTGGTGTGGCAGGAAGTATCATTGTCAGTGGTGCCAGTCATACTATTTCAACATCTACTGCAGGCGGCAGAGGCTTTACAGCGATTATCGTTGCATGGATGTCCAAATTTAATCCTCTTGCCATGATCCTGGTATCGGCATTTCTGGTATTTATGCAGGAGGGTTCCATTGAAATTGCAACACAGTTTGGTTTGAATAAAAATGCTTCTGATATCATAACCGGTATCATCCTGTTTTTCCTGATTGGCTGTGAATTCTTTATCAATTATGAATTGAAATTCCGCAAGAAGCATGAAGAGGAGGTACAGGCATGAGCGTGATTCTGGTATTTTTACAAAAAGCAATTGCACAGGGTGTGTGTATGCTATTCGGTGCATCAGGAGAGATTATGACTGAGAAGTCCGGTAACTTAAATCTGGGTATCCCGGGCATCATGTATATGGGCGGTATCGCCGGTCTGATGGGAGCTTTCTTTTATGAAGGTGCAGTAGAAAATCCCAGTCCGGTAATTGGTTTGATTGTTTCGGCAATTTGCGCAATTCTCTGCGCAGGATTGGGCGGTTTGATCTACAGTGTCTTAACAGTTACGCTTAGAGCAAATCAGAATGTGGTAGGTCTTGCGTTGACAACATTTGGTGTGGGCTTTGGTAACTTCTTTGGTGGTTCCGTTTCCAAGCTGGCTGGTGGTGTTGGACAGATATCTGTTGCAACCACCGCAAGTGCATACCAGGCAAAAGTACCGTTGATTTCCGAGATTCCTTTTATCGGACCGGTATTATTTTCAAACGGTGTGCTGACCTATGTGGCAGTAGCACTTGCCATTTCCCTGGCCTATTTTTTAAAGAAAACAAGGACTGGTTTAAATCTGAGAGCCGTTGGCGAGAGTCCTGCTACCGCAGATGCAGCAGGTATTAATGTAAACCGGTATAAATATGTGGCAACTGTTCTGGGTGCTGCCATTGCAGGACTTGGAGGACTTAATTTCGTCATGGAATACCTGGGTGGAACCTGGACCAATGACTGTATCGGTGACAGAGGCTGGCTGGCCATTGCAATTGTTATCTTTGCGGTATGGAATCCGATTAATGTAATCTGGGGATCCTTCCTGTTTGGTGCACTTTCTATTCTGTATCTATATGTACCGGGATTAAACAGGGGTTCACAGGAATTGTTTAAAATGTTACCTTATCTGGTAACCATCTTGGTGCTGATCTTTACAAGCTTTAGAAATAAGAGAGAAACGCAGCCACCGGCCAGTCTGGGTGTGGCGTATTTCAGGGAAGAAAGATAATAGTATCGGCATATAAACTGTTATATCTTCAGGGGGGAAACTGAATGAAACAGAAGCTTAAATATACGGAATACATTGCAATTTCATCCATGTTGTTTGGGCTGTTCTTTGGAGCCGGAAATCTGATCTTTCCGGCACAGATGGGGCAGCTGGCAGGTGCTAATATGTGGAGTGCTGCTGCGGGTTTCATAGTAACCGGTGTCGGACTTCCTTTACTGGCGATTATTGGCATGGGAATGTCCAGGAGTAACGGACTTCTGGAAATGGGGAACAGGGTATCAAAGGGCTATAGTCTGCTGTTTACCATATGCCTGTATCTTACCATAGGACCTTTCTTTGCGATTCCGAGAACAGCAACCGTTTCATTTTCTGTTGGATTGGAGCCTTTGCTGGGAGAGGGTGGGACTGCAATCTGGCTGGCAGTATTCTCTGTTTGTTTTTTTGCTATTGTTTTATTCTTTTCTTTGAATCCAACCGGCATTCTGACCTGGGTGGGGAAGATTTTGAATCCTATGTTTTTGGCGGTACTGGCGATTTTGATTATTACTGCACTGACTCATCCTTTGGGAAGTGTGACAACCGTTGTACCGGAAAGCGCTTATCATACCGGCAGCTTTTTTACAGGGCTCATGGAAGGCTATAATACCATGGATGTACTGGCAGCTCTGGCCTTTGGAATTGTTGTCATTAATGTATTGCGAAGAAAAGGGATTGAAGAGCCGGGACAGGTTGCGGCAGATATGGTAAAATCCGGATTTTTCAGTATGCTTTTAATGGCGGTTATCTATATTTCCATTATCGTGGTAGGGGCGCAGAGCAGAGGCGTACTGCCTGTATGTAATAATGGTGGAGAGGTGCTTGCACTGGTTGCAAGGGAATACTTCGGCCCTGTAGGGCAGATTCTGCTGGCAATTATGATTACACTTGCCTGTTTGAAAACTGCAATTGGACTTGTCACTTCTATTAGTGAAACATTTGTATCTCTTACCAGTGGAAAGATTATTTATTCCTGGTGGGCAATTGGATTCAGTCTAGTTTCTTTCCTTATTGCGAATTTGGGATTGAATAAGATCGTGGCATACTCTATTCCTGTTTTGATGTTACTGTATCCGTTGGCAATTACGCTTATTTTATTAAGTATCTTTGGAAAATGTTTTGGTTATTCCAGGGAGGTGTTTCAATCGGTAACGATACTGACCTTTATGGCAGCGGTATTCGATTTCATGAAGGCATTGCCGGAAGGGGCGAGAAACATTCTGCATGTAAACGGATTGGTTGATTTTGCTGTTGACAGGCTGCCTCTTTTTAATATTGGACTGGGTTGGATTGTGCCGGCAGTAATTGGTGCTGTAATTGGACTTTTGTGGAGAAAGATGGTTTCCTCAACTTGACAACCATTTTTTGAAGGCTATATTTTTACCTGATGAAAAAATGCAAAGGCGTGTTTTTATATATGTCTTTGCATTTTTTGTGCTTACAAATATGTCATTGTAGTTGATATATCATGTTGTCGGTAGGCGATTACTTGACAGCCTGTGCTGCTGTATCAAATGTAAACTGCTGAACAGGACCCGTTACATTCTGGGTATAGACAGGGATCGGTTTATCATATTCATTATAGAAGAGGGTGCCGCCTGCAATATTCAAGTTTTCATAGACACCATCTGCCACTTTTTCGGGATTCGAACCATCGATCCGCATTCGCATCAGAGCCGGTTCTGTAATAGAGTTTCTGGAATAATAAATCATATCGCCTGAAAGATTAAACAGATCCACCCGATCCTCGGTCAGTGTCTCGACAGAACTGTCAGACAAAGAATACCGGCAAAGCTTATAATTATCAGCAACATTCAGGTAATAGACATAACCATTGTCTGCAATGGGATACCAGACATCTCCTTCATAAACGGTTGTACTCAGATCAGTTCTGGTGTCCAAGGCATACAGAAAATGATTGGTGCCGGTTCCATTATAGTAGATTACACCGTTTAATACACTAGCCGGGTTGATCCAATCAGGTGAAACAACGATTTCCTCCGACTCGTCAATTTTTACCTTATGTAAGGACATTTTTGAATTTTCCTGATAATTTTCAAAGTATACATAGTCACCGACAAGCTGTGCTTTTGTCATGGCATCGTCACAGAGACATTCTGTTCGCTTTCCACTTAAATTTGAACGAAACAGACCCTTTACAGAACGTACATAACCAAGACCTGCATTACCGCCGCTGCCATACTGATAATAGTAGAGATTTTTCCCGCCGGCATTTAAAAAAGACACCTGTGCATCACTTAGTTTCTTGACCTTTGAGAAATCATTGTTCATGACATACAGGGCATTATTATCATAAGCGTTGGAAAAATAAATTTTTTCATTATATTCGCAGAACAGACCATTATTGTTTAGATTACCTGCCGTATTTCCTACAGTGCCTTCCGGGTTGGAGGGCATCCGGTTGAACAGATAATATCCGGCAATGATCACGGCGAGGGCAGCTAAAACACCTGCCGGAATCAGTATATTTCTTATTTTTTGCATCGGGCACACTCCATTTTTCTGGTTTTATTTGTTACAATAAATTATAGCCTGTACATCTCTTGCTATCAAGGGTGTTATGCGATAAAATATTTTAAATACTGATAAAATGAAAACTCGTAAGAGGCATAAAATCAGGGGCAGTTCTCTGAAAAAAAGAGGACGCAGAATGAGAGGAAAAATGGATTTACTGGAATTAAGGGAAAAAATTGATCAGATAGATTCTGAACTGGTGGCCTTATATGAGAAGCGAATGGATATTTCTCGCCAGGTAGCAGAGTTTAAGATAGAAAACGGGAAACGTGTTCTGGATAAAGGACGGGAACTTGAGAAAATTGCAAAGGTAAAATCTCTAACCCATAACGATTTTAACAGCCATGGAATTGAGGAACTGTTTGAACAGATCATGGCGATCAGCAGAAAGCTGCAGTATCAGATATTAGAGGAAAAAGGAGCACTGGGAAAACTTCCTTTTATCGCAGTAAATGAACTGGATACCAAAAAAGCAAGAGTCGTGTTCCAGGGTGCGGATGGAGCTTATTCCCAGGCCGCTATGGAGCAGTATTTCGGGGAGCAGATCAACAGCTTCCACGTAGATACTTTCAGAGATGCCATGAGTGCTATTGATGAAGGCTCTGCAGATTTTGCAGTGCTTCCAATTGAGAATTCCACAGCAGGTATTGTCAGTGAGATTTATGATCTGTTGGCAGAATTTGAAAATTATATTGTTGGGGAACAGATTATTAAGATCGAGCACTGCCTGCTGGGCGTGCCGGGAGCCTCAAAGGAAGATATTAAAACCGTATATTCACATCCCCAGTCTTTGATGCAGAGTGCAAGGTATCTAAAAGAGCATCCGGACTGGCAGCAGATCAGTATGAAAAATAATGCTTTTGCTGCACAGAAGGTTGCAGAGGAACAGGATAAGACCCAGGCAGCCATTGCAGGAGCTCATGCAGGCAAGATTTATGGTCTGGAGGTGTTGGAACAGGGCGTTAATCAGGCAAGCAATAATTCCACCAGATTTATTATTGTAACCAACCAGAAGCTATTTAAGGCAGATGCAGGGAAGATCAGCATTTGCTTTGAGATTCCTAATGAAAGCGGATCATTGTATCATATGCTGTCTCATTTTATTTATAATAATCTGAATATGAATAAAATCGAAAGCAGACCGATAGAGGATAGAAGTTGGGAATATAGATTTTTCATTGATTTTGATGGCAATCTGTCAGACAGCTCTGTGAAAAATGCACTGAGAGGACTTAGGGAAGAAGCCAAGAATCTTAGAATTCTGGGAAATTATTGAGGAGAAAACCAATGCGGGAAAGAGAACTGATCTTATATAAGGATTTTGAGGAAGAGGAAGGCAGTCTGCTGTTTGATATGGCATGGCTGATGGATTTCTATAAGGATGAATTTTACAATGATGAGGATAAGTCAGCCTTATTATTTGAATGTATCCACAGACTGGTAGAACTTGCAGGTAATCATGGCTTCTATGGAAATCTGTGGCACTGTTATCTGACGAATCTGTTAGTAAATAATGAAAACAGCTATAGTACAGCCTGTGAAATTGTAGGCACAATTGAGGGTACTATCAATAAGGCGGCACTCCATGACATTCAGATTTTTAAGGAATTTTATGATTATGATTTTACCGATATGATAGAAACCCTTCATGCAGATGCATTTTCGCTTGTAACGGCTTATGAAAATGCGTCCGGCAACAGTAAAGTGTACAATACCAGAATTCGCGACCGTATCTGTGAGCTGGCAGTGAAATTCAATCAGAATGATACCCCTGAGGACATGAAGGATACTTTAACCCAGTTCTATAAAGAATACGGTGTTGGAAAATTTGGTTTACATAAATCATTTAGAATTGAACATGATGAAGAGGGCGTGAAAATCGTACCGATTCTTAATATTGCCCATGTACATTTTGATGATATTGTCGGTTATGAATTACAGAAGAAAAAAATCAGAGACAATACGGATGCTTTTGTAGAAGGCCGAAAGGCTAACAACTGCCTGCTGTTCGGTGATGCCGGAACCGGAAAGTCCTCCAGTATCAAAGCGGTTGCCAACGAATATTATGACAGAGGGCTGCGTATTATTGAAGTGTACAAGCACCAGTTTAAGGATTTGAATGATGTGATCGCACAGATTAAGAATCGTAATTACAGATTTTTGATCTATATGGATGATTTGAGTTTTGAAGAATTTGAAATTGAATATAAATACTTAAAGGCTGTTATTGAAGGCGGACTTGAGAAGAAACCGGAAAATGTTCTGATCTATGCCACCTCCAACAGAAGACATCTGATCCGTGAAACCTTCAAGGATAAACAGGATCGTGATGAGGATATGCATACCAATGATACGGTGCAGGAAAAATTATCTTTGGTTGCCAGATTTGGTGTAACAGTTTATTTTGGATCTCCGGACAAAAAGGAGTTTCAGCATATTGTAAAAGAACTGGCAGAACGTTATCAGATTACTATGCCGGAGAAAGAATTGTTCTTAGCAGCTAACAAATGGGAATTGTCACATGGAGGTCTATCAGGCAGGACAGCACAGCAGTTTGTAGATTATCTGTTGGGACAACAGGGGGAAAATGATGAAAATCTTCGCAGCAATTGATGTTGGCTCTTATGAGCTTTCCATGAAATTGTTTGAATTTTCCGGAAAAAATGAGATGAAGGAAATAGATCTGGTTCGTCACAGTATTGATCTGGGAACGGACAGCTATGGTACCGGTAAAATCAGTCAGGAAAAGGTGGATGATCTATGCCGTGTGTTAAATGAATTTCATAAGATCATGGATTCTTATCATGCGGATGATTATAAGGCATATGGTACCAGTGCCATTCGTGAAACAGAAAACACTATGATATTATTGGATCAGATCCATCAAAGAACAGGGTTACAGTTATCGGTACTGAGTAATTCTGAACAGCGTTTCCTGGATTATAAGTCTGTTGCATCAAAAGGAACGGCTTTTAATAAAATCATTGACAGTGGTACAGCCATTCTGGATATTGGTGGCGGTAGTATACAGATTTCTCTTTTTGATAAGGACTCATTGGTTACAACCCAGAACCTTCGATTGGGTGTACTTCGTCTGCAGGAATCCATTAAGCGTTTGGATGCCAGACCGGAACAGGTGGAAAATCTGCTGGATGAAATTGCAGAATCACAGATTGCAGTATTTAAGAAATTATATCTGAAGGATAGAGAAATTGAGAATATTATCCTGGTGGATGATTATTTGGCACCTATTATGTATAAGGGTGTGGAAGGGGTGATGGCACCTTCTGAATATGTAACAGAAAAACAGTTTGATGAATTACTAAATGCGCTGCGGCATAGATCTGCTTTTGAGCGGGCACAGAAATTTGATGTTTCCACAGAACAGGCTAATCTGATGCTGTACTCAGCAATTTTATTAAAGCAAATGCTTCATTCCATGTCTGCCAGCAAAATCTGGATTCCGGGTGTTACGCTGTGCGATGGTATTGCTTACGAATATGCCGAGAATAATAAGCTGGTTACCACACCACATAATTTTGAACAGGATATCATTGCCAGTGCACATAATATCAGCAAGCGTTATCAGGGAAACCGCAAGAGAGCAGAGACTTTGGAGCAGATTTCTCTCACTATTTTTGACAGTATGAAAAAAATCCACGGTATGGGGAAAAGGGAACGCTTATTACTGCAGATTGCTTCGATCCTTCACGACTGTGGAAAATATATCAGTTTTACTAATCTGGGAGAGTGCTCTTATAACATTATCATGTCCACGGAGATCATAGGACTATCCCACCAGGAACGGGAAATCGTGGCTAATGTTGTAAAATATAATTATAATGATTTTGAGTATTATGATACGGTTTACAGCGGTATTATGACGGATAAAACTGTGTATCTGAAGATAGCAAAGCTGACTGCTATTCTGAAAATAGCCAATGGATTGGACCGCAGTCATAAACAGAAATTTAAAGATGTAAAAATGGCTTTAAAAGATAAAGATCTGATTATTACAGTGGGAACCAATACAGATATTACATTGGAAAAAGGTTTGTTCTCTGAGAGGGCAGCGTTTTTTGAAGAGGTATTCAGTGTAAAACCTGTGATCAGACAGCGCAGGCAGTAATTTTATCCAAAAGAACTTATTCATACATACAAACATTGGAAAGGTTTGAAGAATGGAACAGAATATTGATTTTCGAAATCCTGATTATTTTGTGAACAGGGAATTAAGCTGGCTGTTATTTGATTATCGTGTGTTAGGCGAAGCCAGAGATAAGAATAATCCATTGTTTGAGCGACTTAAATTTTTGAGTATAACCGCTTCTAATCTGGATGAATTTTTTATGGTTCGAGTGGCATCCTTAAAAGATATGGTAAATGCAAAATATCATAAAGCGGATTTTGCAGGTATGACACCGGAGGAACAGTTAGAAAAGCTTGGAGAAGCTGCCCATGATTTTGCAGGTCTTCAGTATACTACCTATAAAAGATCACTTTTACCGCTGCTATCTCAAAATGGACTAAAAATTGTGGAGCAGCATGAGAATCTGACTAAAAAACAGGCGGAATTTGTGGATCAGTATTTTGAAGAAAATGTCTATCCGGTTTTGACGCCGATGGCAGTGGATTCCTCCAGACCGTTCCCGCTGATCAGAAATAAAAGTCTGAATCTGGGTGCGCTGGTAACCAAAAAGGAAGAAGCGGGTAAGAAAAAAGCAGAAGTGGAATTTGCCATGGTCCAGGTACCAAGTGTGCTGGATCGTATTGTAAAGATCCCTTCAGAAAAAGAAAATGTGACAACAGTAATTCTTTTGGAAGAGATTATTGAAAGAAACATCCATAAGCTTTTCTTAAACTATGATATTGTCTGTGTACATCCTTTTAGAATCATGCGAAATGCAGATCTTACTATAGAAGAAGATGAGGCAGAGGATCTTTTAAAGGAAATTGAAAAACAGTTAAAGCGCAGACCGTGGGGCGAAATAATCCGCCTGGAAGTGGAGTCAGGCATGGATAAACGATTACTATCCATGATCATGGAAGAATTATCTGTGCAGAAGCAGGCTATTTATCAGATAGATGGACCGTTAGACCTTACTTTCCTTATGAAAATGTATGGATTGGATGGTTTTGAACACTTGAAAGAGGAGAAGTTCACATCACAGCCGGTACCGGCACTTCCGGTTGACTCAGATGTGTTTGAAGAGATTCGCAAGCAGGATATTTTGTTGCATCATCCTTATGAAACTTTTTCAGTAGTTGTGGACTTTATCCATAAAGCGGCAAAGGATCCTCAGGTATTGGCAATTAAACAGACTTTATACCGTGTCAGTGGAAATTCTCCTATTATTGCGGCGTTGGCACAGGCAGCGGATAATGGAAAACAGGTTACGGTTCTGGTAGAGCTCAAGGCTCGTTTTGACGAGGAAAACAATATTGTCTGGGCTAAGATGTTAGAGCAGGCAGGCTGTCACGTTATCTATGGTTTGGTGGGCCTAAAAACACATAGTAAGATCACTTTGGTAGTGCGCAGAGAAGAGGACGGTATTCGCCGTTATGTGCATTTGGGAACCGGTAATTATAATGATTCCACAGCCAAACTGTATACGGATATTGGTTTATTGACCTGTAAGGAAACCTTTGGAGAAGATGCTACAGCTGTATTTAATATGTTGTCAGGTTACTCGGAGCCACGTTCCTGGAATAAACTATCTATTGCACCATTATGGTTAAAAAAGAGATTTCTGTATCTGATTGACAGAGAGAGAAAGCATGCAGAAGAAGGCAAGCCGGCACAGATTATAGCCAAGATGAATTCTTTATGTGATCTGGACGTAATGGAAGCATTATACAAAGCCAGTGCGGCAGGTGTCAAAATAGACCTGATCGTCAGAGGTATCTGTTGCCTGAAAGTGGGTATTCCGGGGATAAGTGAGAATATAACGGTTCGTTCCATCGTTGGGACATTTCTGGAACATGCCAGAATCTTTTACTTTGATAATGACGGAAAACCTGAATACTATTGTTCCAGTGCAGACTGGATGCCTAGAAATCTGGAGCGGAGAGTAGAAATTCTGTTTCCAGTGGAGGAAAAGGCATTACAGGAGAGATTAATGCATATTTTACAAGGACAGTTAAGGGATACCTTAAAAGCAAGCCTCCTGCAAAAAGATGGCAATTATGAGAAAATCGATTTAAGAGGAAAAGAAAAATACAATTCCCAGAAGGCTTTCTGTGAGGAAGCGATATCTGCATCGAGAGTGACAGAGAAAAGCATGCCGGATCGGGTATTTGTACCGGAGACACATCATGTATGACATTATATTGGCTTCGGGATCACCAAGGAGGAAGGAACTGTTAGAACAGATCGGACTTGCATTTCAGGTGATACCCGCACAGGGAGAAGAAAAAGGTACCAAAGAAAATCCGGCAGAACTGGTACAGGAGCTTTCCTACCAGAAAGCATTGGAGATTGCAGAAGGAAAACTGAAAGATGACCATACAGTGATTATCGGCGCGGACACCGTAGTTTCCTATTGGGGAAATGTGATGGGAAAGCCGGTGGATGAGGCAGATGCAAAGCGGATGCTGTTATTGCTGCAAAACCAGACACATCAGGTATACACCGGTGTTACACTATTCTGGCTGGAGAATGGAATAAGACACCATGTTTCTTTTAACGAATGTACAGATGTAACTGTATATCCTATGGAAGAGAAACAGATACAGGACTATATAGAGTCCGGTGAACCCATGGATAAGGCAGGAGCCTATGGTATCCAGGGACGCTTTGCCGCATACATTCAGGCTATATGCGGAGATTACACGAATGTAGTTGGGCTGCCGGTTGGCAGACTCTATCAGGAATTATACAAAAGAAAGTTTGTAGACAAAGAAAGGAGCTAGAAAAATGGGCGAATATGATGACGCAGTAATTGCATGCTTTCTGAAACACCAGGGACAGCTGTTTTCAGAGAAGGTAGCAGAAAATGAAGCAGAAGCAGAAGAATTCTTAGAGGACTGCATGGCAGTTGTAGTGAATTCCGTAAAAGAAGTGCTGGAATACTTTGAGGAAGAAGGCATTGATGTAGAGGATGCTGACGAAGAGAGTATTTTAGAAGCGTCAGAAGTTTTTGAAGTTGGGGATGGAAGATATCTCATAGTAGAAGGATAAGCTGCAGGTTAAATTGGATTTAAGTATACCGAATGGGACGACTATATCACTCATCGAAGCGCGCTTTCGCTACATGAACCCCGTAGCGGCACATAGGCTTGCAAATTACGCAAGCCAAATGCCGACGGGGTTCAAGTGCTTCTCAGAGTGATATAGCCGTCCCATTCTTTGTACTTTATTCCAATTTAATCTGCAGTTGCCCGGTCTGTAGCCAAGACCAGACTATTGCAATTATTTCCTTGCGGTAACTAGTGTCTTTGCGACACCTGGCATCAACCTAGGGCGGTTGTAGAAACATCTAATTGCCGTAATCTGAGCCTTGCTACAGACCAGGTCAACTGCAGATTAGCAACTTGGAGATATGAATAGTAACGAACAGGCAGTGGTGCGGGTATGTATCCTTTCAGTGCCTGTGAACATGTATTAAAGCCACTTAATCATTCCAGCTGTTACCACAGCTATTCCGGGCAAGGATGCCCGGAAAGGAACCTCAGAGCCAGGATGGCGATTGGTTCCGTTAGCGTAAGCAACTGCAATCTAAATGGAATGATTTAGTGGCTTTTATACGTGTGAGCGGCAATGGAAGGATACACACCCACACCATTGCCGTCTCGTTATAATTAGTATTTGCAAGTTGCTAAACTGCAGTTTAAAGCAGTTTTTGCCGCAAATGCTCCAGAATCTCGTAAGGAATAAACAGCTTTCCATACCCGGTGGCCATATCCAGTCCGGGTTTTGTGGTTCCATGGAAGTCGGATCCACCGCTGGGGGCTAGATCGTATTTGGCGGCTAATTTACGCATATTATGTTCATCAGCTAAAGTATAGGAACTGTACAGGCATTCTAATCCAAGCAGGCCGGACTCTGTCAAGTCTGCGGTCAGTGTGTCCAGCTTTTCCTTACTGAAGCCATAGAGGAGAGGATGAGCCAGTATAGGGATACCGCCACACAGGCGGGTTAGTTTTACTGCCTGCTTGGGTGTTACCTTTTCACGACTGACAAAACAGGGCGCGTGGTCTCCGATATATTGGGAGAACGCATCGGAAACGCTTAAGCAGTAGCCTTTTTGATACAGGTATTTTCCGAAATGAGCTCTGGTAATTACTGCATCGGGAAAATCATCGGTTAGTTGTTCCATGGAAATGTCTATACCGCGTTCTCTTAGTTTTTCACACATTTTTTCGTTCCTGAGTGATCTGGAATCCAGGAAACGGGAAATATTGTTTACAAAGGTGTCAGAATGGTAATCAATATCCAGAGCCACGATGTGAACATCACTTCCCAGATAATCGGTAGAGAATTCCATACCCGGGATAACTTCAAGATCATAGCCGGTTTCTTCTTTCAGCCTTTTTGCAGCATCAAAGGCTTCATCAATACCTTCTACACAGTCATGGTCTGTGAGAGCGAAAGAACTTAAGCCTTTTTCTTTTGCATAATATACCAGTTCTGTGGGAGTCATACTCCCGTCAGAACGGTTGGAATGAACATGTAAATCTACTATTTTCATATTTTTAGTCATTATCGTCAGTATCTGCATTGGTATATACAGTACGTTTTCTGGCCATTTCATCACTTTCGAGATATTCATCGTAGGTAGTGATCTTATCAATCATCTTGCCATTTGGCAGGATTTCCATGATACGGTTTGCTGTAGTCTGTACAACCTGATGATCATGGCAGGAGAAGAGTTCTACACCGGAGAATTTGATCATACCCTGATTCAGGGCAGTGATGGATTCCATATCTAAATGGTTGGTAGGTTCATCAAAGATCAGGCAGTTGGCGCCACTGATCATCATCTTGGATAAAAGACAACGTACTTTTTCACCACCGGATAAAATCTTAACCTTCTTTACACCGTCTTCACCGGCGAAGAGCATACGTCCCAGGAAACCACGTACATAGGTCACATCTTTTACCGGGGAATAGCCTGTAAGCCAATCTACAATTGTATAATCGTTGTCAAATTCTTTTGTATTATCACGAGGGAAGTATGCCTGTGAAGTAGTAACACCCCACTTAAAACTTCCTTCGTCCGGTTCTAATTCTCCGGCGAGAATCTGGAATAAGGTGGTTTTTGCTAATTCGTTGCCACCGACAAATGCAATCTTGTCGTCATGATTTACGATGAAGGAGATGTTGTCCAGAACCTTTTCACCATTGACGGTTTTAGAGATACCTTCCACGGATAACACTTCGTTACCAATTTCACGTTCCGGACGGAAATCAATATAAGGATATTTACGGCTGGAAGGACGGATGTCATCCAGTTCGATTTTTTCAAGTGCTTTTTTACGGGAAGTTGCCTGCTTGGACTTACTTGCATTAGCTGCAAAGCGGGAGATGAATTCCTGTAATTCCTTGATCTGCTCTTCCTTCTTTTTATTTGCTTCTTTACGCTGTTTCTGGATCAGCTGGCTGGATTCATACCAGAAATCATAGTTTCCGGCATATAACTGGATCTTGCCATAATCAATATCAGCGGTGTGGGTACATACCTTGTTTAAGAAATAACGGTCATGGGATACGACGATGACAGTATTTTCAAAGTTAATCAAGAATTCTTCCAGCCATGCAATAGCATCCAGATCCAAATGGTTGGTAGGCTCATCTAAGAGCAGGATATCAGGATTACCAAACAGTGCTTTTGCAAGCAGGACTTTGACTTTTAAACTACCATCCAGGTCTTTCATGGAATTATAGTGAAATTCTGTATCCACACCCAAACCGTTTAACAGGGTAGCGGCATCGGACTCTGCGTTCCAGCCGTCCATTTCTGCAAATTCACCTTCCAGTTCACTGGCGCGGATGCCGTCTTCATCGGTAAAATCTTCTTTGGCATAGATCGCGTCTTTTTCTTTCATGATTTTATATAATCGTTCATTGCCCATGATAACGGTATCCATAACGGAATATTCATCATATTTGAAATGATCCTGTTCCAGTACGGATAAACGCTGTCCGGGGGTAATGCTGATGTCACCATTAGTTGTTTCCAGAACACCGGATAATATTTTTAAGAAGGTGGATTTGCCGGCACCGTTGGCACCGATAAGACCATAACAGTTACCCTCTGTGAATTTAATGTTTACGTCTTCGAATAAGGCTTTTTTGCCAATACGTAAGGTTACATTGTTTGCCTGAATCATGTTTTCCTCTCAATCTGCCGCGATAGGGCTTCTTCAAATACGGGAATTGCTTATGATACAAATCCCAAAGCTACTATTTTAAGGCGCTCACGGGGGATACGCCACTCCGTATTGTACACAAAATATCGTTGAAAAGCAAGTAAAGGTGAAGGGAATGAAAAACCTTTGGTAAAAAAGGATGAGAGTAATTGCTTTTATATAGAAGAAAGCATAGAATGATAGTGTATATAATAAGGGGAAAATAATATATTTGTTTATACAAGGGGATACAGGATGGAAAGGAAACAAACCGTTTTAATAGCGGAGGATAATGATATTAACCGTAGGATATTGGTTAATATGTTACGTGAGGATTATGAGATGTTAGAGGCTGGAGACGGAGAGGAAACCATTACTCTGCTTGAGGCTAATAAAGATCATATTTCAGCCTTATTACTGGATATAGTGATGCCCATTAAAACAGGATATGATGTGCTGCAATATATGGCACAGCACGATATTACAGATATACCAATCGTGGTAATGACCGGAGAATCCGATGAAAGATCAGAGGAAAAGGCTCTGGATCTGGGTGCATGGGATTTTATATCCAAACCATATAAACCCAGAGTGTTGTTAACCCGTTTAAAAAATGCGATCGCAAGAAGCCAGATCAATTACCTGGCGCAGGTAAAGCATATAGCTGAGCACGATCAGCTAACAGGTCTTTATAACCGTCGCCATTTCTTTGAAACCTGTGAGACGATGCAGTATCTCCATAAAGGAGAGCCTATGGCATTTATCAGGATGGATATCAATCAGTTCAGACTGGTAAATTCCTTTTTGGGAGAAAAGGGAGGAAACCTTTTATTGCAGTTTTGCGCAAGAGAGATTCAGAAATTATCGGAAGGATATCCATGGAGCTGCTATGGCCGGTTAGAGTCAGATGTATTTGTTTTCTGCATTCCCTTTGATAAAGAGCGATGTGAAAAGGATCTGCTGGAATTAACGAAAAAACTGGCAGAATACAATAAAGAATACCTGATAGAGCCATCCTTTGGTATCTATTGTATAACCGATGCTATGATTTCGTCGGAGCAGATGTATTTATGTGCGTCTGTGGCGGCCAAAGAATGCAAGAATAAATATATGATGTTCCTTTGCTATTATGATGCAAAGATGAGCGAACAGCTGCAGTTAGAACGTGAGATCACCCATGAAATGCAACAGGCATTGGATGATGAGCAGTTTCTGGTATATTTTCAGCCAAAATATAATGCGCAGACCAAGACTCCATATGGAGCGGAGGCGCTGGTAAGGTGGAAACACCCCAAAAAGGGAATGATTTCTCCGGGGGCATTTATACCTGTATTTGAGCGAAATGGTTTTATTGGTAAACTGGATTATTATGTGTGGGAAAAGACATGTTCATATTTGAAGAAGTGGCTGGATGAAGGATTAGAACCTGCTCCTGTTTCAGTAAATATGTCCAGGGCAGAGCTGACCAATCCAAATCTGGTGGATATGATTATTTCTATGGTAAAAAAAATTGGTATTCCGTCACGGTTATTGCATCTTGAATTGACGGAAAGTGCCTATATGGATAATCCTGAATTGATGAATGATGTGATCAGCAGATTACATGGAGCAGGATTCACGATTTTGATGGATGATTTTGGAAGCGGGTATTCTTCCTTAAATACACTAAAGGATATCAATGTGGATATTCTAAAGGTGGATATGAAATTCCTGTCATTGGATGAAAATAATACCAGAAGCAAGAAAATCCTTGCCAGTGTAGTTACCATGGCGCAGTGGCTGGGTATTCCGGTTATTACAGAAGGAGTAGAAACAGAGGAACAGTATCATTTCCTACAGAGCATAGGCTGTGAATATATTCAGGGGTATTATTTTGCAAAACCGATGTGCCTGGATGAATACGAAGAATTGATCCGTGATTGTAAGCCTGTTGAGGCAAAATACAGCAGCAGGGCAGATGAGGAATATATGATTCCAAGTCTGTTGAAAGAGAAGATATACAAAGATGATCTGACCGGTGCCTATAATAGACGTTATCTGAAAGAGTGGCTGTTTCTGGATCTTGCAGAAAGTAAAGAAAAAGACTTTCCGCTTGCTGTTGTGCTGCTTGATTTGACTTCATTCAAGCATGTAAATGATTTGGAAGGACATTTGGTTGGAGACGAGATTCTGATAGAAGTGGGAAAGATCTTACTTTCACATACCAGAAAAAATGATGCGGTTATCCGATATGGTGGAGATGAATTTATCATTATTTTTACGAATTGTTCAGAACAGGTAGTGCAGCGAAAAATAGGTGAACTGGATAAAGCTATTAGCCAGATCAGTTTGCCGGCTGAACATATGAGTATGGGAGCTGATTTTGGCTATTCCTATACGTCAGATTTTAAGAAGGATACGGAATTACTGAAAAGCATGATTCGTCAGGCTGATAAAGAAATGTATCAACATAAAAAAGTGAATAAAAGGTAGTAAGAAGGGGAAAAGGCTATTGGAATGAAAAAAGGTAATCTTGTATATGTATTTTTACTAATGAGTATGATCTTATTGTCAGGATGTGGAAAACAGGCGAACGAAAGCAATATGTCAGAAACCGAAGTAACATCGGAGGAAACAGCAGAGGAGAACGGGACAGAAGAACAAACATCCTATGCCGGAACCGAATATACATGGAATGAGATCACGGTAACCATACCGGATGCATGGCAGGATAAATATGTGGTTGAAGAAAATGAAAATGGCTTTTCTTTTATACAAAAGTCTTCTAATGAAAAGGTTGAAGGCATGGGATATATATGCGGATTTCACCGCTATGACGGGCCGGTGTTTGAACTGGCAGGAGAGCGGGGCATTGCGTTTACACCGGATCAGATGTATGCCCTCATCCTGCCGACAGATGTTTCTTTTTATTACGAAGATGAAGATATTTCAGCAGAATACATGGAAATGGTATCGTTTACCACAGCCATGGCAGATTCTGTAGTGATAGATAAGGCGGATGTTAAATACAACCCGGATGAATATGAGATTCCCATGAGTGATACCTGGAGGTTTAGCGTAGAGGATCTGGTGAATTTTGATTGCAATGAACTGTGGATCGGGCGTAATGAGATTTATGCCCGACACGGAATGGAATTTGAAAATGCATATCTGGCAGAGCATTTTAATGCCTGCAGCTGGTATGAAAAAACAGTTACTAAAGATCAGTTTGATGAAGCAGTACTGACCGAAACTGAAAAAGCTAATTTAGATGCCATAAAAGAAGCAGAGAGTCGCTTCAAGACAGAGCATCCTTATCCGATTGCCAAGAAACCGGGAGAACCGGTAAAGGCCGATCTGGCAGGTAACGGTACAGAGAATACGCTGGAATTTCAGATTGCAGAGGTAAATAAGGGAGATTATTCAGAATACGAAGCTTCTTTTAATATTGATGGAAAAGTTTTTGATCTGGGATCTTACGAGGTATATTTTGAAAATCCGGAACTGGAAGATTATTATCTGACAGACATATCTCCTTATTTTGATGGCCTGGAAATCGCAGTAATGGATTATGGACCAAGTGATGATCCGGTGACACATTTTTTCACATATGATGGGGATTTGCATTATTTAGGAGCAGTGAGCGGTTTTCCTTTTAAGGATTATGGCTTTTTGGATGGTTTTGCAAGTGAGGGATCAGTAATGGGAGTTATTCGAACTGATTTGCTTTGCACCTGTTATGGTTATGCCAGCTGGTGGTATGATTATGAAAATAAAAAACTGGAATTTCAGGATACCGGTTATTACAGGATGCTGCCAACAGATGCTCATGAATTGTATGTGGACTTACCGGTTTATACGGAAATGAATACAGATTCTGTGAAGACTACGATTCCGGCACAAAAGGAAGTATATTTTACATTAACAGACGGGGAGAGCTGGCTTCAGGTAAAGGGTAAGGATGGCAGTAAGGGATTTCTTCATGTAGAGAATGGTGTATTGGATGGTTTGGATGTGGCTGTAGAAGATGCAGGAACTGTATTTTCTAATCTGCCATTCTATGATTGATTGTGCGTAATATAATGATGATGAAAAAAGCTGTGGGATTATTTGCAAAAATCCCGCAGTTTTTTTGCATCCAAAATCGTGATTTCACCACGGGATACAGTAACCAGTCCCTCTTTTGCAAAGTAGCGAAGCATTCTGGAAACTACCTCTCTCGCAGAACCCAGATTCCTGGCGATTTGTTCCTGGGTCATGCGGATCTCACAGGTATGGTTTCTGGTACATTCTTCCAATAAAAAGTCGGCAAGTCTTTGATCAAAACTGGAAAAGAGTATTTGCTTCATCGTCCACATCACATCAGAAAAACGTTCCGCAGTTGTTTTATAAGTAAATAGTTCTACATAAACATTTTCAGCAGAGAGCCTTGCAAGTGCTGCAGATTGTAATTGTAAAATATCACAGTCTGTTTCAGCTGTTATGGATATATCAAAGTCAATGCCCTGCAAAAGGCAGGAAGCGGATAGAACACAGACATCCCCGGCTTCTAAACGATATAAAGTCACTTCTTTTCCAACATCGGAAGTAATGTAGATTCGCAACATACCGGTTTTTAAGAATAGTATACCAATACAATCAGTTTCACTGTTGTGCAGAAAAGAGCCGGCAGAGAAATGGGCAGTATTAGTATTTTTTTGCAAATAATCTTTCTGTGGCTCGGATAAATGAGCCCAGAAGGGAAGTCTTTCAATTAGGCGGGTTACGTCATCGGAAGATAGCATGGTGGATTCCTTTCAGAAGATCATTTTGTTGTTTTAGCTTTATGGTCATCATATCTGAAAGTTTTATCTAATACAATGAAAAAAATATTTTTGATAAAATTTAAATATTATATTGACAAACAATATTATACGTCATATAGTATGAGCATAAACAATATTATACGTCATATAATATTACAAAAACAAAAGGGAGTGAGCGAATGATTTATAACACAGGTGCAGCACTACTGGATGCGATTGTATTAGCCATTGTATCGAGAGATACAGAAGGAACTTACGGCTACAAGATCACCCAGGAAATGAAGCAGGCGATAGAAATATCCGAGTCCACCCTGTATCCGGTTCTCAGAAGGTTACAGAAGGATGGCTGCTTAGAAGTCTATGATAAAGAATGCGCAGGCAGAAATCGAAGATACTACCGGATATCCGCAGCAGGAAGAGCGCAGTTAAATATGTATGAATCAGAGTGGTATCAATATTCTAACAAGATTACTACTTTGTTTAGGGGAGGAACGAGTCATGAATAGAATCGAATTTATGAAAGAATTAGAACAACTGCTCTCAGGTGTTTCTGAAAGTGAAAAAGCAGAGGCAATGGCTTATTATAATGATTACTTTGATGATGCCGGTGAGGAAAACGAGGCAGACGTTATATCATCTCTGGGATCTCCAAGAGAGGTATATGATACCATTCTGGAAGGTTTGGGGCAAAAGCCTGCAGGAGAAAATAATGATAATGTGACTGGAAACCAGGAAGTGGGAAAACATATCATTGCCAAAGATGACCCGCAGAGAAACCTGAAAATAGCACTTTTGATCTTAGTAGGTATCATCTTATGCCCTGTATGGGTACCGGTATTATTCTCTGTACTAGGTACTGTACTTGGATTTATGTTTGCAGGTCTTGGTATTCTCTTAGCGGTTACCTGCGTTGGCCTGGCACTATTCGTTGCTGGTGTTGGTTTGCTGATCGTTTCCTTCGCACAGCTGATTGCAGCACCGATTGCAGCCATCTTCATTATGGGTATTTCACTGATGCTTGCCACAGCGGGTGCAGCGATTTTCATTTTGTCGATTTGGTTGTGGAAAACAGTGGTACCGGCAATCTTTCGACTTATTGTTAAGATATGCAGAATGCCATTTGAAAGAAGGGAGGGTCAGACAGCATGAAGAAATTTATGTCAGTATTTTGGAAAGTATGTGCAGGACTGTTTCTGTTAGGTGCCATTATGGTGTTGATCACAGGTGCTATTGGCGGAGGCAGCATGGTTCGTGAGATAGTAAGGAGTAACATGACAGTCTGGCCGTGGCATTGTTTGGGAAGCTTTAATGAGAATCATTTATCTTTGGAAATTCGTGATAATGACTATCCGATTATGGAAGGTAATGTAGAGAAAAGGGAAATTGGAAATGGATCAGAACTGGAAGAATTGAACGTTGAATTGGATGCGGGCTTACTGAATATTGAACCGACAGAAGGAAACAGTGTCTATGTTTCCAGCAGAAATGCAGCTAATTTTCAATGCTATATAGAAGATAACACTTTGTATTTTGCAGGTTTTGAAAATGATCCGGGCGATTTCGTCAATTTTGACAGCAACATGGCGGTAACGATTTATTTGCCTGAAAATCTACAGCTTAACCAGGTCCTGCTCAGAGTAGACGCAGGGGAACTGGATATGAATGGCGTGCAGGCAGCAAATCTGGAAGCGGATATGGATGCCGGTGCTCTTAAAATGAAGGAGATGCAGGTGGGAAATGCCATCATGGATCTGGATATGGGAGAAATGATCTATGAGGGAGAAGTGACCGGTAATCTGACAGGATCTGTAGATATGGGAGATCTGAAGTGTCAGCTTGCAGGCAGTGAACAGGATTATGATTATACCATTGACTGCGACATGGGCAGTGTTACAGTAGGTGGCAATTCCTATAGCGGATTCTCGACGACGCAGGAAAGTCAAAGCGGTATGGACAGACAAATTGATCTGGAATGCAGCATGGGTAATATAACGGTTAGGTTTGATAAATAGCTGAAAATAAGAATGATAACTAAAAACGAAATGGAGGATGAGAAAATGGATGGATATAAGAGACTTACAAAATCAATGAATAATAAAATGATCTGTGGCGTTTGCGGAGGTGTGGGAGAATACCTGAACATAGATCCAACCCTGGTACGAATCATCATGGTACTGATTGGATGTACCGGAACCGGAATACTGGCATATTTTATTGCGGCCATTATTATTCCGGAAAGATAGCAGAGGGGAGAAGCAATTGAAGAAAGGATAATCCGGGTAAATCGTAAAGGTCTAACCGGATTTTTTTACTGAAATTTTACATATACTTGACTTCTTGAGGATAGCCTGAAAATGAAAATGTTGTTATGGTAGAAAAAAGAGCCAGTCCGGCTATCTTAAGAATGGAGAGTGCTGATGAAAACAACTGAGAAAAAGAAGGAAAAATCAGAACGTGAAGTAACGGTAAAACAGAAGAAAAAACAGAAACTGTATGTCCTGGACACCAATGTACTCATGGCTGATCCGGAATGCCTGGATATGTTCGAAAATAATACCATTATTATCCCTGACATGGTAATTGAGGAATTAGACGATCATAAGAAGGATATGGGAGACAAAGGTTATAATACCAGACAGGCACTTCGCAAATTTGATGAACTTCGTCACAGGGGAAATCTGGTAAAGGGCGTGAAAACAGAAAATGGTGGTTTGATCCGTGTGGTATCAGATGGTATGGATACTGTGATGCCGGAAGGCTGGAAAGATGACAAACCGGATAATCGTATTTTGAGAATCGCTAAATATTATAGCGAAAATTCCGATTGTCCGGTTGTTTTAGTTTCCAAGGATACGAATGTTCGTATCAAATCTGATATTGTAGGTGTACGTGCCGAGGATTATAAGCATGAGAGAATAGATGAGGATCATTTACTCTATAACGGCAGGGCAGATATACAGCTGTCGGGCAAAGAATTTGACAAATTTGCTGCAGGTGAGGCAGTTGACTGCAAAAAGGCAAAATTTGATAAAAGCCAGAAGGATACCATATTACAGGAAAATGAATTTGTCTGTATTACCAATCAGGTAACGAACGGTACTATGCTGGGGAAAGTCAAGAATGGAAAACTGGTAAAACTGCAATATGACTATGTTCATCCCTTTGGGGTAAATCCCAGAAATGCCGGACAGCGATTTGCCATAGAGGCACTCCTTGCGCCGGCAAGTGAACTTCCGCTGGTGATCTTAAAAGGGTCAGCAGGAACTGCAAAGACTTTTCTGACACTGGCCTGTGGATTACAACAATGTGCAGAAGAAAATATCTACAGAAAGATAACGATTTCTCGTGCAAATGTAGAGTTCGATAAGGATATCGGTGCATTACCGGGAGATGAAGAAAGCAAGGTCGGACCGTTACTTAGAGGCTGTATGGATAATCTGGAATTTTTGGTAGATGCAAAAAGTGTAAAGAATAAAGGTGGAAAAGAAGATGATATTCGAAGTAAAGTAGACTTTCTGTTTTCACATGGTTATATTTCCGCTGAGGCATTGGGATTTTTGAGAGGAAGGTCTCTGACCAGACAGATTTTATATGTAGATGAAGCGCAGAATACTTCACCTTCTCAGATGAAGGGTATCCTCACCCGTGTAGGTGAGGGAACCAAACTGGTCATTTCAGGTGATCTGAACCAGATTGATAATACCCGTCTGGATAAACATAATAATGGACTTGCCTATGCACTTAAGCTGATGGCGGGAGATCCCTTATGCAGTGTAGTTGGCTTCACAGATAGTGAGACTACCAGAAGTCCGCTGGCAGCAAAAGTAGCAGGACTTATCTAAGCGTTTTTGGTTTTCAGCAAAACCAGGCCAATTAAAAAGACCAATGTACCGGCTACAATATAAACAGTAATCGGTTCATGGAAGAATAATACACCCCATATAATGGAAAAGATTACGGTAGTACTTTGAATTACTGGGACCAGATACAGAGGAACCGTTTTCATGGAATCCGCAATCATCAAAAACGTAATGCCGGTAACGGCTCCAAGGGCCAGCAGGGAAAGCAGAGAAGATACATGCACTCCCTGGTAGCCTGTTCCGGTTGAAATAATCGGAAGAAGTGTAATACCTGATGCAATGGCAAACATTGACAGATTTCCTTCTGCAGAACTCATCTGGGATAAAAGTTTCTTTTGTACAATAGTAAAAACAGCAGAACCTGCGGCAGCCACCAGAAAGATACAGGTGAGAAAGAGATGGTTCTGAATATAGTCGGAAAGAGAAACTCCGTTCCAGGAGATCAGTCCGATTCCGGTGACACATAACAGGATGGACAAGAGATTTCTCTTGCTGGGTTTTTCATGAAATAATATAACTGAGGCAAATGCCAGGAAGACTGTCTGAGCGGGCCAGACAATAATATTGCCATAGGAAAACCCTTGGGAAACACCATAGTTTTCTCCGAGATAATGTATACTCTTGGAGATGGCACCAACCCATACCAATAGAGATAAAAAGTGCCAGCGGACTTTTGTCTTCTGGATGCGAAGAATGGCAAATAAAAAGAAAATACCCAGGAAGAAACGGGCAAATGTTATAGTTTCAGGATTTACCATCAGGCGGCTGAATTTGATCAGCGTCCCACCAAAACTAAAAATAAAAGCAACAATAAGTAACTCAGCATATCCCCACATAGGTAGGCTCCTTTGTAAATTAAGTATTTTTTTTCAATAAATCCATGTATAATATTAGGTGTAAAGATAAAAAATAGCAAGAATTTCATAAAAAGGTCCTAAAAAATAAGGAAAACCTCAATACATAGTAAAAAAAATCGGAATTATGCCGATATAAGATACGTAAATGGAATTTACATCAGGAAGGAACTCAAGGAGGAGATACGATGAGTGGAATGGATGGAGTTAGCAGTGTAACAAGCAGTTATGCCTCTTACCAGAGCACAGAAGCAGGGAAGAGTAAAAGCACAGACAGTACCAAGGGAAAAACAACAAGCAGCACAGAAGCAGCGAAAAGTGAAACGGCAGCTGCCGGTACAACAAGTGGAGCAGTGTATGAAAGTTCAGCTGCCACAAACAAAACAAGTGGACGAGTAACTGCAAATACATCTAAGGCGGACAGAAAAGCTATTATTGCACAGCTGAAAGCTGATCAGGAAAGTCATATGGAGCAGCTTACCAACATTGTACAGCAGATGATTGGTAAACAGGGTAATGCCTATGGTGCAGCCAATGATATGTGGAAATTCCTGGCAAGCGGTAAATTCACGGTAGATGCTCAGACAAAAGCACAGGCACAGGCAGATATTGCCGAGGACGGTTACTATGGTGTGAGCCAGACAACAGATCGTATTTTTGATTTTGCCATGGCTTTATCAGGCGGTTCAAAAGAAGGCATGGAAAAGATGCAGGCAGCTTTTGAAAAAGGCTTTAACCAGGCAAAGAAAACCTGGGGTGGGGAATTACCGGAGATCAGTCAGCAGACCTATGATGCTGTAAAGCAGAAATTTGATGATTATTATGCTTCGTTAGAAACAGCAACAGAGCAGTAATGTGTGAAATGTGATATTTTTAGCAGAAATTATTGAATAACAGATTGGTTTTGGGCAGGATATGAAGTTAGCAACATATCCTGCCATTTTTTATTGTATAATAAGAAATGATTTGTACGGCATAAAGTAAAAAGGGGCGGACTATGAAGCAGATAGTATCAACAAAAATAATGCGATCTTCTGATGCAGCTGCAATTGCAGGCGGAACTGATTCCAAGACATTGATGTGGAGAGCCGGAGAAGGTGTTTTGCAGCAGGTGGAAGCGACTTTAGCGGAGGGATGGCATGGAAAAGTTGCCATTGTGTGCGGTACCGGAAACAATGCCGGTGACGGTTATGTGCTTGCCTTGTTATTACGGCAAAGGGGAGTTCTGTGTGAACTGTATTTATTACAGGAGAAATTTTCAGAGGATGGAGCTTATTATTTTGCACAATGTAAAGAACTGGGCATACCTTATAAAGTGGCAGAGTACATGATGACAGAATCGGAGGGAGAGGCAACTGACTGGATAAAGACATTTTCTGCATATGATATGATCGTGGACTGTCTGTTTGGAACCGGTTTTCACGGAGAAGCTACGGGAATGGCTGCAGAATGGATCATCGGTATAAATGAAGCATTTAAAACTACTGTAATCAGCGTAGATGCTAACAGCGGTATGAATGGAGATAACGGATTGGCAGCAGGTCCGGCGGTACATTCAGCTCTGACGGTATCCATAGGCACATATAAGCTGGGGCATTTCCTGAACCAGGCAAAGGATTATAGAAAGCAGATTGTAAACTGTGATATTGGGATTCCTATTCAGGGTAAGCGGTATCAGCTTCTGGAAAAAACAGATATGGCAGTTTTGTTCCCGGAAAGAAAACAATTATGTAATAAAGGAGACTTTGGCTATGTGACAATTATGGGGGGAAGTCTGCCCTATTCCGGTGCGGCCAAGCTGGCAAATATGGCGGCAGCGGCAATGAGAGCCGGCTGTGGCGTGGTAAAGCTGGCAGTCCCTCGCTGTATTACAGGAGCAGTAGCTCCTTATTTATTAGAGAGTACATTATATAGTATGCCGGATACACCGGATGGATTTATGGCATTTGAGCAAAGTGCAGTGGATGAGGTTTTAAACAGGGTAAAGGCAGCAGCTATTGGAATGGGCTGGGGGAGATGCAGTTCTCATGCAGATATACTGGAATATATATTAAACAATAAAAGCCTGCCTTTGATTCTGGACGCAGATGCATTAAACACTCTTTCGGAAATGGATCTGAAGATATTAAAGGATACCCGGTGTCAGGTGGTATTAACGCCACATCCCAAGGAATTTGAACGTCTGAGTGGCAAAACCATCCAGGAGGTAAAACAAAATCCGGTAGAAGCTGCGGAAAACTTTGCCACGGAATATGGAGTGATTTTATTATTAAAAGGAGCAACAACTATAGTAACTGATGGAACCGAGACCTATTTGACTGACAGAGGCTGTGCAGGCATGGCAACTGCCGGGAGTGGTGATGTACTCACGGGTATCCTGGCAGGTATGGCAGGGTATCTGGAGGTAACTCCTCTTATGGTAGCAGGAGCAGCCTTTTTAAACGGATATGCGGGGGAACTGGCAGAAGCAGAAAAAGGCAGCATCAGCATGGTTGCAGGAGATACTGTAGAGAAGCTGCCACAGGCAATTATGGAATTGGAAAACAGTTAAAACAAAATATAAGAAATGATTTCTTAAATTCTAAACAAAGTATAAAATCAATTCAAAAACAAAAACATGAGAAAAAGAAAGAAAACAAAAGAAAACAAGAGATAATATTAGATAAATTTAAAAATACAGGAAATTGGGTTCTTGCAGAAAAGTACCCTTAACACTAATATATGTTTTAACAGTTAGCACTCGATAGAAATGAGTGCTAACAAATAAAAACAAAAGCAAATAATAGCAATAGAAATAAGGAGGCATTCATTATGAAGTTAGTACCATTAGGTGATCGAGTTGTTTTAAAACAGTTAGTGGCTGAAGAGACTACAAAGTCCGGTATCGTTCTTCCGGGACAGAACAAAGAGAAACCACAGCAGGCAGAGGTTGTTGCAGTTGGTCCTGGCGGCGTAATCGATGGAAAAGAAGTTAAGATGGAAGTAAAAGCCGGACAGCAGGTTATCTACTCCAAATATTCAGGAACAGAAGTAAAACTGGATGATGAAGAATACATTATCGTAAAACAGAGCGATATTCTGGCAGTGATTAAGTAAAAGAAGAAAACAGGAGGTTTATAAAAATTATGGCTAAAGAAATTAAATATGGCGCAGAGGCTAGAAAAGCGTTAGAGGCTGGTGTTAATCAGTTAGCAGATACAGTAAGAGTTACATTAGGACCAAAAGGAAGAAACGTTGTACTGGATAAACCCTATGGTGCTCCATTGATCACAAACGATGGTGTTACAATTGCAAAAGAAATTGATCTTGAAGATCCATTTGAAAATATGGGTGCTCAGTTATTAAAAGAAGTTGCTACCAAGACAAATGATGTTGCAGGTGATGGTACTACAACAGCAACTGTTCTGGCACAGGCAATGGTAAATGCAGGTATGAAAAACCTGGCAGCAGGCGCTAACCCTATCATCCTTAGAAAAGGTATGAGAAAAGCAACTGATTGTGCTGTAGAAGCTATTGCAAAGATGAGCTCTAAAGTAAAAGGCAAAGAACAGATCGCTAAAGTTGCAGCAATCTCTGCAGGAGATGATGTAGTTGGTGAGATGGTTGCAGACGCAATGGAAAAGGTTTCCAACAATGGTGTTATTACTATTGAGGAAAGCAAGACCATGCAGACTGAACTGGATCTGGTAGAAGGTATGCAGTTTGATCGTGGATATATTTCCGCATATATGGCAACTGATATGGATAAGATGGAAGCTACTCTGGATGATCCTTATATCCTGATCACAGACAAGAAAATCTCCAATATCCAGGAGATCCTGCCGGTTCTGGAACAGATCGTACAGTCCGGTGCAAAATTATTAATCATTGCAGAAGATGTTGAGGGCGAAGCTCTTACTACTTTGATCGTTAATAAATTACGTGGTACTTTCAATGTAGTAGCTGTTAAAGCTCCAGGCTATGGCGATAGAAGAAAAGCAATGCTTGAGGATATCGCAACCCTGACAGGTGGTACAGTTATCAGTTCCGATCTGGGTCTGGAATTAAAGGATACAACCATGGAACAGTTAGGCCGTGCTAAATCCGTTAAGATTCAGAAAGAAAATACTGTTATCGTAGATGGCTGTGGCGATAAGAAAGCAATCAAATCCAGAATCGAACAGATCAAAGGACAGATTGAACAGACCACATCTGATTTTGATAAAGAAAAATTACAGGAAAGACTTGCTAAATTATCCGGAGGTGTAGCTGTAATCCGTGTTGGTGCTGCTACTGAAACTGAGATGAAAGAAGCTAAGCTTCGTATGGAAGATGCTTTGAATGCAACCAGAGCTGCTGTTGATGAAGGTATCATCGCAGGTGGTGGATCTGCATACATCCATGCATCCAAGAAAGTTGAAAAATTAGCAGAAACCTTAACAGGTGATGAGAAAACCGGTGCTGAAATCGTTCTGAAAGCACTGGAAGCACCTCTGTATCACATTGCAGCTAATGCTGGTCTGGAAGGCTCTGTTATCATTAATAAAGTAAAAGAGTCTAAGGCAGGCACAGGCTTCAACGCTCTGAAAGAGGAATATGTAGATATGGTTGCTGAAGGCATCCTGGATCCTGCAAAGGTAACCAGAAGTGCATTGCAGAACGCTACTTCTGTTGCATCTACTCTGTTAACAACAGAATCTGTTGTTGCTAATATCAAAGAAGATGCTCCGGCTATGCCGGCAGGTGGCGCAGGCATGGGCGGCATGATGTAAAACAAATTAGATGAAAAAGAAAGCGGCAGACCCGGTATTGGGTTTGCCGCTTTTTGTTGTATGTTTAGTGCTTTCTTTTTCCGGTCAGTAAGGGTAACCAGTGATTTACAATCCAGATAATTGGCAGCTCCATAAGCAGGATCATGCACCAGACAGAGGCACAGAAAATATAGCTTTTAGCATGTTTTACATAATCAATAAAGCTGATGGCGATTAGGGTAGAGGCATATAAAAGATAGAAGTCTACATGGGTAACCATTACTGTAAGAGAATTCTTCCCAAAGAATTCCAGAAAATAAAATATCAGTTTGCCAATAAAAGCTTTGTATTGTATCTTCTCCAGCAAACGACAGCAGAACAATACACCAAGCGTTCCGGTAAAAGCTGACAGATAAAACAGAAGAACATTTGACACTAACAAAGAGTGAACATCCACAGACCCGTTGATCTGACTAAGCGGAAGCGTAATAACCAACAATACAACGCCGAGGAAGAGTTCCTTTCTCAATGTAAAATGCCATGCCTGAAAACGCGGATACAGATAATACCCCATACCGATAAAAGGCAGACAAAGAAAAATTCGAAATATCATAACCCATATGTGTACGTTAGCAGGAATTTTTAAACTGAAAAAATAGGAAATTCCTGCCAATAAAATAATACAGATTGCAGAAATGGGAATATGCAGAATCCTACGTTCATGACAAAACTGAAACAGCAGGGCCATCAGTATCTCTCCAAAAAATAAAACAGGCAGAAACCATAAAACAGAGATGCCATAAAGTGTCAGAGAATCCGTCAGATTCTGCTTCCAGGGCCAATCGGCAAGTGAACCGTTGCAACGGTTATAGATATATTCCACCACCAGATATAACAGGCTGTAGAGATAGTAGGGAACCATTATGCCCCCAAAACGTTTTTTTATAAAGATAAAAATGTCTCCTTTTATACTGCCTGTTTTTGATAGGAGCATACCGGAAACCAGGAAAAACACCGGCAGAACAAAAGAGACCAGATAAATTCGAAAGTTTGTACCAAGTGCCTCCACGTGAACGAGAACTACTAATAAAATTGCCATGCCTCTGGCAAGATCAAAGTAAGGAACATGCTTTGTGCTATTCATAATAATTGTTTTACCTTTCTGAAAAACCTGCATTTTCACAACACAGGAGCTGTTTTCATACCCCTAGTATAGCATATCTCCCAAAATTGCCGATATTTTTTGACGAATAAGAGAAAAAATAATATAATAGTACTTAATTTCTATTTGAAACGAAAAAAGGAAGGAATCTTCCTTTTAATACGAAGGTATTGAGAAAGGGCAAACCATGAAGAAGTTAGAAGATTATGTAGTAAGTATTCCGGATTTTCCAGAAGAAGGTATTATTTTCAGGGATGTAACCAGTGTTTTACAGGATGCAGACGGCTTACAGCTGGCAATTGATTCCATGCAGGATATGATCGCAGATCTGGACTATGATATTGTAGTTGGTGCAGAATCCAGAGGATTTATCTTTGGCATGCCGATTGCATATAATAAGCACAAACCATTTATTCTGATCCGTAAAAAAGGAAAACTCCCAAGAGAGACTGTTTCTATGGATTATGATCTGGAATATGGCACAGCTACCATTGAGATGCATAAAGATTCCATCAAACCGGGACAGAGAGTGCTGATCGTAGATGACCTGATCGCTACAGGCGGTACCACAGAGGCTATGATCAAATTAGTAGAGTCTCTTGGCGGAGTGGTAGCAGGCGTTGTAGTTATGATGGAACTGGCAGGATTAAAGGGCCGTGAAAAAATTGCAGGATATCGTTTGGATTCTGCGATTACTTATTCAGGCAAATAAATAATCAAATCGAGTGCGATTTGATTATTCGATAATTGAAATGAGAGTTTAATAAACATACCAAAATTTATAGTAAGTGGTGATGGATATGGCAGATAAGCGCATGGAAAATACGTTGCTGACAGAAGAAAAACTGAAGAAGAGCATGGGTGATGGCCTGGTACAGAAAGCGGAAGATTTTACCAGCCCGGAGGCCCTTTATGAGAAGCTGATAGCTAAGGTCAGACAATATCATCCTTCCGATGATATTTCCCTGATTGAGAAAGCCTATCGGACTGCCTTTGAAGCGCACAAAAATCAGAAACGTCGATCAGGCGAGCCATATATTATTCATCCACTTTGTGTAGCAATTATCCTGGCAGATCTGGAAATGGATAAGGAGACAATTGCTGCAGGTTTACTCCATGATGTGGTGGAAGATACCATCATGACAGGAGATGAGATTGTAGCAGAATTCGGTTCTGATGTTGCGCTGTTGGTAGATGGTGTAACAAAACTGCAACAGCTCCCGCTGTCTAATGAATACAGTGATGCTTTCAATGCAGCAGCTGAGGGAAAATCTGTAGACAAATCGGCTGAAAAGCTGGAACTGCAGGCTGAAAATCTGCGTAAAATGTTCCTTGCCATGGCAAAGGATATTCGAGTTATTTTGATCAAACTGGCAGATCGTTTGCATAATATGCGAACTTTGAAATACCAGCCGCCGGAAAAACAGCAGCGTATTGCAAGAGAGACTCTGGATATTTATTGTCCTATCGCAGAACGTCTGGGTATTTCCAGAATCAAAGTGGAACTGGATGATCTTTCTTTAAAATATCTGGAACCTGAGATTTATTATGACCTGGTGGAGAAGATCTCAGCTAAGAAAAATGAGCGGGAAAGCTATATTGACTCAGTTGTCAGAGAAGTCAGTGAACATGTAAAAAAAGCAGGTATCGAGGCGCAAATTGACGGTCGTGCCAAGCATTTTTTCAGTATTTATAAAAAAATGAAGAACCAGCATAAGACGCTGGATCAGATCTATGATTTATTTGCAGTTCGTATCATTGTGGAAACTGTAAAGGATTGCTATGCGGTATTGGGTGTGATCCATGAAATGTATAAGCCGATCCCCGGTCGTTTTAAGGATTATATTGCCATGCCTAAGGCAAATATGTATCAGTCCTTACATACCACATTGATTGGGACCAACGGTCAGCCTTTTGAAGTGCAGATTCGTACTTTTGAAATGCATAAGGCTGCAGAATATGGTATTGCTGCCCATTGGAAATATAAAGAGGCTTCCGATGGCAAGAACGGGGACGGAAAGACCCAGGAAGAAGAGAAGCTTACATGGCTTCGTCAGATTCTGGAATGGCAGAGGGATATGTCTGACAACAGAGAATTCCTCAGCTTATTAAAGAGCGATCTGGATCTGTTCTCCGATAATGTATACTGCTTTACACCAAGCGGTGATGTGAAGAATCTGCCGGCAGGATCCACACCTATTGATTTTGCTTACAGCATTCATAGTGCGGTAGGCAATAAGATGATCGGCGCCCGTGTAAACGGAAAGCTGGTTACTATTGATTATGAGATTAAAAATGGAGACAGAGTTGAAGTTATCACTTCGCAGAACTCCAAGGGACCGAGTCGTGACTGGCTGAGTATTGTAAAGAGTACGCAGGCTAAGAGCAAGATTAATCAATGGTTTAAGAATGAATTAAAGGAAGATAATATTGATCGTGGACGTGAAGCGATTAATACCTATTGTAAGACCAAGAACATTGATCTTCCTTCTTTAATGAAAAAAGAATATACAGAAGCAATTCTGCGTAAATATGGTTTCCATGATTGGGATTCTGTATTGGCTGCCGTGGGGCACGGCGGTTTAAAGGAAGGCCAGATCATTAATCGTATGCTGGAATTGTATGATGCTGATCATAAGAAGGAACTTACCAATGAAGAAATCCTTCAGGCAGTGGAAGAAAATGCTGCCAACAAACCGATGAAGCTTCGTGCCAAGAGCGGCATTGTTGTAAAAGGTATTCATGATGTGGCAGTTAGATTCTCTAAATGCTGTTCACCTGTACCGGGAGATGAGATTGTAGGTTTTGTCACAAGAGGTCGTGGCTTATCTGTGCATCGGACTGATTGCGTCAATGTAATCAATTTGCCGGAGTTAGACCGCGCTCGATTAATTGATGCAGAATGGCAGCAAAATGAAGCCGGTCAGCTTGAAAAATATGTGGCTGAGATCAAGATCTTTGCCAATAACAGAAATGGTCTCTTAGCTGATATTACCAAGGTCATGACAGAAAAGAATATCGGTATTCAGTCCATGAATACCAGAACCAGCAAACAGGGGCTGGCAACTCTGGATACCACCTTTGAAATTGGCAGTAGAGAAGAACTGAAAGCTATTATAGAAAGACTGAGAAGCGTGGAAAGTGTTATAGACATAGAGAGGACTTCGGGCTGATGAAGGATATTGTGATAAAGAGTCTCCAGGTAAGCATGTGTCAGACCAATTGCTACTATTTTCACAAACAGGGAGAGACAGAAGCAGTCTGTGTGGATCCGGGCGATCACGGCGAATGGATTTTTGAGCGATTGCAGGAGGATAACCTGCAGTTAGCAGGAATATTATTAACCCATGGTCATTTCGATCATATGATGGGTGCAGAGGCATTACAAAAGCTTTCCGGAGCAAAGATTTATGCTTATGAAGCAGAACGTGAAGTCTGTGAAGACCCAATGAAAAATCTGACAGCATTGTGGGGCATGCCGCCTTATAAACTACAGGTAGATGAGTATTTGAAAGCAAATACTGTTTTTACGATGGCCGGTATGGAATTCAAGCTTTTACCAACTCCGGGGCATACAATTGGCGGGTGCTGTTATTATCTGGAAAAGGAAGAAGTACTTTTCTGTGGAGATACAGTATTTCAATGTTCTATTGGAAGAACTGACCTGCCAACAGGAAGTGAATCTGCATTGATGCGTTCCATTGATGCACAGATTGTGAATCTACCGGAAGATACCATATTATTACCGGGACACGGTGATACGTCTACCGTTGCTTTCGAAAAACAAAACAGCCCATTTTTCAGGGCACTTGGATAAAAAATTTGAATGCTGTCTGCAGGGTGCGGGCAGCATTACTGTTGTATATGCCGCATAACGGCAGATTGAGAGGAAATATGATAAGGGTATTATGCCTGGAGGAAAGCTTTTTCTATGATATTCATTCTCTGGTAAAAGCTTTTTATCCGGGAGAGGATGTGAAAATACACACAGATCCCGAAGGGGAACAGATGGATTACAGGATCGTCCTGCAGCCGGGACGGATCACGATGACTACATCAGCAGTTATACCGACAGTGGAGAAAAGCTGCAAATTGACAGCAAATGCTGACAGATCGGAAATAAAAAATGAATTAAAGAATCTCTTATATCATGTGCTGTCAGAAGTAACAGGCAGACAGCTTCCATGGGGCAGCATGACCGGGATTCGTCCGACGAAGATACCTATGGCACTGTTGGAAGAAGGTAAAAGTGATGCAGAGATTTTAGCGCATATGAAGGAAACTTATCTGATCGGTGAGGAAAAGTCAAATTTAAGTCTGGAAATTGCCAAAAGAGAGCATAAGCTTTTATCAGCATTGCATTATGAAAATGGGTATAGTCTTTATATTGGAATCCCGTTTTGCCCGACCACTTGTCTGTACTGTTCTTTTACCTCATACCCGATTTGCTCCTGGGAAAAGAGAGTAGGCGAATATCTTACAGCCCTGGAAAAAGAAATTGATTTTGTGGCAAATATGAATCGGGATAAAATACTGGACACGGTTTATATCGGTGGTGGAACACCTACCACTTTAAAGCCGGAGGAATTGGACAGACTGCTTGGCAAGATCACGTCAGCCTTTGATATGAGTCATTCACTGGAATTTACCGTAGAAGCAGGCAGAGCTGACAGCATTACCAGAGAAAAGCTTCAGGTTTTGAAAAAATATGGTGTCACCAGAATCTCGGTCAATCCGCAGACTATGAAACAGAAGACACTGGATCTGATCGGCAGACATCACACGGTGGAACAGGTGCTGGAAACCTATCAGATGGCAAGAGAAGAAGGCTTTGATAATATCAATATGGATATCATCCTGGGGCTTCCTGAGGAAACTGAGGATGATGTGCGTCATACCATGGAAGTAATCAGCGGTTTAAAACCGGACAGTCTGACGGTGCATTCATTGGCAATTAAACGTGCATCCAGGATACACCAATGGATTGAAGAAAACGGTATTCAGACACTGAAAAATACAGAGAGCACCATGCAGCTGGCAGAAAAGGCAGCCAGGGAAATGGGCTTGGTACCATATTATCTCTACAGACAGAAAAATATGTCCGGTAACCTGGAAAATGTGGGATATGCCAGAGACGGCAAATTTGGTATCTACAATATCCTGATCATGGAAGAAAAGCAGTCCATTGTGGCACTGGGAGCAGGTACTGTTTCCAAAGCAGTGTTCCCCGGTGATAAGAGCCGGGGCGGACAGTCCAGAATCGAACGCTGTGATACAGTAAAGGATGTTGGCTTATATATAGAAAAGATTGATGAAATGATAGAACGAAAGAGGAAACTCTACGAAGCCTATTGAAAAAAGGTGTTTTTCCGTGTAAAATTTTAGGGTATGCATTTTTAACAGAAAAGAGGACATTATGGCGCTGAATAAAAAACCTGTTACAGGCATGAAAGATATTCTGCCTGAGGAAATGAAAATAAGAGAATATGTGATGGGAGTTATCAAAGATACTTATGGTAAATTTGGGTTTACTTCCATTGAAACCCCTTGCGTAGAAAATCTTGCAAACCTAAACTGCAAGGCAGGTGGAGATAATGAAAAACTGATCTTTAAGATCTTAAAACGTGGAGAGAAACTGAATCTGGAAACGGCTCAGACAGAGGAAGATCTGGTAGACGGAGGTCTTCGCTATGATCTGACAGTTCCTCTTGTACGTTATTATTCCAACCATGTAAGTGAATTGCCTTCTCCATTTAAGGCATTACAGATGGGTAATGTATGGAGAGCTGACCGCCCGCAGAGAGGTCGTTATCGTCAGTTTATGCAGTGTGATATTGATATTCTGGGTGAGCCTACCAATCTGGCTGAAATTGAGCTGATCCTGGCAACGACTACTACATTAGGAAAGCTTGGATTTAAAAATTTTCAGATCCGTATCAATGACAGACGTATCTTAAAGGCAATGGCTGCTTACAGCGGCTTTGCAGAAGAGTCCTATGATGATGTATTTATTACATTGGATAAGATGGACAAGATCGGCTTGGACGGCGTGGAAAAGGAACTAATAGAAAGTGGTTATGCACAGGAAACTGTTTCCAAATACATTGCACTGTTCCAGGGACTTGAGAATAACAGCAATCCCACTGCTTATCTGGCAGACAAGCTGGCAGATTTCTTAGAGGAAGGTGTTCAGACCAGCTTCGATGAGATCATGGACAGTGTAAAAGCTACCAAGGGAGATTATTTTGAACTGATCTTTGATCCGACCCTGGTACGTGGTATGTCTTATTATACAGGTACTATTTTTGAAATCGCCATGCCGGAATTTGGTGGCAGCTGTGGCGGCGGTGGCCGTTATGATAAGATGGTTGGCAAATTTACAGGCAATGATGTGCCGGCTTGCGGATTTTCCATTGGTTTTGAACGTATCATCCTGTTACTCATGGAAAGCGGCTTTAAGATCCCGAGTGAGCCTGTGAAAACAGCTTTCCTGGTAGAAAAAGGTGTAACCGGTGAGGTACTGTGTGAGGTTATCAAAGAAGCACAGGAGACCAGACATGATGGGTTCCAGGTACTGGTGGCTCGTATGAATAAGAATAAGAAGTTCCAGAAGGAACAGCTGCAACAGCAGGGATATACAGAGTTTAAGGAATTCTATAAAGAACCACTGAAATAGTAGTTTTAATAAAATATGATCAAAGTAAGTTAAACTTACTTGAAGAGGAGAACAAAATGGCAGAGTCAATGCAGGGTTTACATAGAACCCATAGATGCACTGAATTAACAGGTGCTAATGTCGGTGAAACAGTTACCGTCATGGGCTGGGTACAGAAACAGAGAAATAAAGGTGGCGTTATCTTCGTCGATTTAAGAGACAGAAGCGGTATCTTACAGATCATCTTTGAAGAAGACGAGTGCGGAACAGAAGCCTTTGAAAAAGCAACCAAAATGAGAAGCGAATTTGTCGTTGCAGTAACCGGTAAGGTTACCAAACGTGCAGGCTCTGCCAATGAAAATTTGGCAACCGGCGATATCGAAGTTCGTGCTGAGAGCTGCAGAATCTTAAGCGAATCTGAAACACCTCCTTTCCCGGTTGGTGTAGAATCCGGTACTAAAGAAGATATTCGCCTGAAATATCGTTACCTGGATCTGCGTAATCCGGAATTACAGCAGAAGCTTATTTTAAGAAGTAAGATTGCAACATCTATGAGAAATTACATGGCAAAGGAAGGCTTTATTGAAATTGAAACACCTACCCTTTGTATTTCCACACCGGAAGGTGCAAGAGACTACCTGGTACCAAGCCGAGTACATCCAGGTAACTTCTATGCCCTGCCACAGTCTCCGCAGTTATATAAGCAGCTGCTAATGTGTTCCGGTTTTGATCGTTATTTCCAGATCGCAAGATGCTATCGTGACGAAGATCTGCGTGCTGACAGACAGCCGGAATTTACCCAGGCTGATATGGAATTTTCCTTTGTAGATGTGGAAGATGTATTGGATGTAAATGAAAAACTGATCCAGACCGTTTGCAAGGAAACCGTTGGTATGGATGTGAAACTTCCTTTACCAAGAATGAAATGGATCGATGCTATGAACCGTTATGGTTCTGACAAACCTGACACCCGTTTTGGCATGGAACTGACAGATGTGTCAGAAGTGGTAAAGGGCTGTGGTTTTGGAGTATTTACCTCTGCACTGGAAAACGGCGGATCTGTTCGCGGTTTATGTGTAAAGGGTGAGGCTGGTATGCCTCGTAAGAAAATTGATGCTCTGGTGGATATGGCTAAGGGCAGCGGTGCAAAGGGACTGGCTTATCTGGCAGTACAGGAAGACGGCACCTTCAAATCCTCCTTTGCTAAATTTATGACCGAAGAAGAATTACAGGCACTAGTCGCTGCCATGGGTGGTAAAAAGGGAGATTTGTTATTATTTGCAGCTGATAAGAATGCAATTGTATGGAAGGTTCTTGGACAGTTACGTCTGGAACTGGGCGCACAGCTTGGTCTGATCGATGAAAATAAATTCAACTTCTTATGGGTAGTGGAGTTCCCATTATTCGAGTGGAGCGATGAAGAAAACAGATTTATGGCAATGCATCATCCATTTACCATGCCTATGGAAGAAGACTGGCATATGATCGATACCGATCCGGGTGCTGTTCGTGCAAAGGCATACGATATTGTATTAAACGGTGTTGAGCTTGGTGGCGGATCTGTTCGTATCCATCAGGATGATATCCAGGAGAAGATGTTCGAGGCACTGGGCTTTACCAAAGAACGTGCATGGGAACAGTTCAACTTCCTGTTAACAGCATTTAAGTATGGTGTACCACCTCACGCCGGACTGGCTTATGGTCTGGATCGTTTCGTTATGTTATTATCCAAGGCTGACAGTATCCGTGAAGTTATTGCATTCCCTAAGAATAAGGATGCCACATGTCTGATGACAAGTGCTCCGGGTACCGTAGATCAGAAACAGTTAGACGAGCTGTCTATTGCTATTGCAAAAACAGAGGAATAACATGAACCAAAGTATATGTCCTACGATTTATGTGTTGAACATAGAAGGATTACGCGAAGAAGCGCTGCAGATTGCAGCACTTTCTTGCCTTACGGAAGAACGCAGAGAGCGTCTGGAGAAAATAAAGAGCGAACAGGGCAGGTTACTTGCAATTGGCGCAGGACTTCTGGAACGATATATCCTCAGTAAAATTGATTATTCCATGGAAGAAATGCATTCCATGGAAATCCAAAAAGTTAAAAAAGGGAAGCCTGTACTCTTTAAGCTTAATGGAACAGGCGAAAAGGTGTTGTCTGCCTGGCAATATAATCTGTCCCATTCAGGAAACTATGTAGTCGCTGGATATACAAAAGGTAATATCGGCATAGACATCCAGGAACCAAGGAATATCGTAGCAGGTTTTGCCAGGAAAGTTTGTGCAGTAAGCGAATTAACCTTTTTAGATAAACTATCTGAAAAAGAAAAAAATGCTTTTCTTTGCAGACTATGGACGGTAAAAGAAGCCTTTGCAAAACTGACGGGAGAAGGACTCTCCATCGGCTTTGAACGATACCGGGTGGACTGGTCAACCGGGATACTTACGGATCTTCAAAATAGAAAGAAAGCCTGTTTTAGAGAAATGGATTTGTCCGGGCAGATATGTGAAGCCGGATATACAATGAGTGTTTGCACTTATGAAAAAAGTGAACTTCCCGGGAAAATCGTATTTCAGTCAGTGGAAGAATTACTATAAGATATAGTTGGAGAAAAGTTGTGAAGTACGTAAAACAGTTTAGTATTATAATGATTATAACCTTTATTGGAGAGGTAATGCATTTCTTACTGCCACTACCGGTGCCTACAAGCATATACGGGCTGGTACTTATGCTGGTGGCATTACTGGCAGGCATATTGAAGGTAGAACAGGTAAGAGAAACCGGAAGATTTCTTATTGAAATCATGCCAATGCTATTTATCCCGGCAGGAGTTGGACTGATGGATGCTTGGGATGTTCTGCAGCCTAATTTCTTATCCTTTGCTGTGATTACTGTAGTTTCTACCATTGTAGTCATGGCGGTTACCGGCGTGGTAACTCAGTTTATCATTCAAAAGGAGAGAAAAGATGACTGAATTATTACAGAACTCAGTGTACTTTGGTGTGATCATTAGTATCCTGTCATATGAAGCGGGCCTGTTCCTAAAAAAGAAGTGTAAGCTGGCAATATGCAATCCATTACTGATTGCTACAGCTGCGACTATGATATTTCTCATTTTAAGTAATGTTCCTTATGACAGTTATTATGAAGGGGCAAAGTACATCAGCTATCTGCTGACACCGGCAACAGTTTGCCTTGCCATTCCGTTATATGAGCAGTTTGAAATGCTGAAAAATAATTGGAAGGCCATTGTGTTCGGAATCCTGTCAGGTGTTCTGACCAGCTTGGTATGTGTACTGGTCATGGCAATTCTGTTTGGGCTGGGGCATGCTGAATATGTCACCCTTTTACCCAAATCCATTACCACAGCAATAGGCATGGGTATTTCCGAGGAACTCGGCGGATATGTAACCATTTCTGTAGCTATTATTATCATAACCGGTGTATTGGGCAATATGTTTGCGGAAGGAATTTGCAGAATATTTAAAATAGAAGATCCGGTGGCAAAAGGAATCGCCATTGGAACTTCATCCCATGCGATTGGCACTACCAAGGCCATGGAAATGGGGGAGATAGAAGGCGCCATGAGCAGTCTGTCTATTGCAGTGGCGGGACTGTTGACGGTAGTAGGTGCATCTATATTCGCGGGATTTTGGATATAATCATATTGAGAGTAGTATGTTAAAAAATATGTATACCAGATACAAATGAAAAGGGATGTTCAAAATATGATTCAATTGTATGCGGGTGATGATAGATATTTTAGTAATGGATACCAAACTGGAGGATGCCAATGGCATCCAGGTGGTAAAAGAGTTACAGGAGAGAAATTCAGAGCTTCAAGTTATTTATCTTACTGGCCATGTGGATTATGCAAAGGATATTTTTGAAATGAATCCTGCTTGTTTCCTACGATGCCATCAAAGCTATCTGGTAAACATGCATAGGAATTAAAGCTTGATTTGCCTTGAGTTTCCGCAAAATGTTATTTCAAAATGATTAACTTCTCCTAAAGTGTCAATCCGTCAGTTTTCTGAATGATGATGAGTGACGTTGAACAGAGTAGAGACACTTAAATAAGCCCCGCT
>JAQUUX010000056.1 GCA_028693705.1 Lachnospiraceae bacterium | reverse complement strand
CGCCCCAGGGCACCACAAACTGCAGCTTAAAGAAAATAAATATTGCCGTAAAACGAGGTTCAGCCGTGTATCGTATGCGAACAAGCACTGTAAACACGTCTGTACTTAGTTCGCGTCTTGTGCGAACTTATGTACAGCTACGTGTTTACCGTAGTGAAAACGGGCTTGTGAGCATATGATACACGGCTGAACCGTCACTTTACATCAATCTTTATTCCTTTAAACTACAGTTTAATAATTCTCTTTGCGCACCTCAAAGTAACTCTGCGGATGGAAACATACCGGGCAAACCTCCGGTGCTGCTGTACCAACTACAACATGTCCACAGTTACGGCATTCCCATACCTGTACACCACTCTTCTCAAAAACCTGTTTGGATTCTACATTTTTTAATAATGCACGATATCTTTCTTCATGTAATTTCTCGATAGCAGCAACGCCTCTGAACTGTTCAGCAAGTTTTGTAAAGCCCTCTTCCTCTGCTTCTCTTGCCATACGCTCATACATATCAGTCCACTCTGCATTTTCGCCCTCAGCTGCATGGAGCAGGTTCTCTTCCGTGTCACCCAACTGACCAAGTGCCTTGAACCATAACTTTGCATGTTCTTTTTCATTATCTGCTGTCTTTAAGAATAATTCTGCAAGCTGTTCATAACCTGCTTTCTTTGCTACAGAAGCAAAATATGTATATTTATTTCTTGCCTGAGATTCTCCGGCAAACGCTTCCCACAGGTTTTTCTCTGATTTAGTTCCTGCATATGGATTTGACGGATCTTCCTTTACTTCCTGGAACTTGGATGCAGGCTGATGACAAATAGGACATTCTGCCGGTGCTGCTTCTCCTTCATAGATATAACCACATACTGTACATACAAATTTCTTCATGTTTGTTTCCTCGCTTTCTTTTCTCTCATTTTGGTTTTGTGTTGTTTGTGTTTCTCCCAGATCAGTACTTCTGTCCTGATAAGTGGTATGTAACATTTTCTCGGCAAGTTCACTTAAAGGCTTACCGTAAAACTCCTTATAAAGTGCCAGAATTTCTTCATTTTCATGGCTCTTACGTTTTTTCATAGAAGCATCTTTCTGATACAGTCCTTTGATTCGGCTTTCACGAAGGGCATCACCCTTGTAGTCTTTATCCTTAGGCTGTCCGCCACCGCCGATACAGCCACCGGGACAGGTCATCACTTCTATAAAATGATATTGCTTCTGACCGGATTTTACCAGTTCAATCATCTTCCTGGCATTTTCAGTGCCGGATACAACCGCCACTCTCACAGTCAGATCTCCAATAGAAAGTTCAGCCTCTTTGATACCCGCCAGACCTCTTACCGGAGTCAGATCAAATAGCTGTTCCGGTGCAGACTATCCGGTTATATATTCATAGGCAGTTCTAACAGCTGCTTCCATGACACCTCCGGTATTACCAAAGATCACACCGGCACCGCTGCCCTCACCCATCAGCCGGTCAAAACCGGCATCTTCCAGGTTCTGGAAATCAATTTTCTGCTCTTTTGCCCACATGGCGAGTTCTCTGGTCGTAATCACATGATCCATATCCCTCATGTTCTCTGCTTCTGAAGCAGTTAATACTCCCTGGCTTTCCAGATATGTTCCCGCTGCCTTCATTTCATCCCTGCGGATTTCAAACTTCTTAGCTGTGCAAGGTGTTAAAGCCACATTTACAATATTCTTCGGATCAATTCCCATTTTCTTTGCAAAATAAGTTTTGATCGTTGGTCCCTGCATGCCGATAGGGCTCTTGGCTGTAGAAATATTTGGTAAGATCTCCGGATAATAAGTTTCTGCGAATTTTACCCATGCCGGACAACAGCTGGTATACTGCGGCAATGGTTTAGTTCCTGTCGTGATTCGTTCGATTAACTCACTGGCTTCTTCCAGAATGGTAAGGTCTGCGCTGAAATTAGTATCCAGCACATAGTTTACACCCAATGCCTTTAATAACGCGATCATCTTTCCTTCCACGAAAGAACCGTCCGCCATTCCGAATTCTTCTCCCAGTGCCACCCTGACCGATGGTGATGTGCTCACAATGACGACCTTTTCATGGTTCTTCACAGCCTGTTCCACTTTATCGTATTCATACTGTTCTGTAAGAGAACCCACCGGACAGACATTGGCGCATTGGCCACAATTGATGCAAATGGCACGATCTCCGGTTTTGGACAGATCATAATGTCCCAGCACTGAAATGGCACCGGCACATATATTCTTACACTGCCCACATTTGATACATGTTGCTTCATTTCTCTTAATAGACGGATTATCCGGTTCTATGGGAACCCTGATATCCGGCGACAAATGTTTGCTCATATCCCTTTCCTTTCATCGTAGGTGCTTCATTAAAATTATCTCTTAGTTGTTTTTCATTAAGAATTATTCTTATTAGGAATTGTTCTTAATATAAGTTATTTTCCTGTTTTTGTCAATTGTTTTTAGACAATATTGTTTTATTTTTTATTTTAGTTTTAGATCCACGCACTATTTTAAATCCAAAAAGCCGGCGCCATCACTACGGATTGGCTCCGGCTTTCCTGATTCTTTTAACTGATCTGATTTTTCCTGTAATCGTTCTTCAAATGCCTGATTTACATGCCAAGCTTTCCTGCAAAATCAGACATTGCCTCAGAAATTTTAATCTGCTGAGGACAGACCTTTTCACAGCTACGGCAACCGATACATGCTGAGGGCAATTTATCTTTTTCATATGCCATCAATGCCATCGGTGCGATAAAACCGCCACCTGTAAAGTTATGTTCATTATATAATGCCAGTAAATCCGGAATAGCAAGACCCTTTGGACAATGGCTGACACAATAATGACAGGCTGTGCATGGCAGTACGTTTAACTGTAACATGCCATCTGCAATTCCCATTAAAGCAGACATTTCTTTCTTATTTAATGGCTTATCTGTTTCAAAAGTATGTATATTTTCCTTCATCTGCTCAAAATTGGACATACCGGAGAGCACCATGGTAACCTCGGGAATAGACTGTAAAAATCTGAAAGCCCATGCCGGGATTCCTTCTTCCGGACGAAGTTCTTTTAAGATAGCATTATTTTCCTCAGAAAGGTTTGCAAGACGACCTCCGCGAAGAGGCTCCATAACCCATACCGGAATGCCATATTGTTTCAATAATTCTACTTTTCCCTTTGCATCCTGGAATTTCCAATCCAGATAATTCAACTGAATCTGACAGAATTCCATGTCCTTACCGTAAGCTTTCAAAAATCTTTTCATGACTTCAATGCTGCCATGGGATGAGAAACCAAGATGGCGAATTTTCCCGGCTTTCTTCTGTGCCATCAAATAATCAAAGATACCATACTTTTCATCTAAGTATGCATCAATATTCATTTCACATACATTATGGAATAAATAGAAATCAAAATACTCCACCTGACATTTTTCCAGCTGTTTTTCAAAAATAGCCTGTACCTTATCCATGTTATTCAGATCATATCCAGGGAATTTCGTAGTCAGATAAAATGATTCTCTGGCGTGTTTTTTCAAAGCTTTTCCCATGGCAAGTTCAGAATTTTCTCCATGATAACCCCAAGCAGTATCAAAATAGTTGATTCCCTGCTCTAACGCATAATCCACTATCTCCTGGGTTGCGGCTTCATCTATCTTTGCATCATCCCCATCTATCACGGGTAATCTCATAGCGCCCATTCCCAGAGCTGACAATTTTAAATCCTGAAATGTTTTGTAAATCATAGCATATTCTCCTTTTTAAATAAAAATGCCGGAACTATTTATCGTAGTCCGGCAGTCCAATAGTTCTATGCTGTTATTATAATTTTCCCGTTCAGAAATAGCAAATACCCATAAAACATATCTAGTTATGCTCTGTAAGAATAATTCATTTTTTCGACTTATCACCCAGGGTTAATCCGGCTTATTACTCAGCTTATCCCCCAGAATCTCTTCCACAAGTTCTACACACTCATAAACCATGGCATCACAGTGTGGCTTTTTCTCCCCGCCCTGTTCCTTGTTTAAGCGTAACAGATTGGCACAATCCAAATAATCCTGATGTCTTTCCTTTAATTTTGCATAATATTTTGCAACTGTTTTAGGATCATCCACCCCAAACAATCCCAGTACCATTAACCCACCGGCAATGGAACCGCAGGTTGCCGCTCTTTTCATACCGCCGCCAAAATTGGCAGTTATGCGTTGTGCTGCTTCTTCTGTAAGTCCTGCATCCTCAGCAAAAGGAATAATCACAGCCTGGGCACAGTTATATTGAAACGTCTCATCTGCTCTGAGACATTTTGCTCTTTCCTCATATTTACTCATTATTTCATATACTCCTGCATCGTTAATAATTCACAGCCATATTCAATCTGCTGACCTTTTTCGTCCTTTTTCCCCACACGGACAACTCTGGCATAATAGGTTTTCGCTACATTTCTCACGGTAAAGCGAATAGAGATTTTTTCATGTACTCCGGGTTTAATCTCCGTTGCCTGTATCCGCAACCCGCTCCTGCTGATATCCATAATATGGATCGGTGTGGAACCCTGAAACAAAACCTTTCCATTTTCATCACGATGTTCCAGAATCTCTGCTCCCAGATCAATGGAAAAGCGTTCGTTCTTACGATCCGTTTTTGCACTGCCTTTATAAAGAGCAATTCCCATCTGTCCAATCCCCAGACCCTTTCGGAATGTTCCATGATATGTATATGCACGTCCATTATGATATAAAAGGACACGCATGTGCCGCTGTTCCAGATCCACGGTAGGTTGGAAATTTATCTCAATCAGATTTTGCAGTTCATCATATGATGCAACTTTTCCCATAAATAAAGTTACATTAGATGCTTCATCACGTACGATCACATCGTACCCCGTAAAATTTGTATACATTGTCTTTCTCCCCTGTCAATCTTTTTTCAGTTTAAAACATTAACAGGTTCTTAGCAATGGAAAAATCATCTTCCCACAGAGGTATTATCCACCGTTCGATTACGAAGTTTCTCGACGGGATGTTCTTTGTCCTCATAACGATAATCCTGCCCCTTCTTTTCCATATAATCTTTGATCACCTTATGAGTCGGCACTTCCTCTACCGGTTGATTTAATTTCTGCTGGAACTGATAAAAAACATCCTCCTGCGGAACCTTACTCACATCTACATACTCCTCTAATTTTGAAGTATTCTGTACTGTATTTCCCAGAATATCTCTGATATAGGCTTTATTTTCATGCAGCTTCAAAAGCTCCGGGAAGGCACCATCCGGAATACACTGCTGCCACTGCTTTTTTTCATATTTTTGCAATAGCTCTGCTGCCTTGTGTAAATGACTCACTTCCTGTTCAAAATGCTGTTCCCAGATCTTTTTAATATAAGGATCTGTTTCATCCTCATAACAGGAATAGTATAAATAGCACTCTGTATATTCATGCATCAAAAGACATTCCAGCATAGTAGTTTTCGTATCCATCAAGCTTCCATACTGGCTCACATGCTGTTCTTCAATCAACCCGATTTCCTGATACAGCTGTCTGCCAATATCATTATGATAAAGTGCCGAAACATTCATATAATAGTTCATGGTCTGCTGCTCTGCTGCTGTAATAATCGCCACGTCCAGTTTTGTAATAGGTGCAGCCGTTTTATTATCTATCCAGAATCTGATATTATCAAAGGGATAGCGATGTTCAGAAATCGTAGGTCTTCCCGGCATGATCTCTGTATAGTGACCCACCAGTTGCTCTGCTTTTACTCCCGTTTCCAGCTCCAGAAGATCTGCATAGCGATATAAATGATCGAAGTCTTCCAGTAAGGCAAAGTCGTGCGCTGCCTTAACCCCGGGATCCGGTTCTCTCCTTGCAAGACCTGCTGTTAAATCTACCGCCAACTGCTCATAACTGATCGTATGCTCCAGAATTGTTTAATCCTTCGGCTTTAAAGCTGCGATTACCTTTTGCTGCTGTTGCTCTACACGCCGTACCAGAGCCAGTTCACGGCGAAGTTCATTATCCGGACAATGCCTCTGGAACTGATGACTAAACCATACCGCCTCATATTCTGTTCCATTCATGAGAATTACCCTCGTCTTGGTATAAGGGTCTACCTCCTGTTTGCAATATGCCTTCGGATAAATATTGCTCCAATTATGAAAGGAAGCATCTATCGGACTTGGTTTTTGTTCAAATGGATTCATATACTTGATTATCTCCTCTGCTTTTTTATCCGCTCCTATAGGATCACGAATTATTTATTAAAAATATGCCCTAAAAAGAATTCAAATATACTTAGACCAATCCTCCAAATGATTGATCGGTGTCAGACAGCTGTGATTTTTGCATATATAATAGGTTGTTTCACCATTCAGCAACGGATATTCTGTGCTTTCTTGTGATAAAACCTTCACAATCCACTGCAACGGTACTGACAGCGAGAGATTCTTTACCTGTTCCTGTTCGCCTCCTCTGTTCTGCCCGCCCGGCACCACCTTAATCAAAGCCGGTGATTCCAGATAGTCAGACAGCGCAAACAAAAACATGCCATAGCCGGTAGGTGCCTGTGATACCTGTCCACACATAAAAGAAATCTGTTCCTCTAATATGGAAGCAAATTCTTCCTGTTCTTCTAAAAAAGTCAAGCGTACCAGATTATAGGCCATTATGGAATTTCCACTGGGAATGGCACCATCATAAGTTTCCTTGGGTCTAATAATCAGCTTTTCATTTCCTGCTCCGTACAGGAAAAATCCTTTATTATCAGGATCCCAAAAATCATCAATTACTTTTTGAATAAATTGCTTTGCCTGCTCCAGATAATGTTCCTGTAATGTTGCATCATATAAGGAAAGCAATGCAAAGATATAGCATGCATATTCTTCTAAAAAGCCTTTTGCACCACGTTGACCATTTCGATAACTGACAAAAAGCGTATTGTCCTCCCTTAATTTCTTTGATATAAAATTTTCTGCGCCTTCAGCTGCCAGCAAATATTTTTGATTTCCGCTGATACGATAGAGCCAACACATCGCTCCGATCATCAACCCATTCCATGAGATCAGAATTTTATCATCTAAATGAAGCTGATAACGCTTCTTTCGATAATTATAGACACCTTTCAACGCTTCCAATGATATAACCTGATTCGGCTTTTCTTTTATTTCCTCTGTTTCCATCACACCGGCTCCCGGTGTATGCTGCAGTAAATTAGGGATGCTCTGCCCTTCAAAGCTTCCTTTCGCTGTTATATCAAAATTTGCATTGAATTTACTGCCGGATTCGGCTCCCAGGAGCTTTACGATTTCATCCGGTGTGAAAACATAATATTTTCCTTCCTCGCCTTCACTGTCTGCGTCCTGTGCGCTGAAAAAACCACCTTCTTTTGCAGTCATCTCCCGAAGAATATATTCTGCTGTGCACTCTGCGATTTCCTTGTAGAAATATTTCTTCGTTACCTCATAAGCTTTGCTGTATGCCATAATCAGCAGTGCATTATCATACAGCATTTTTTCAAAATGAGGCACCAGAAAGAACCGGTCAGTAGAATATCTGGAAAACCCATATCCTATATGGTCAAAGATTCCGCCCCGATACATTTGCTGTAATGTCTTTTCCACCATTTCCAAAGCAAAACGATCTCCTGCTTTTTCATAATAAGTTAATAAAAATAACAGCACATGAGGTGTGGGAAATTTTGGTGCATTTCCAAATCCGCCATAGATACTATCATAGATCTGAGTATAAGCATTGAATGCCCGTTGTATGAGTTCGTTACCTGGATTTTCCCCTTTATTTATCTCCCGGCTGTCATTTTTTTCTACATTAACAGTATTCTCTCTTTCTAATGCAGAAACAATTTCCTCTGCTGAACGTATCAGAGACTCCCTGTTACTATTCCACTTATCTCTGATGAGGCATAACAGATCCTGAAATCCAACGGTATTAAACTTTCTCTTAGAGGGGAAATAAGTGCCTGCAAAGAACGGCTTCTGCTCAGGTGTCATAAATATACTGGTGGGCCATCCGCCGCTGCCTGTGAATGCCTGACAAATCGCCATATAAATTGCATCAATATCCGGTCTTTCTTCTTTATCCACCTTGATTGAGATAAAGGATTCATTCAATAATCCGGCTGTCTCCTCATCTTCAAAACTTTCATGTGCCATCACATGGCACCAGTGACAAGTACTGTATCCTATACTCAAAAAAATCGGCCTATCTTCTATTTTTGCCCGTTCAAATGCCTCTTCACACCACGGATACCAGTCAACCGGATTTTCTGCATGCTGTAATAAATAGGGACTGACCTGTGATTTCAGATGATTACTCAAATTTGTTTTCCGCCTTTTCTTTTTAAATTCCATGTATCTATTTAAAGATTATCTGTAGTTATTCATAGATTATTCTAAAATTATCTTTTAGCAGCAGCCAGTTTGCCAAAAACGGCTGCATCAGCTGCCAATACCCTACTCCTCTTAACTGAAATTCCTTCACCAGATCAAATTTTGCCTGAATACTTCTCACATCCTCGAACCACACCTCATGCTCTATTCCATCTTCTGCATAAATAAAAAAAGGTGACATGGCGCTCTCATCAAACCGTATCTCCACCCCCTGCGTAATTGCAAGCTGCACTGCCTGCTGATTTCCCAATGTCCGCGCTCTTGTAGTCCCCCTTACAAAAGGAAGAGGCCAGTCATATCCATAATTGGGGATACCCAAATTGATCTTTGAAGGCTCGATCTGAGTAACAGCATATTCTACCACGGCTCGCACCTGATCAATAGGTGCAACTGCCATAGGTGGTCCGTAGGTATATCCCCATTCATAGGTCATAAGTAAAACATAATCGGCCGCTTCCCCCAGACCTCGATAATCCATTCCTTCATATAATAATCCCTGCTGCGTATCGGATGTCTTTGGAGCCAAGGCAACTGATACCTGATATCCTTCTGCGTTTAGAGCTTCTCTTACGGTTCTTACAAATGCGGTATAAGCTTCCCTGTCCTCGGCTCTGATATATTCGAAATCTATATTTACCCCTGAAAATCTTTTGTGGCTTAATGTCCCCAGTAACTGTGAGATCATCACACCGATTCTGTCTTCCCTGTTTACCACGGAGCTGATAAGATAATTGTTAAAGTTACCCGAAGCATCTATGGGCGTCAATGTAAGTACCGTATTTACACCATACTGTCCTGCCCGTTCAATCATCCACTGATCATCTGCTGCCGGTGGTATCAGGTCACCTTCTTCTGTGAATCCATAAGAAAATACCAGCAGATCAGTAAGATAGGGAAGTGCCTGATTCAAAACCCATTCTCTGATAAAAGGATACGCATATCCCTCCACATAAATAAATCTTTTATCCTGTGATTCATTATTGTCTATATCTTCTGCTATATAAACTGCCTGCCCCACTGCAAGTCTATAAGGATAAGAAATCTGGTTATCATATATAATTGTTTCTACCGGCACATTCGTCCTGGTTGCAATCAGATCCACTGTATCTCCCGGCTGTACCACATAAATCATACGAATCCTCCACGCAGAAATTTTTCCTGCGCTGATGTAATTAGTATTTTTATTATTATATACATCAATTTACTTTTTGCCCCCATAATGTTATCCTTGACATAAGTAAAGGACTTCCGTAACTACGGAAAACAGGTAAATCATAAATGGCAATTAACAAAGCAATGCGAGCAGTATTAAAGGCACTTTCCTATGGTGATATCAATGTTGATAATTCCAGGACATTTGCCAATATAAAAGCAATCGATCCATTAAAACCCTTTTATAGAACAATAGACACAGAAATATATAGTGACGGACACGAAGTTCCCACCAGAATCTATCTTCCCAGTGAACAGCATACTCCGGCAAACGGCATGAAAGACAATACCCTTCCGGTTCTGCTTTTCCTCCATGGTGGCGGCTGGATCACAGAAAGTGTGGACTCTTATGACAGGGTTTGTGCTGCACTTGCTAAGAATACAGGTCACGCTGTTGTATCGGTAGGCTATCGCCTGGCACCGGAATTTCCTTTTCCCGCCGGACTACACGACTGTTATGCAGTAGCAAAAGCAATATATACCAATCATTTCCTGTTAAACACCGATCCGGATCACATTACGCTGATCGGTGACAGTGCCGGTGGCAATCTTGCTGCTGCGTTATCCCTTATGGCAAGAGATAAGGGAGAATTTATGCCCAGGCAACAAATTTTGATATATCCCGCAGTAAATTACGATTATTCTGAAGATACACCATATGCTTCCGTTATTGAAAACGGTACTGATTTTCTATTGACAAGGCAGAAGCTTTGCCAATATATTGATCTTTATCAGAGTAGTCCCGAGGATTTGCATAATCCATATTTCGCACCACTGACCTCAACTGACTTATCTGGTCAACCACGTACTCTGATTCTTACTGCTCAATTTGATCCCCTTCGTGATGAAGGTGAGGCTTATGGCAGAAAGTTATTAGAAGCCGGCTGTGATGTGGAAATGCATCGAATTAAAAATACCCTTCACGGATTTTTCGCACTGGGTATCAAATATCGTCATGTAAAAGAAAGCTATGAAATTATAAGTCGTTTTTTGGAGAAGGAATAGAAACGTGTTTAGTACTAAGAGAGAGCATTGGAGAAAATTAGATAATGCTGCTAAAATATTTCCTGCAACAAGGAGCAAACGAGACACGCGTGTCTTTCGTTTTTATTGTGAATGTAAGTCACAGGTAGAACCTGTTGCATTGCAAAAAGCTTTAGATAAAACAGTGGAAACTTATCCCCTGTTTCTTTCTGTTATGCGAAAAGGGCTATTCTGGTTTTATCTGGAAAAAAGTAATCTGCATCCCCTGGTAAAGGAAGAATGTGATCCTCCCTGCCTGAATCTGTATCTTCGGGACCGAAAAACGCTTCTTTTTCAGGTGACTTATTATAAGAACCGGATTAATTTTGAGGTATTTCACTCCTTAACTGATGGTACCGGCGCAAGCTTGTTTTTAAAGGAACTGGTGAAGAATTATCTGCTCTTCCATTATCCGGATACAGAGCTTCCCGATATTCCTCTAACCGATCCTGATATGACCATGCAGGATCAGGAATCCGACAGCTTTACCAAATATTACAAATCGAACTCCGGAAAAATAAAAAAGAAAGCAAAATCCTATCAGCTATCCGGTCCCAAAACAGGTTATGAAGATTTGAATGTGTTAGAGGGCCTGGTTTCCTGTCAGGCACTTCTTAGAAAAGCAAAAGAATATGGTGTCCCCATGACAGTGTTGTTATCCTCTGTCCTGTTGTGCGCCATTCATGAAGAAATGAGCAAACGCCATTTTAAAAGAGCCATTACCCTGATGGTTCCGGTTAATTTGCGAAAATTTTTCCCATCTTCTTCCATGTTGAATTTTTTTGGCTGGATTGAGCCCAGCTATTTATTTCACGACGTGGAATATGATTTTCAGGATGTAGTAAATCATGTGCGGGATTATTTCAAAGAAGAGCTGACAAAAGATGGAATGGGACGACGTTTTAGCCATTATATGCGTTATGAATGTCATCCAATTTTACGCTTCGCTCCTTTGGAAATCAAAAATATTGTCATGCAGTTTGGTGCAAAACTGGCCAAACGCGATATTACCGCTATTTTCTCCAATCTTGGAAATGTTATCATGCCCGAAGAGTATGTTCCCTATATACAGCGTTTTGGTGTTTTTACCAGCACTTATAAGCTGGAGTTAAGCCTTTGTTCGTTTCAGGATGATCTGGTACTCAGCTTTGCATCAGGCTTCCAATATCAAAATATTGAACGGAATTTCTTTAGGATAATAAAAAGTTTCGGTATAGAAACACAGATGTTAACGGATCAATTTCCTGAACATAAGCCTGCCTACGAAGGTGTCAAGCTTTTTCAATGGTTTACCTTTGCCTGTATTACCACAGTAGTGGCCTGTTTTATGCTTAATTCTATTATCAGACCGGATTTCTTATGGTCAATTTTTGCGGCCGGTGGTGCCATCAGCATGTGGATCACTCTTGCTATTGGTTTTTATAAGCGATATAACCTGTTAAAAAATGGCCTGTGGCAAATGGTCTTAATCCCTATCGTATGCATCATCTGGGATATCTGTACCGGTTGGCATTTCTGGAGTCTGGATATCAGCATGCCCTGCATTTTCCTGATCGTGCAGGTCTCCATGGTCATTATTGCAAAGGTTCAAAAGCTTTCTGTAGAAGAATATATGATTTATTATATTATGTCTGCATCAATCGGACTACTGCCTGCACTTCTGGCTTTGTTCCATGTTTTACGTTTTCCCTCCATTGCCATTTTATGTGGCGGTGTGAGTTTTCTAAGACTGACTGCACTTTTTATTTTCAAACGAACAGCTTTTATTAATGAATTAAAGAAAAAACTGCATTATTGACGCTACAGCAATTCCTGTAGCGTCTTATATAATTTTTGCGGCTCCACAGGCTTGGATAAGTGTGCATTCATACCTGCCGCTCTGCTGGCCATCACATCCTCTGTAAATGCATTTGCTGTCATAGCAATGATAGGAATCACAGCTGCATCCGGTCTATCCAATGCACGAATTCTTCTGGCGGTCTCCAAACCATCCATGACCGGCATTCTAATATCCAATAAAACTGCATCGTATGTTCCCATTTCTGCCGCCTGAAATTTATCCAGCCCCAGTTTGCCATTTTCAGCTGTTTCCACTATAATTCCAACACGTTCCAGTACCCGAACGATAATCTGGGTATTCAAAGGATGATCCTCACATACCAGGATTCTCTTTCCTTCCAATACGGATATTTCCTGTTGCTTTTTCACTTCTTTTTCTGCTGTTGCCAGCTTCTTCTGTGCTTCCTCAGCCTGTTCTTTGGTACACTTTTGCAGTGCAAATTGGAGTTTGAAAGTAGTCCCCACATTCTTTTCACTGTCACAATCAATCGTGCCGCCCATGAGCTCAATCAATTTCTTTGCAATGGAAAGCCCCAGTCCTGTTCCTTCTTTTCCTTCATTTTCCTGTTCAAATGGATGATACATATGCTGCATAAATTCTTTTGACATACCGATTCCGGTGTCCGTTACGATTACCTGACACTGTAATTCCTGCGAATTCAGCTGATTAGTAACACCTTTTACAATCAGCCTCACAACACCATTTTTAGGTGTGAACTTAACAGCATTAGAAAGCAGGTTCATAACAATCTGGCTTAAATGCTGTTCATCCACCATTACCATAGCCTCATCCACGGCTATATCGGTCTCAAAGCGGATGCCCTTTTGCTGTGCCAGCTTATCAATGATAGGAATAATCGTCTCCCACAGCTTGGATGTAGGAAGCGGATTATATTGCAAATCAATCTTATCGCTTTCTATCTTCGTCATATCCAGTACTTCATTGATCAATCCCAGCAAATATTCTCCTGATGAGTGGATCTTATCCAGATATTCCAGTTTTCGATCCTCATCGGTGCCTTCTAACAATTCCTGAGAAGAAAAACTGATAATAGCATTCATCGGAGTTCGCATATCATGACTCATTCTGGAGAAAAACTCCGTTCTGGCAATATTTCTACTGGCATTGCGATTTAATTCTTCAATCGAATCTACTAACTGATCAATTTCCCGAATGCCAAGACGTCCTAATGTAAATCCATCTCTCGGCGGCAGTGTCTGTACCTTTTGCGCCAGCGCCGTAATAGGTCTGGAAAATCGTCTGCTTACCAGATACAAACCACATAATCCGAGAAGCAAAGAAAACAGTGACACAAATGCCAGCGTTCGCTTAATGTTGGCAATATAGGAAAATAACTCCTTTTCTTCAATCAGTGCCACCAAAGTTAACTTCATGTTCTCAAAAGGATTGTTATTATTATAAATATCAAGTTCAGCACGGTTTCCATATAAAAGAGTAGATTCCCTGCCGGTCACGAGAAATCCGCCGGTTGGCGTTATATTATTGGTATAAAAAGTTCCTTCATTTCCAAAACAGCGATTAAAAATGGAACCGTTTCCCACAATTGGGATACATTCTCCCGTTTCTGCATTTTCCAGAGCCAATACATAACAGCTTTTATTAGATGGTCCCAGCTCTTTGTTGGGCAAAAGTGTACCCAGATAACCAGTAGTTAATTCCACCCCTAATACACCATAGGGATATCCTTCTTCGTCCATCAATGGAATGGAATAAGAAACCACAGTCTGATCTGAACTGCTGATATGATGTGCACCTTCAAAAAAAGCAATATCTTCACTGTCTACATTCTGATTTTTCCATGCTTCTTTTAATGGATAATAATAAAATGCACCATTTTCCTCTGATGAAAAACTGTATCTTGCCTCCCACCAGGAATCCAGCGAACTGTTTAACTGTTTAATAACTGCCGAAGGTGCTCGTTCTACCAGTAGATCTTCCGTTGTAGTATAATTGCTGTTCTGGTCCAGATCCCGCAAACCAATTCCCAGCTTTTCCTCTGTTGATCCCTCTGAAAATGCAGAATATTCTTTTTGATCATTCAGTATCAGAAAAACCCCGTTTACGCCATTAGTCCGAAGCGTTCTGATTAAGGTTGGTGCTGCATCTGATAAAAACTCTACCTGACAATCTGTTCCTGCTGTAAACGGCATTCCACCGTAAGTATCATGGTATCGCTCATACAAAGTATCTAATTCATCTTCGCAGTTATTCAATTTAGTCCAGTTCTGTGTAAATAAAGTTTCAATATCATTTTTGCGATTGATCAGTCTCTCTGTGAGAATATCCACGGCATTTTGATTCATGGTTTCTTCAATACCGCCATAAACAGCGGTTGCATAAAAAACAACTGCCTGAAAAATCATAATCACAAACAAAGGAATAAACAGTGCGCTAAATATGGACTTTTTTCTATTTTTGCTTATCTTCTCACGTTTCAAAGCGCTTTCCTCTTCTGTAGTTATATTATCACTACTCTTCTACCAAAGCTGTAACCTGGGCAGACAGATCTTCAAACCATGCATCAAAATATTCATCTGTACTGAATTCTGCAACCGCCTCTTCCCTGGTAGCTCCTGCTTCCATTGCCGTTACAACAGCATTACGATCCTTTGTTGCTATATCATTCAATGCGTTGCCCAACAGCGTTCTGACTTCTTTGCTACCGTTAAATGGCTTTGTTGCATATGCCGTACCATTTGAAAAAGTATCTGCGCTAATAAGTAATGCGTTCAGAACATTTTGTCCTTTTGCAGTAGACACATCCCCCGCATATGCCTTTGAAATAGCTTCTTCTGTATTGGCTGCCAGTGAAATAGGGGAATAGGCTGATTCAATGGCAAAGGCCATATTCTGTTCCGGCTCAGCAAACCATTTCAAAAATAACGCTGCACCCTCTTCCTGTGCCGGTGTTGATTTTAACATGCAATAGCTTGCACCCTGCTGTACAACTGCATCTACAGATGCATTCGCAAATTGTAGATCCTTTGCTGTATAAATTGAAATATCATGTTTTGAATCGTCTGCCAGAGTAACTTCCGATGGTAAATAACCTACACTGGATGAAGATGAAGTCAACGCCAGAATCTGTCCTGTTTTGGCATCCTCTGAACGGAATTTTGCATATGCTCCAAAATATCCATTGATAAATGGAATATAATAATTATCCCAAAGAGTTTTAAAAGCATCCCGATTCATATTCACAGTCAGCTTACCATTTTCTATAGGGAACATGTTCTGTCCCAGCTGATAACACCCCAGATAGATGTAATTGGCTACAGAATCTCGCCCATATAATGCTTTTCCATCCTCTGCCACATCCGGTGTCTGAGCATCTGTCCATTCATAATAGGTCTTTGCTGCCGCTGTCAGGTCTTCCTTAGTCTTGATAGAGTCAAATGCGATTCCTGTATCTGCTGCAAAAGGCTCCCAGTCTGTTTCATTTGCCGTGAAAAGCTCAGTTGACTTGATAATCGGAAATAAAAGCAAATCGTTATTTTCATTAAATCGACCTTCATCCAAAAATCCCGGAACGATCTTTCCCAATTCTTCCTCTGTAAAATAAGGATCCAGTGGTGACAGCGCATCTTCTTTATCCAGAATATATGCTGTTTCCGCATAAACAGCTGCCAAAGTCGGTTTCTCCTGCGAACCTGCTTTCCCGTCCACAGAATCCAATAACGAATTGGCCAATGTATCAATATCACCCTGACTGACAGTGACTGCTACAACACCCTTTTCAATCCCAATGGTACTATTAAATTCCTCAACCAGTTTTTCAAATGCTGTCAGCTGATCTCCATTGTAATAATTCCATACAGTAATAGTAACCGGATTATCAGGATCCAGCTCACTTCCATTTCCCAATATCGTTTTTCCGCCGCACCCCGTTAACGAAAACATCATAGATGTCACCAGCGCTGCAGCAGTTATTATCTTCCCCCACCTTATATTTCGTTTCATTAGTAATCCTCCTTATCAGCACCGTTTTACACAATGCTGCTTTTTTCTTTTGTAATTTTAAAAAACGAGAGTATACTGATCTGTACATTCAGTTTTACCCTCGCATCATACTATTTCAGAAAAGCCTCCATTAAGTATGTTTTTGTTTTCATTATACCCTTGTTTATATAGGAAATCAATTGCTTAAACTGTAGTTTAAAGGAATAAAGATTGATGTAAAGTGACGGTTCAGCCGTGTATCATATGCTCACAAGCCCGTTCTCACTACGGTAAACACGTAGCTGTACAATAAGTTCGCACAAGACGCGAACTAAGTACAGACGCGTTTACAGTACCTGTTCGCATACGATACACGGCTGAACCTCGTTTTACGGCAATCTGTATTTCCTTCAATCTGCAGTTTATGGTGCCCAGGGGCGCAAAGACCCCAGTTACGGCAAATGAATAATTGCAATAGTTTAGCCTTGGCTACAGACTGGACTAACTGTAGATTAAATTGGAATAAAGTATAAAGAAAGGGATGACTATATCACTCTGAGAGACACTTGAAACTCGTCAGTACTTGCTTGCGTATTTTGCAAGCTTATGTACTGCTACGAGTTTCATGTAGCGAAAGCGAGTCTCGAAGAGTGAGTATAGTCATCCCTTTCGGTTTGCTTTAATCCATTTAACCTACAGTTTATTTTGACAGACTATCTGCCACGCAAAGCGCTCCCCACCCCACCCTGTCATTGGGATAATTTCGATTTGCAGCATCGCTTCTGCTGCCTTCACCCCTTATGTCTCTGGCACCGTTTTGCAGGAATGCTTTTACTTTTTCTCCATATAAGAAAGGGTCCCTTCCCTGTATCAGCCCCCATTCCATTAGCAGTGCTGCCGCACCTGTCACAAATGGTGTGGCGAAGGAAGTTCCTGAGCGAAGCACGATTTCCGCATCTTCAAATCCAATTGGTGAAGTCAGCGTCTCTATATTTACACCGGGAGCTACCACATCCGGCTTGACGATATTGGTCACAGGTTCCACGTACCCGCGTCCTGAGAAATCCGCATAGGATTCATAAAGAGTATCATAAGCACCGACAGAAATCGCTTTTCCGGCTGTGGATGGAATAGTCAGTGTCCGTTCTACAGAAGGCTGATAGAACCTGGTTGTTCCATTTAGTATCACTTCAGATGGCAGGTACATGGTAAATCTGCCGTCTCTGATATCTCCCGGCTGAAGAATAACTGCCCAGATGCCACCTGTAAGATATGCGCTGTTTTCTTCCGGAATAAAATCAAAATAAATTTCCTGATTGATGGAATAAGGCGAAGGCTCGCCCACATAGACCAGGACACGACAGCGATCCAGATTCAGTTCCACTGTTCCCGGCTGTCCCAGATTTATAAATGCTTCACTTCCCGAAGGTGCCCGCAAAGTCACATTAAATTCATCCACATAGTTTTTCCAAAGCTGCAGATTTAGCCCGGTTTCAAAGTTTCCTATGGAAAATTCTATTGACTGGTAATGGTCGGATCGTTTTGCCTCACTGTCGTTCTGCCTGGAAAGCTGCCCCGATACGTGCCCCGCAGCTGCCCCTTCATTTCCGGTTCCGATGACAATCACATTTCTTCCAATCTCTGATACATTATCAATAAATCGTTCCAGCAGGGAAGTTCCGTCATGCGCTCCATAAGTGTTACCGATACTGACATTAATCGCCACCGGCTGATTCAGCGCCAGTGCTTTTCTGACCACATAAGTCAATCCTCGCATCAGTTCTGTTGATTTAGGAAAACTGCCGGCTGCATTATTTTTTCCCAGAACAGGTATCGCTGCCGCTCCCAGCTTTACAATTAAAAGATCTAAATCCCTCCGGTGGATACCAGCCTCTTTCCTCATCCGCCGGCAGACTCTGATCCCAGATCGCCTCGATTCTGGTACTACCGTCTATCTGGCGAAATTCCGGGTTGGTATAATCAATTCCGGAATCCAGCACCGCAACCATAACCCCTCTGCCTGTAAGATTATTACTCCTTGCCAGTTGTGTAACACAAGAAGCTCTCTTTCCCGATAATACCGAGAAAAAGAGCCTCTTTGGTTTTTCTATGTATTCTATTTCATCTAATTCTGTAAAATCGGGGATCAACAACTCCGGCAATGTCACAATGGCATAGCCTGCAATCAATTCCTCTACTACGATCACAGTTCCCTGTAAAGCGCTTAAGTCTCCATGATATTTCACGATCAGTTCCCAGGTCTTTGTTAACGGATCATAGCCTGTACTTAAATTTTCAGACCTTTCTCTCTCCGTTTCCGTAACAGACAAGGCAAGGTTGATCAGGTTTTCCAGCTTTTGATTTTGCATAGGCATACTTCCGCGTATACATTTATCCTATCCTATGCCGCCTCAGCCAAAATGTGTCTGCATTTATTTTAATGTACCTACATCTATTTTAACAGAGATTGTACCGTCTCCCATACTTCATCAATTACAGGAATACCCTGTTCCATATTTTCGGTACGAACCTTATATTCTCTTTCACCCGGATAACGAATCTCGCCACCTTCTTTAACAGGTTCGGAGGATTTCACATCTGCCAGAATCTCATTTACGATTGCATCTGTCTGAGCAAAGCTATTTGCCTTGGATGGATCCATTGCAATCATGATCTGGGTCAGTCCGATTTCATCTTGGAAAGTGCCTACTTTAGCTACCGAGTTCTGTGCTGTTAAAACAGTACCTATCAAATCAAGCAGCATGGAAATACCGCTGCCCTTCCAATATCCCATAGGAAGTGCCCTGCCGGATTCCTCGATTTCACCTGGATCGGTTGTCAGCTCCCCTGCTTTATTATAACCTCCGGGTACCGGTAACTGTTGTCCCTTTAATCTTGTTTCTTCTAATTTACCATAGGAGAACTGTGTGATAGCACAATCTACTACTACATGCTGTCCGTTGCTTCTAGGTACTGCCAGGATCAAGGGGTTATTGCCCAGATGACAATCCTTTGCTCCCCATGCAGGCATATTTGGTGCCGTATTAGACCAGCAAATACCGATGCATCCCTGATCTGCTGCCTGCCAGCCATAGCTGCCGCCACGCATCCAGTGATTGTTGTTACCCAGAGCTACCACACCGATACCATACTGCTTGGCCAGTTCACATGCTCTGTCCATAGCCAGCTTGGCATTTAAAGGACCGATTCCACGATGCCCGTTCCAACGTTCCATGGCACCCATCTGCATTTCACACTCTGCTACTGCATCTGCATCAATAGAACCATGATCCAGATAGGAAATGATTCTCGGAAAACGATTTATACCATGGGAATATACACCATCTAAGCTATTTTTTGCAAAGACCTCTGCCGTCTTCTCTGCATTGTTATCAGATAATCCTCTGGATTTCAAGATTTTCAAAAAAGTTTCGTAAAGTTCTTCATATTTGATACGCATAACGTACTCCTCCTGATTTATATATTTTATTCACATATTTCAAAACGATTTCTACCGTTTCGTTTTGCTTCATATAATGCTGCATCTGCATTGGCAAATAAAACCTCATAACTTACAGATCGGTTCTTACAAAATGCTATACCGATACTGCAGGTGATTCCTACCGTGAAGCCGTCCTTTTCAAACTTTTTCTGCATTGCTGTATTTAATGCCTCTGCCTTTTGTTCCACAGCCTCTCTGGTCGTTTTCTTCATGAAAACCATGAATTCATCTCCACCGATTCTGCCTACCAGATCTGTTTCCCTGAAAATCCCCTTTATGGTATTGGCTGCAAACTGGATCACATGATCACCAAACATGTGCCCCAGATTATCATTGATTGCCTTAAAATTATCGGCATCTATAATCAATAATGCATGTAATCCATCCTCACCGGATTTTTCCAGATATTCCTGTACGAAACTTTCACAGGCATTTTTATTCAGCACGCCGGTCATACCATCGAAATTGATCTGCTGCTTCATTGATTCCTGTTCCTGCTTCTCTTTGGAAATATCCTTTAAACTGGCCACAATTCTGATGATACGATCCATCCGATCAGCAAAGCTGGCATAAGAGACACGATACCACACATATTTTCTGTCCCTTTCTGTCAGAATACGGCACTCCAACGATCTTCTCCTTGGCTGCATTCTCGCTTCTTTCCAGGCATTTATCACAAATGATAAATCCTCGGGGTGGACATAGTATGCAAGGCGTTCATGCTTTCCAAAATCATGTTCCACCATCTGCGTCTTCCAGCCATCCGCCAGATTAAACTGTGCTGTATCATTTATCACATCATATTCAAACACCAGATCATCTACTGCATCCTGCAACAGTCGGTAACGCTGTGTTTCGATATACAGATCCTCTGACTTGTGCTGCAGTTCCTGCTGGATACGAATCTGTTCTGACATATCGATCAGATTCACATAAACGACCCGTCGTCCGCTTGGTTCTGTTACGGTTCGACTGTAGCAGTCCAGATATTTCATATCATCTGCCATGCCACGAACACGAAAACTGACATGGACTGATCCCATAAAGTCCATCTGTGCTTTGACCAGTTCTTTGGTTCTGTCCCGATCCTGTTTATAGATCAGCATATCGAATCTGTCATAGTATTGATTTCTAAATGCTCCCTCATCACAGCCAAACATATCCAGGCAGCCTTTAGAAATAAAGACAAACTTATAGCTGACCGCATCATATGTTAAGAAACCGCCAGGCATATTCTCCATTAAACTATTCAGCTTCAACTGCGTTTCCAGAAGTTTCCCCTGTAAATCCTTTACCAGAAGTTCCTGATAATCATCTTCATAATGCTCTGCCATTCGGCTTCCTGCCTCACTGCTTATTGATAAGATAACTGCATTATATTATTTACAATCTTATCTGTCAAACCAGCAGTCGTAAAGGACTCTGTTGTTACTATATGATCACAGTTTTCTGCAACTCTGTAGTGTCTGATATAATTTTCCTCCATGGGAATCCACTTTGTTTCAAAATTCACCCAATTTTCCTTACCATTTCTATTGCAGATTCGTTCCTTCTGTATAGCTGGCGCCACATCCAGAAAAATAGAAAGATCATAGAAATGTCCAAATCTCGGACTGGTGGCATAAGCGCCTTCTACAATGACTAGTACCGGATCTCCCAGTACGATGGGCTCTCTTTCATAGCTCATGGAATGACAGGAAAATCTCCTGTAAGAATGCAATGTGCCTTCTCGTAAAGGCGTCAGTACTTCTTCCTGGAATCTTTCATGATGTACATTTCCACCCGGTTCCTGATACCGGGTTTTCGTCCGTAATTCAGGAGGCAGAAAAAAATCATCCATATGGACAACTGCCGACCGCTCAAATTCTCTCTGCAGGCGTTCAGCCAGCATTGACTTGCCGGCTGCTGCCCTTCCATCTATTGCAACAATATAATATTTATGCTTTTCCATGATTCATCAATCCT
>JAQUUX010000055.1 GCA_028693705.1 Lachnospiraceae bacterium | reverse complement strand
TCCTTGACTATGTAAAGGAAATGAAGAAGCTTCCTGTATGCTTTACCATGAGTATGGCAGCTTATATTGCTTTCTACAGCAATGATATCCAGGAAAGAACTGCTGATGGTATGATCTGCAAACGTCCCAAGGGAAATACCTATAAGATCCAGGATGATGCATGGGCACTTGATTTCTACTATGCACACAAGGATGACAGCGCAGAGGAACTGGTACATGCAGTACTGTCCAACACCCAGATGTGGGATCAGGATCTGACAGAGATCGAAGGCTTTGAGGCAAAAGTGCTGGAAGACTTAAAGATGATCCGCGAGCAGGGTGCAGAAGCAGCCTACAAATCCTGCTTATAGAATATAAGCTGTTTATAGAATATAAACTGTTTACAAATCAGAATTGAAATCATAAAAAAGCAAACTGAAAAGCCGGGGAATGTTCTCCGGCTTTTTCAAAAGAAAGGACTATGTATGAATAAGACAATTCAGATCACGGAGCGTGATAACGTGGCGGTAGCAATTCATCCGGTAAATAAGGGAGAGACCATTACTGTGAATGGAACAGCCGTTACCGCAGTAGAAGATATTCCCCAGGGTCATAAGATGGCAATTAAAGCCATCGCTGAAAATGAAAACATCATCAAATACGGTTTCCCCATCGGCCATGCCACAAAGGCAGCTGTGCCGGGCACCTGGATGCATACCCACAATGTCTGTACAAATCTGTCCGGCGAGATCAAATATACCTATACACCGGATGTACATCCGTTAGAGAAGGTAACACCGGAAACTTTCCAGGGATATATGAGAAAAGATGGCCGTGCAGCTATCCGTAATGAGATCTGGATCATCCCTACCGTTGGCTGTGTAAATGACATCGCCAAGAAAATGGTGGCAGATAACCAGGATCTGGTAAAAGGAAGTATTGATGGACTTTACACCTTTACGCATCCTTTCGGCTGCAGCCAGACGGGCGAGGATCATGCCCAGACCAGAAAGCTTCTGGCAGCACTGACTCGTCATCCCAATGCAGGTGCAGTTCTGGTGTTAAGCCTTGGGTGTGAGAATCTGACTCATGAGCAGTTTCTGGCAGAGCTTGGAGAGTATGACAGTGACCGTGTGAAATTCCTGACCTGTCAGGAAGTAAGTGATGAATTTGCAGAGGGCAGAAAACTGTTAACAGAATGTGCAGCCTATGCATCACAGTTTAAGAGGGAAGCAATACCTGTCAGTGAACTGGTTGTCGGTATGAAATGCGGAGGCTCGGATGGATTATCCGGTATCACAGCCAATCCTACAGTAGGCCGTTTCAGTGATATGATGGGAGCAAGAGGAGCCAGCACGGTACTGACGGAAGTGCCTGAAATGTTCGGAGCAGAAGGAATGTTAATGAACCGCTGTGTCAATAAAGAGATCTTTGACAAGGCAGTGAATATGATCAACGGCTTCAAGGAATACTTTATCAGCCATAATGAAGTGGTATATGATAACCCAAGCCCGGGCAATAAGCAGGGAGGTATCACCACTTTGGAAGACAAGAGCTGCGGCTGTGTCCAGAAGGGCGGGGATGCGCCAATCATGGATGTGATCGGCTATGGAGATCCAGTAGTGACAAAGGGACTCAACATGCTCTATGGACCGGGAAATGATCTGGTAAGCTCCACAGCCATGACAGCAGCAGGAGCCCATATGATCCTGTTCACCACAGGAAGGGGAACCCCGTTCGGAGCACCGGCACCGACTTTGAAGATTGCTACAAATAGCCAGCTGGCAGAGAAGAAATCCGGATGGATTGACTTCAATGCAGGACCGGTTGCCGATGGCGAATCCTTGGATGATGCTGCAAAGCGCCTGCTTGACCTGGTCATCGAGACAGCAAATGGCAAGTTAACCAAGACCGAAGAGAAGGGATTCCGTGAAATCTCTATTTTCAAGGATGGTGTAACCTTATAATTGTAAGATTACTGGTCCGGGCGATGTCACTGTGTCCTTCTGATCAGTATTTTATCCGGGGATTTTCTAAATAACATTTCCATAAATATAAACAGCCTGATTTTTGCAAACTCGCTACGCTTAGACAAGTGCAAAAATCAGGCTATATTTATGTCTATGTTATATAAGAAAATGGCCGGATAAAATAATTCACAGAAGGACACAGTGACATCACCCGGATCGGAAACCATACAGTTTATAGGGTTACCCCATCTTGAAAATAAAGATCTACAGTAATGGCATAATCCAGGAGGTCCAGATGTAGCTTACGGGCATGGCAAGGATCATGGCGGGGATCATGTCGGCAGTAGGGAACATCTTCACTTTGATCATACGGAAGCCGGTTGCCAATAGCAAGATACCACCGGTGGCTTTGAAGTCATTGATCATGGCCGGTGTTGTAAATGGGAAGATCAGGTTACCACAGTAAAACAGGATCAGGAAGATCAGAAACTGCGGGATGGCGATAAAGGAAACAACTGCGCCTAACAGGCATGCAAAGATCAGTGCGGTAAACAGATCCAGAATGGATTTAGCAATCAGAATACTGTGATCACCGCTGATACCTGCTACGATGGAGTCGTAAATACCGGTTCCACTGGCACAGAATAATACAATAATGGTAAGAAGCGTAGAATTGAATTCTTCATCAAAAATATTGCTTTCTTTTGCTTTTACAAAGATATTGATGATTCGTTGCATTTGCCCGCCCATTTTAGCGATTAAGTCACCAAAATGAATGGCAAGACCGATGGCGGTACCGATGACAATGGAGAAAATAACAGCGGGCATACTTTCCATGAGGGCGATACTGCTGATCCCCATAGCCATAGAGCAGGAGCCGAAGATCATGTTCAGTTTTTCCTTAAAATCCAGACTTAATTTATGTCCTATAAGGGTTCCGATGATTCCACCGAATACAATAGATAATGAGTTTATAATGATTCCGATTGGCATAGTTTTATTAAACTCCTTTATAAAAAAGATGGAAGAACTAAAGACAATAAAAAAGCGTCTAAACATAGACGCTTTGAAAATCGGAATGACGCGACTTGAACGCGCGGCCTCTACTTCCCTAAAGTAGCGCTCTACCACCTGAGCCACATCCCGATAGCTGTTGTCTTTCATATACAAAATCGACGTCAGCAAAAATGATTATATAATAACTTTTCTTAATTGTAAATACCCGGGCTGGTAAATATTTACCATATGTTTTGGGATATAAAATTGATTTTATAGCGAAATAGGAATAAAATTAAATATATGTGTGTATGACAATGAAAAAATGGAGGCTCCTATGGATAGTACAATGCTGATTGTGGATGATGTGGAAATGAATCGTGAAATCCTGAAATTATTATTTCACGAAACATATGGAATCCTGGAAGCGGAAAATGGGCAGGAAGCACTGGAAGTATTAGAGGCTTGCCGTGGAAATATTGATATTGTTTTGCTGGATCTGATGATGCCCGGACTGTCAGGCTTTGAACTTATGGAGCAGCGAAAGGAATTGGATTTCTTTAAAAATGTTCCTGTAGTGGTTATATCCAGCAGTGGCAGTATGGTGGATCAAGTTAAAGCATTTGAAATGGGTGCCAGTGACTTTATTGAAAAACCGTTTATGCCGGAAATTGTTATTTCCCGTGTGAATAATGTCATTGCTTCTCATAAGCGGTTGATCTCAGTAGAATTGGAAGCTTAACGAATGAAGATCAAATCCGAAATGGATGAGATGACGGGGGTTTATAATAAGACTACAACCGAGCTGGTCATGAATGAGATTTTAACGAACAGTGTGACACATCAGCATGTGATGCTGGTTATTGATATTGATAATTTTAAATCTGTAAATGATTTATCCGGACATCAGATGGGAGATCATGTTATTAAGGTAATCGCAAATTTAATATCAAAGATGTTTCGTAAATCAGATATTGTGGGTAGAATTGGCGGTGACGAATTTATCGTCTTGATGGTAGATGTGCCATCTATGGATATTGTATACACAAAATTAAACGAGTTAATTCAGCTTATGCGGTATAAGCCGGATATGACTATTCCGGAATATGTAACTCTTAGTATTGGTATGGCATCTAACGGCCAGGGTGCTACTACTTATCAGGCGTTATTTGAAAAAGCAGATGCGGCATTGTATCAGGCTAAGGAAGGCGGAAAGGCGCAGTATAGAGAATATGGTGTAGAACCAATTAACCTGAATGGAGATAAACGTCCTGCTGTTCTCTTACTCAGTGAAAACAGAAGTGTCTGCAGTACGATTAATGCTCTGATTCCAGCCAGTTTACGAGTCATAGAAGCTCTTAAATTAGAGGATGTGGAGAAGCTGAAAACAGAGGATCAGAATAATATGGTTATGATCTTTGCAGATGTATCGGATAATCCGGGAGATGGGGAAGAAATCTGGCAGAGCCTGCAGAAATTACCATGGCTTGAGATGGATCAGGTGTTTGCAATTTGTGCAGAAGGCAATATTCCACAGTATAGAGTGGCACTCGGCAGTGGTGTGGCTGATATGTTTACAACACCTTTAGATAGTGCAGCCTTTAAGAGAAGAACCGAAAAACATTTGGAAAAAGTGGGTGTTCTGGAAGAGAAGACCAATGCGTAGTTACCTGAGATAATAGTCGGCATACTAGTTTTCGGTGCTGGGACAAAAGAGGACATTATGGGAAAGCAAAAAAAGTGTGTGATATACATAAAGAAAGTGGCCTTGGTACTACTGGCTTTTATGCTGTTCGCGGGATTAACTCCGGGTATTAGCACGCAGGCAGCAGAGGATGTAAATCTTCGAACCGTACGGGTTGGATTTTTCTCCGCAGACGGATACCATATGATGGATAAAGACGGAACCATGAGTGGCTATGGTTTTGATTTCCTCCAGATGATGTTGCGGTACAATAATTGGAAATATGAATATGTGGGCTATGATAAAAACTGTGGTGACATGCTGGATATGTTAGATAAGGGTGAAATCGATATGGTTACCCTTGCTAATAAAACACCGGAGCGTCTGGAAAAGTATGGATTTTCAGAGAAATCTCTTGGAAGCAGTTCTACAATTATGACCATAGGTGCGAAAAATACTGATATTGTACCGGGAGAATATGCAACTTATGACAAAGCAGTAGTTGGTCTGGTATAGGGCAGCTCTCATAATGAGCGGTTTGAGGAGTATGCGGCTGAAAAAGGATTTTCCTATACCGAAGTTTACTATGAAGATATTGCTGATCTGCTGGCGGACCTGCGTGCCGGTAAAAATATAGATATAGCGGTAACCAGCAATATGCGCCAGGTTCAAGAAGAAGTGATCCTGGATGAATTTAATGCGACAGACTACTATGCCATTGTCAGAAAAGATAATGTTGCACTGCTACAGGAAATCAACAATGGAATTTCACAGTTGAATGTCTATTCTCCTGACTGGAGAACTGCCCTGTTTCAGAAGTATTATGCAGATATTAATTCCAAGGTAATTTCACTTTCGGCAGAAGAAAGAGAATATCTTTCACAGTTAAAAGAATCAGGAACTGTGATAAAAGCAGCAATGAACCCTGAATTGAAACCCTATTCTTATTTTGAAGATGGTGAAGCAAAAGGAATAGCACCGGTAGTTTTTGCAGAAATTGCAGATCGATTGGGTATTGAATATGAGATATTAGAGTCAAAGGATCGCTGGGAATATAAGGATCAGCTAAACACCGGAGAAGCCAATATTGATCTGACCGCTTATCTGGATTATAGCCTGGCACAGCGCTACAACCTGAAGGAAACGGATGCTTATATTAATTCAACACTGGCTATGCTGACGACAGGTGATTCTAACACGGAAAAAGACAGCATGGTAGTGGCTGTAGTGCGGGACCCTACCGAATATATCGGCTATAATAATGATTTGATTTATCAATATAAGCACAAAGAATATGAGTCTATTCAGGAATGCATTGATGCAGTAAAAAATGGGGAGGCAGATGCCACCTTTAGATATGTTTATATAGCAGAACAGGCCGTGGCAAAGGACTATCCCAATCAGCTTCAATACAGTATCCTGCAGGATTGCACGTTTGGACTTTGTATTGGTGTTAATAATGAAATGGATCAGAGACTTCTTTCGGTTTTAAATAAGTCTGTGAATAGCCTGAATCAGTCATTTACACAGAATGTTATGCTGGAAGAAAGCACTAATCTGGAACAGGAAAGCTCTCTGATGGCAGTTGCTTATGATCATCCGTGGCTGGTTATTGGTGGAATAGCCGGCATGCTGTTAGGCTTATCTCTGCTACTGATCTTGTGGATTCATTATAGAACCCAAAAAGAAAAATTGCTGGCATCCTTTGAGATGGAGCGGTTTATTGGGTACATCTGTGAGACGTATGAAAGCGTTGCTGAGATAAATCTTCAGACAAAGCAGAGAATGGTCTATACGAAAGCAGACGATAAGGTATCAAAAGATATTGAAATCCATGTACCATTTGACAGAAATTATTTTGCATCCATGGTTCGGGAAGAGGATCTGGACAGGATTACAGAGGCTTTTTCTGAGGACAATATCGACCGGATGATAGCAGAAGGCGGCAATGAACAATATCTGGAATGCCAGGTAAAGGACAAGACAGGGAACTATCAATGGTTTTCTTATATTATCAAGGCGGTTCCGAGAGATAAACAACATCCAAGAAATTTTGTTGTATTCAAAAAGAATGTGCAGGAGATTAAATTCGGCGAGCAACAGCAAAGACAAGCTTTACAGGACGCACTGGAAAATGCTAAGAGTGCCAGTGCTGCCAAAGGTCAGTTTTTATCCAGGATGAGCCATGAGATCAGAACTCCGTTAAATGCAGTAATCGGTTATATGGAAATTGCAATGGGTGCGGGTGATAATCCGGCTAAGATGATGCATTGTGTAGAGAATAGTGATACAGCTGCAAGACATTTGCTTAGTATTATTAATGATGTATTAGATATTTCTTCTATTGAAAGCGGCAAGATGAAAATTGCGCATGAAGAATTTGATCTGAAGAAGCAGCTGACTGCCATTTCAACTACGTTTTTCAACCAGGCAAAAGCCCATGGCGTGAAATTTAAAGTGTTATTAAAAGGTTTTACCCAGGAGTGGGTGAAAGGAGACAGCCTGCGGGTAAATCAGATTCTGATGAATTTGTTATCCAATGCAGTGAAGTTTACACCGGAAAACGGAACCGTTTCACTGCTGGTAGAACAGGCAGATATTGATGATCAGAGAGTATTTTTGAAATTTACAGTAAAAGATACCGGAATAGGCATGTCGGAAGATTATCAGAAACGATTATTCCAGCCTTTTGAGCAGGATAGTGCCTTAACTGCTCAAAAATATGGTGGAACAGGTTTGGGATTGTCTATTACCTACAATCTGATTCAGATGATGGGTGGATCTATTGATATTCTGAGTAAACAAAATGAAGGTACAACATTTGTAGTATCACTGCATTTTGATAGATGTGGTGCGGAAGCCGGTAATTCGGAGACACACCAGGATTATTCCCATGTCAGGGTACTGTTGGTGGATGATGAGGAAGCCGGTGCGTATATAAAAGGTTTGTTGAAACGCTGTAAAGTGAAATGCGATATAGCAACAGATGCAGAATCTGCTATGAAGCAGATCAGACGACGCATGGGAACTGATTACAAATATGACATGTGTATCATAAATTGGAACATGCCGGGAATTAATGGTTCAAAACTGGCTGATCAGATGAGAGACGTATGTGGTAATGAGACTCCAATCATGGTTGCAACTGCTTATGATGTAACTGAATTTGAAGACGAGGCACTGGCAGCAGGGATTAAGACTGTAATTGCCAAGCCATTATTCCAGTCTACCATGTTTGATTTGCTGGTAACCATGTATGGTAAATATGAGCCGGTAAAGTATAGAGAACAGCATCTGGAGAGTATACGAGGCTTGCACATTTTGTTGGCAGAAGATAATCCTATGAATATGGAAATAGCTATGGAAATTCTGCAAAAAGCTGGTCTCATCGTAGATCCGGTAACGGATGGAAAACAGGCAGTGGATCAGTTTGTTGGAAAACCGGAGGGAACTTATGATGTGATTCTGATGGATGTTCAGATGCCGGTTATGGATGGCTACCAGGCAACCGGTGAAATCCGAAGATCAAAGCACCCTGAGGCTGGAACTGGTAGCTAAATACAGAATTCCAATTAGATATTTACATTTGGAGATTACGGAATCAGCTTATACAGATAATCCAAGACAGATCATTGAAGTTGTAGAAAAGATGCGAAATCTTGGTTTTGTAATAGAGATGGATGATTTCGGAAGCGGATATTCCTCTTTGAATATGCTGGCAGAAATGCCTGTTGATGTTTTAAAACTGGATATGAAGTTTGTACAAAACGAAGCCAAGAAATCTTCCGGTAAGGGAATTCTGAGTTTCGTAATCAGTCTGGCTAAATGGCTGGATCTGGCGGTGGTTGCAGAAGGTGTAGAAACGGCAGAACAGATATCCTCACTTCGTTCCATGGATTGTAATTATGTGCAGGGATTTTATTTTGCCAAACCTATGAAGCTGGAGGATTTTGAAAATTTACTGCAGACGGCTAAGACAACGGAAATGGTCTGTACCAGCCGGACGGCAGTGCAATATATTGTAGATGATATGCCAAAGCATGAGGCTGCAGATGGAAAAGTAATGCTGATTGTAGATGATATAGAGATCAATAGAGCTGCTCTTGCAGCAAATTTTATGGACAGTTATGCTATTGTGGAAAAAGAAAATGGAAAGATGGCATGGGAATATCTGGATGAGCACTATGATCAGGTAAATATTATCATGCTGGATCTTTTGATGCCGGTCATGGACGGATTTCAGCTTTTAAATAAGATACGATCTGATGAACGGATGAAAAATCTACCGGTTATCATCACATCACAGGGAGATTCAGATAGTGAGAAACGAGCGCTTGAAATGCGTGCTAATGATTTTATTTCTAAGCCATATAATACGGAGATCATTCGTCACAGAGTAGAAAATGTAGTGGCCGGTTACGAGCTTCATTGCATTAAAAAACACGAATTAGAACTTTCGGATCTTATGGAGAATGAAAAGGGAAGCCAGGAAAGTCCTTCTCCTGATGAAAAAATTAAAAATAATGTAGAAGTATTGAAACCTTATTTTGATGTAGTCAGATTAGTAGATCCGGTGCATACATTGGTATACGAAAATGATAAAGATGAAAAATGTGACATTCATTCATGCTACGCAATATGGGGAAAAACAACACGTTGCAATCACTGTACTTCATTAAAGGCATATGAGCAGAAGAGCAAATTTACGAAATTAGAATATTCTGAAGACGGGCTTTATTTTGTAATTTCAGAGTATGTGCCGTATGGAAGTGCCGGTGCGGTTATTGAATTGGTAACTAAGCTGGATGATGAATATGTAGATAACGTATTCGATAAGGATCTGTTATATATGAATCTGGACGAATTAAACCTGCAGTTAGAGTACGATGAACTAACAGGTGTTTATAATCGCAGACATATTTCACTGCATCAGGATAAGTATATTTCCCGTGCCAGAAAATACGATAGAAATCTGGGTATTGCCATGGTGGATGTGGATTATTTTAAAGCGATGAATGATACCTATGGTCACTTAGCCGGAGATGAGATATTAAAAACTGTGGCTAAAATGCTGGAAAACAATATTGCGTTAAGCAAGGGAGATTTTGTTTCCCGCTTCGGTGGAGATGAGTTTATCATCGTATGCAGGGATATTCAGCCGGATATTTTCGTGAAGCGGGTGCAGGCCGTTTCTGATTTGATCCATCATATGATAATGGGAGAGGGTATACGGGTTGAAGTTGGTATCAGCGCGGGCTGTGTAAGTGCCAGCGAGTTTCCTGATCTGGATGCAAACGGACTGATAGAGCAGGCTGATAAACGTATGTATAGAGCAAAAGAGGCCGGTAAAGGCCGTGTTGTTTATACAGATTGATTAAAACGTAATAAGATGAAGTTTTTTAGTATGAAAAGAGAATGTAAAAGAAGGCGATCAAATGCAAAAAGACTCGGAAGGCAAGAAATGCAGTAGGTTTCATAGAAAAAGTCTGGGTATGGGATTGCTATGTATGCTGGCCGTTTTGGGCTTAACAGCCGGCATTGCCGGTTCTGCCACCGGAGAAGCCGGGGTTGCAGAGGCGGCACCAAAAGTATCGGAACAAACCGGGACATTGGAAGTGCATTTCCTGGATGTTGGGCAGGCAGATTCTACACTGCTATTATGTGACGGGCATGCCATGCTAATCGATTGCGGAACCGAGGATAAGGGAACTGCAATTCAGAATTATCTGCAAAAAAGAGGTATCAGGCAACTGGATTATCTGGTGCTGACACATCCGGATTCCGATCATATCGGTGGGGCAGCAGTTGTTGTGACAAAGTTTGATATCGGAAAGACCTTTGTTTCCAATTATGAAAAGAGTAACAGTACCTACAAGAAATTAATAAAGGCCATGGATAACAAGGATTTGAAAGGTATTACACCTAAGGTAGGCAGCAGTTATACGCTGGGATCTGCTAAGTTCACGATTCTGGCACCAAATGATACCTATGAAGACCCTAACAATGCTTCTGTTGCACTTCGTATTGTGTATGGTAAAAATTCCTTCCTGTTTACCGGGGATGCAGAAGAGGAAGCAGAGCAGGATATCCTGACAAATAAAAAGATGGTGAAATCTGATGTCTATCAGGTAGGTCATCATGGAAGCAATACTTCCACATCGGACGATTTTCTTGAAGCTGTTGCACCGAAATATGCAGTGATCAGCTGTGGGGAAGGGAATAGTTACGGACATCCCAGAGCCGAGACCTTGAATAAACTGCGGGCTGCAGGAGTGCAGGTATTTCGAACCGATGAACAGGGTGTGGTCGTGGCAACCTCTGACGGTAAGAATATTACCTGGAACATGTCACCGTCTGAGACCTGGAAGGCAGGAGAACCTGCCGGAAAAGAGAAAAATGACACAGCGCCGGCAACTTCCAATTTTGGAACCGGTAATGATAATGTGGCAGCAACTACCACAACTTATATATTGAATCAGAACACGAAGAAGTTTCATAAGCCCGGATGTTCTTCTGCAAAGAAAATTGCGGAAAAGAATTATGCGGAATCAACGGAGAGCAGAGATGCATTAATTGGACAGGGATATGATCCTTGTAAGAATTGTAATCCATAAAAATATGATTTTAGGTATAAAAGAAAACCGACCTTCAAGAGTTAGATTAAAAGCTAACAATTGCAGGCCGGTTTTTTTAATGATCCTGATAACTTTTTAAAATATTATCCATACTTCTGGTAATATGATAGGTCATTGCTTTTCTGACTTCTTCCGGTTTTTTATCCTGTATAAATTGTAAGATGGATATATGTTCTTCTGTAGATTTGACATAATGAAGTTTAATCTCCGGTATGGAATGTCCGGTACTTGGTCCATTCCAAAGTTCCATCAGATAGCTTTTTAATTTCAGATTATCTGCAGCATTCCAAATACCCATATGAATTTCCTGGTTCAATTCTTCATATTGAGATTTCTCTAAAAAGTCAATGTTATCCCGCATATGAAACAAACGGGTAATCAATTCATCCACGTCCATTCCATTGACTGCCGCTTTGGCAGCAGCTTCTGATTCTAAAAGAATACGCATCTCAAAATTATCCCGAATGAATTTAATCCCCAGCTCATTAACGATAGCCCCTTTGTTCATGCGAAGTGTAATCAATCCTTCTGCAGCCAAAGATTGAAACGCTTCTCTGACAGGGGTACGACTTACGCCCAATTGCTCTGCGATGCCGGTTAAACTCAGTTCCTGTCCACTTTTATATTCACCCGAAAAAATTGCTTTTTTCAGAATCGAAGTAATTTTGACTCTTGTTGGCATTAGTTCTAATGATTCCATGTTTCCTCACCTTCTGCCGGTATGGCATGTACCTTTCTTATTATTTTAAAGGAAATTTTGGGCTTTTACAATCGAAACAAAGAAAAAGATAATTCGGTTATACGATTTAATAGTGCATAAAAAGAATAGACGAAATTATACAAAAGTAACAAATATATAATGCAAAAATAAAAAAGACTTGCAGGATTCGTATAAAAGTGCTAAAAATATAATCACAGATTGAATATCGTATACGATATGCGATATTCAATATTCAAATCAAACCAGAATTATTTTGAGAGGAGATTGCACATGCATGCACTTGAGAAAATCCTTGCCAAGAATAGTGGGCGTAAGGAAGTAAAAAACGGCGAAATCGTAACCGCAAAAATCGACTTTGCTGAAATCAATGACTTATATTTACAGACCGTGTATTCGTTTTATGAAATGGGAGGGGAAAAGGTCTGGGATTCTACCAGATGTGCTTTCGTATTTGACCATTATGCACCTACTCCGGATATTCAATCTGCGTCCAATCATAAGGAGATGAGAGAGTTTGCGGAGAAGAATAATCTGCAGTTCCATTTTGATACAAACTGTGGCGTATGCCATCAGGTTATGCCGGAGGCCGGTGTGATTTATCCGGGTATGATCATTGTGGCAACAGACAGCCATACTACAACTCACGGCGCATTCGGCGCATTGGGAACAGGCTGTGGTGCAACTGATATGGCAACGATACTGATGACCGGCGAATTGTGGCTTCGTGTTCCTGAAATTATTGAGGTTCGTCTGGAGGGAGAAGCACCTAAAGGGGTTTATCCAAAGGATGTCATACTGGCAGTTCTTGGAAAGATTCGTGCAGATGGTGCTGTTTATAAAGCAATCGATTTTACAGGAAGTTATGTTGAGAATCTGAATGTGGCAGGACGTATGGTCATTTGTAATATGGCTGTAGAAATGGGTGCTAAGACAGCCTATATGCAGCCAAATCAGGATGTGCTGGATTATGTTTCTGAGAGAGCTGTTCGTCCTTATGAAGTTGAATTTACAGATCCTGGTTATGAATATACAGAAAGCTATGTATTTGATGTAACCAAACTGGAGCCGGAACTGGCATGCCCAAGCAGTGTGGAAAATGTTCACACGCTGGCAAGTGTAGTTGCAGAAGGTGAAGTGAAATTGAATCAGGGTTATATCGGCAGCTGCACCGGTGGCCGGGAAGAAGATATTGCCATTGCAGCCAAAATTTTAAAGGGAAAACATATACCGGAATATACCAGACTGATTGTTGTACCGGCATCAAGAGAAGTCATGCTGTCTTGTATGGAAAAAGGCTATATACAGGATCTGATGGCAGCAGGAGCTACTATTACTACACCGGGCTGTGGAGCATGTTTGGGAGCACATGAAGGAATACTGGCACCGGGAGAAGTTTGCATCACCAGTACAAATCGTAACTTCCCGGGTCGTATGGGATCCACAGAGGCGCTGATGTATCTGGCAAGTCCGGCAACTGTTGCAGCAAGTATGATTAGCGGAACCATTACAGATCCAAGAAAGTATTTATAGGAGGGATGTAAAAATGAAGACAGAGATAACCGGCAAAATTATTATTGTGGGTGACAATATTGATACAGATCAGATTTATCCAGGACGTTTCTTGGCACTTACCGATCCAAAGGAAATAGGAAGTCATTGCCTTTGTGGTGTGGATGAAAATATTGCAGCAAACTTTCCGCAGGGGGGAATCGTAATCGGGGGAAGAAACTTTGGCTGTGGTTCCAGCAGGGAACATGCACCAATCGCATTGTTGAATATGGGTGCATCAGCAGTAATAGCAGATTCTTTTGCAAGAATTTTTTTCAGAAACGCTATTAATCTTGGACTTCCGTTGATCATTAGCAAAGGAATCAGTCAGAAAGTAAAAGAAGGACAGACATTAACTCTGAATATTACAGAAGGTACCATAAAGGCTGAGGAAACAGGAGAGGTATTTGCGTGTGAACAGCTGGGCGACCAGGCGATGAAGATACTGGAGGCCGGCGGTATTAAGCCACTTATGAGAGAGAAGTTTGGAAAGAAATAGCGCATAAAATGAAAGGGGTATGGGATATGCCAATTGAATTAGTATTTGTGATAGGAATAGCAGTATTATTGTTTCTGTGCTTGAAAGTAAAAGCAAATGCGTTTATTGCATTGATTTCGACAGCGCTTGTTATGGGTCTGTTATCCGGCATGAGCGGAGCAGAAACGGTAGAGACCATTACCGGTGGTTTTGCCGGAACAGTAGAAAGTATTGGTATTGTAATTATTTTTGGTATTTTATTGGGAAATTATTTGGATGCAGCAAAAGGAACAAATCGTATGGCAATGGATGCGGTTCGTCTGGTAGGACAGAAACGTGCCGGTCTGGCAATGGCGATTACAGGTTATCTGGTGTCTATTCCTGTGTTTTCAGATGCTGCCTGTGTCATATTGACACCACTTGTAAAGGCAATACATAGAAAAACAAAGATACCGCTTGCAGTATTGGCAGTTAGTTTATCAGCCGGACTTCTGGCAACCCATGTGTATGTTCCACCGACACCGGGTCCACTGGCAGCGGCCGGATTATTAGGAATTGATATTGGTCAGGCCATTCTCTATGGTGCATTTGCAGCTATTTTCATGACTGCTTTTGGATGGATCTTCGCAGAAACATATCTACGTACCAGACCGGAAAGTTATTATACATTTAGAGAAGATGCTTTATTAGCAGAAAAAGAAGAGGAAGCTTCTTTTGGCGATGACACTGATATTCCAGGAAGTATTGCAAGTATTCTTCCTCTTGCACTGCCTTTATTATTGATTGTTGGAAATACCACATGTGCTATGCTTTTGCCGGAGACATCTCCAATTCTTGGAATTACATCTTTTATCGGTGATGCTAATATTGCACTTGCAATTGGTGCAATTCTGGCTATTATCACTTTAGGCAAGAGAATGGGTGCAAAGAAGATTATTGAAATCATGGACAAAACTTTAAAAGATGCCGGTCCTATCGTATTTATTACGGCTGCAGGTGGTGCACTTGGTTCTGTCTTAAAGGCATCCGGAGCAGGCGCAAGTCTGGCTGAACTTGTTGTAAATACAGGACTGCCATTTATCCTGATTCCATTTGTTATCTCAGGTTTATTAAAAGTTGTTCAGGGTTCCGGAACTGTTGCAGTTACAACAGCAGCTACTCTGTGTGCTCCTATTGCAGCAACTTTAGGACTTAATCCTATTCTTATTTTCCTGGCATCCGGAGCAGGCGCCCGCGTATGTTGTCATGTAAATGACAGTTTCTTCTGGGTATATACGAACTGTATGGGATTTGATATGAAGACTGGTTTGAAGACATTGTCCATCAGTAATGTTTTCATGGCATTAGGTGGATTGACAGCGACATTTATCTGCAGTTTATGGCTGTAGAAAGCTATTTTTATCGGTTATAATATTTTAAAATATATAAGCTATTGCAGGTTGGTTCCCCCCTTACCTGCAATAGCTTTTTTGTGTGATGAAAATATTTTAAAACAGATTACAGCTTTAAATAACCAAGTGTGATACCAACAGTGCTGATCAGATATAATAAGACTTCATTCCAGTTTTTATCCTTGCCGGAGAGAAATGCATTTACAAGACCGGCAATCCAAAGCAAAAGCATGGCAAGCGGTCCGGTAAACATACCGGCAATAAAGTAAAATTCACACATGGTAGCAATAGCGATTATAATAAATAATATTTGACAAATTTTTTTCATAGGGAACTCCTCTTTTTATTTGAAGATAACATTTTTTGTGGGGGAAGTAAATGGGGAACATTTTTATTATTTACCAATTTTTTGCATTAATACATCCTGAAGTACTTGCGAAAAGTTGATTCCTGCTTATTCGTGATGTGGCTGATCCAGATATCATGATTACTGCCATTTCGTATCAGTTCACAGCTATTTTCTTTTAATATCTTTTCCAGTTCGGAAGTTTTCATTTATAACTCCTTCTACAATAATTAGTGTAACACGTGTGCCAATGTGGTGAATAAATATTAATGGAAATTCAAATTATCATTATTGAATGTATAGGAAAATTGAATATTCAGAGTATAATAGACTAAATGAAACTGTTGGTATTTTTAGAATAAGTCGAACAGCAGAACACGACTTGTTAGAGTCGGTAGCTAAGATTGGTGTAATTTATAATAGGGATTTAAAAGAATACAATGCGTTGAGCACAGATGCAAAGGATCTTTTTGAACAATATTTCGGGGTGAAATAGTATGATAAGTATTAGTTTGTGCAATTCCTGTGTTCATTATAAAGGGTTGGTTGATGGATGGAAAATGGTGTGTGATGCATTTCCAGAAGGAATACCCGCGCGATTTGAAGAAGAGGAAAATAAAGAATGTAATAACGGAATATATTGTGAATTAAAAAACGAACCAGAAAAATCTACATAAAAGTAGGTATTTTTTATTGCCTACTACGAAGACATTTTGGTTGTGCAACCTATAATACACAAATCACTGGTGATCGGTTACACACCTATAAATACCGTCCCATGTGCATAGAGAAAATGGTACATTGATAGGTGGACGATAATCAGCTGGAATAGTACAAATCGGTGTAAGCTGACCGGCTGGTGATGCTATTCCGGTATCTGCAGTCATATAATAGGAAGGAATGCATTAGATTTCGTGTTGTATTTCGTGTTGCATGTTTCCAGACTTATATGTATTTTCGTCATTGTTTAATTACAAAAGGTCACATATAAAACACGCAAAAACCCAGTAAATACGCATACTTTCCGTAATCACTGGGTTTTCTTAAAATAAGCAGGATACGGGAGTCGGACCCGCCTCCTCGGCTTGGGAAGCCGATGTATTACCGATATACTAATCCTGCATGAGAAACATTATATCACGTTAATTTACGAAAACAAAGAGAAAAATGTCGTGAACCTATGATGAAAATTTTATGTTGTTACACGGATACTGACTTCTCCGGAATTTAAGTGTGAGATAGTGCCATCCTCTTTTTCGACAACTAATCGTAAGTCCTCATCAATATCTAGAGCAATAGCCGGCTCGCTGATTGGCGCAGTGCTCGGGCCTGTTAAGATCTGAATCGGTTTACCAAGCAGCATGGACTGTGCCTTATATTCCTCATAAAAGGTTTTTTCGGTTAAATGAGGATAGAGTTCCATCATTTGATTTATGATTTCGGCAATGATTTTACTGCGGTAATCTTCATTTTGTTCTATGGAAGAAAAAACAGAGGTAGCAGTTTTTCTAATATCTTTTGGAAAATCCTGTACGGGTGGAAATATATTAATGCCAATGCCAAGAATAGCATATTTTACAGCACCATTTTCCATATCCACAGCAGCTTCACTGAGGATACCACAGACTTTTTTATCATGATAATAGATGTCATTAACCCATTTGATCTGAGGCTTGATGCCAGTCTGTGAGATAAGCGCTCTTGTAACAGCTACAGCAGCACATGTAGTCAGTAGGATCGTTTGCTGGATAGGAATAGTAGGGCGTAATAAAAGACTCATATAGATACCTGTTTCAGCAGGAGAATAAAAGCTTCGTCCTAAACGGCCACGTCCTTTTACCTGTTCCTCAGCGATGATAACAGTCCAATCGGGAGCACCTTCTTCGGCATAGTGACGAACCAGATCATTTGTTGATGTAACGGAGGTGAAGGTTTCAATATGTGGCACGGAAGAATTCAGGTATTTGGAGATACTCTGACTGGATAACAAAATGCTGTCAGTGGACAGACAATATCCTTTGTTGGTAATGGCATTGATGGGATAGCCCTGTTTTTCCAATTGTTTAATTGCTTTCCAGACAGAATTACGGCTGACTGAAAGACGGTTAGCTAACTCACCACCGGAAATATAATCGCCTTTATGAAGTTCCAGTTCCTTTAATACTTCATCTTTTACGCTCATATTAGTCTCCATATAATTTCAAATAGGGTTGAGATACTTTAACGGGAATATTCTAGGATAAGTGAATATAACGGTATAATCTGCCTCTGAGAAATAAAGCCAGTGCAAGTTTAATAAAATCCGGGATCAGGTATGGGAATACACACCAGCCCAAAGCTGTCATAACACTGACAGGACCATTGACGGCAGCATAGAGATACATAAACCAGATCGTACCAAAAGCATAGCACAGTGTAAGACCCAGAAGCAAGGCTGTTATTCTAATATATAGTTTATTTCCACATAAAGCAGTGATCATCCAGTAAACGAGTGCAGTCAGGATAAAACCGAGAATATAACCACCTGTTGTACCGAATAAGGCACCGGGACCACCCTTAAAGCCGGAGAAAACGGGAACGCCGATGTCACCCAGCAGAATATATACGAAGATGACCAGAGATCCAAGCTTGCCACCTAATAAGGAAAGGGTAATGAAAACGGCAAAGGTCTGCATGGTAAATGGAACAGCGGACGGGATGGAAATCCAGGAACAGATTGCCAGGATAGCTGTAAAGAGTGCAGCATAAACCAGCTGCGTAGTTGAAATTTTATTGGAAGCATTTTTATTGGAACTCGTTTCTTTCATTGATTGCGTCATAGTGTTTACCTGCCTTTTATATAGTGTGTACGATTTTTACTATGTCACATGAAAAACATATTGTCAACTATGAAAAAACAGAAGTTGACAATTGAGAAGAATCTTGATGTGTTTTTTTACAGGCCTGTTTTGAAATTGTATTTTATATATCGCTCTTATGATTCCTACGGGAGCGGTTTAAGCCGCCGGTCATATGGTCAGCAGTATCGTTATTGACAAAGCTGGCGCGCTTAATGGCATCTTCTCCGAATTTAGAACGGATAGAATCTACTGCAGTATTTAGTTTACTTAATTTTTCATATTTATCCTGGTCAAATAAATTAAACTGGTAGGAAGCATCACGGGAAGCTTTACCGGTGAAGACTCCAAGCTGCCTGATGGGTACGCCTGTCCAGATTTCAGAAAAGAGAGTGCAGGCTGTCTGATAAATTTCTTCTGTCACATTGGTATCGGAGAAGAGTGTCTGCTGTTTACTTTGTCTGACAAAATTCTGGTCTACGATGGAAACACCAACCACTCCTACATAGGATTTATCTGCTCTTATTCTGGCACCTACAGTTTCAGAGAGGGATAGCAGAAAGAGTCTTGCTGTTTCTGCATCAGTTACATCTGCGTGAAGAGTAAGAGAGTTGCCATAGCTTTTATTGGCGGTATGGTGGTGATCGGTAACGATTTCCATGTCTTTGCCATTGGCATAATTCCAGATCATCTCGCCATGCTTCTTAAACAAATGAGTGAGTACGTCGAGATCCATATGTGCCAGATCTCCAATTGTAGAAATGCCCAGTTCATGCAGCTTCTTAGCTGTGGACTGACCGACGAAAAAGAGTTCATCAATGAAAAGAGGCCACATCTTGGTCGGAACTTCTTCAGGGAACAGGGTGTGAACCAAATCCGGCTTTCTGAAATCGGAAGCCATTTTTGCAAGCAATTTATTAGAAGAAATGCCAATATTAACTGTAAAGCCAAGCCTGTCACGAATCATATTTTTCAAGGTTTCCGCAAAAATAACAGGATCTCCGTATAGTTTTCTGGTGCCAGTCATGTCACAGAAAGCTTCGTCTATACTATATTGTTCCACGGATGGAGCATAGGTTTTCAATAGGTCGATTAATTGTCTGGAATAATCCACGTAGCAGGAGTAGCTGGGCAATACCACGGTCAGATTGGGACATTTACGTTTGGCATCTACTATGGGTTCCCCAGTCTGGATACCGAATTTCTTAGCCGGAGTAGATTTCGCCAGAACGATGCCATGACGGGTTTCCTGATTACCACCGACGATGGCAGGAATCGTGCGCAGATCAAGAGCCTGGGGATCCTGACACAGGCGATAGCAGCTTTCCCAGCTTAAAAATGCACTATTCACATCAACATGATAGATAACAGTATCCATAAGGTAAACACTTTCTTTCATAGTCTGAAAATAGAAACAAAATTTGCATTCTAACATTGTTTAAATACATATAGCAGTATCTACTAGGATAATAATTCAAAAAGAGTCCATTTGTGAAGCAGAACATTGTATTTTAAGTTAAAAAGATGTTGCGCCCCATCGGCTAAGGGAGCTGTGCAGGTGAAAATAAGTTCTTTACTGCTTTGATAGCCTCTTTCTTTGCAGGTAATAATTCTATCTATGCGGATTGTAACAATCTCATGCTGTTCATTTTCTAATTTAAATAAAACAGGTGTCAGTTCACCTACGGTAGAGGTCACACTGATCAGCTGGATGGGAACATTTAATGTTTTGTTCATGTTAGTATACTCCATTACCATAATGTACGGATTTATGATACAATTAAAAAGCAAATTTTAGTGTTTGCTTTTACTTATTAACAGGAATATAATTATATTAACACGAACATATGTTCTGGTAAATAGAAAGTTGTGGAAATTATGGAAAAGAAAAACATGAATCAAAGAAATAAAGGAAATGAGAGTAGAAGTTACGGTAAGAAGGCGGGCTTTAGTAAGACGGAAGCAAAGTGGAAAACTGACGATCCGAAAAAGTCAGCAGGTCAGTGGAAGTCTGATGATAAGAAAAGGCCGGTGGGTCAGTGGAAATCCGATGACAGAAGGAAAACAACAGGCACATGGCATGCAGATGATAAACGAAAAACAGATGAGAATCCAAGACAGGCTGGTCGATCTGTGCAAACGGCTAAAAGACAGCCTAAGGTTCCGGGTGCTTATCAATGTCCGGTAGCACATAAATGTGGCAGCTGTGCTTATATGGGGACATTATATTCGGAACAGCTTAAGACAAAAGAAAAGTTTGTGGCAGAGCAGTTAAAACCTTTTGGCAAATGTGAGCCAATTGTAGGGATGAAAGACCCACGTTTTTATCGAAATAAGGTCCATGCAGCATTTGGCTGGGAAAAGGGAACGGTTATATCAGGTACTTATCAGGAAAGTACGCACAAGGTGGTATCTATCGAAACTTGTTTATTGGAAAATCAAAAAGCAGATGCCATCATTGGAACGATTCGTAAGCTGCTTCCTTCTTTTAAAATAAAGACCTATGATGAGAACAGTGAGTATGGTCTGTTTCGTCGGGCATTGGTGCGTGTGGCACAGTCTACCGGGGAGATTATGGTAGTTCTGGTATTGACTTCTCCTATTCTGCCTTCGAAAAATAATTTTGTAAAGGCACTTCGAAAAGAACATCCTGAGATTACCACGATAATCGTGAATGTAAATGACAAGCACACCAGCATGATCCTTGGAGATAAGGAGCAGGTAATCTATGGTAAAGGTTATATTGTAGATGAATTATGTGGTAAGACTTTCAAAATCTCTGCAAAATCCTTTTACCAGATTAATCCGGTACAGACAGAGGTTCTTTACGGTCTGGCAATGGAGTATGCAGGTCTTACGGGAAAAGAAAAGGTACTGGATGCTTATTGCGGTATCGGAACCATCGGACTAGTGGCAAGTGATAAGGCGGCTAAGGTAATCGGCGTTGAATTAAATCGTGACGCAGTTCGTGATGCTGTTGTGAATGCAAAATTAAATCAGGTAAAGAACATAGATTTTTATGAAAAAGATGCCGGTGAGTTCTTGCTACAAATGGCAGCAGCCAGTGAAAAGCTGGATGTTATCTTCATGGATCCGCCAAGAAATGGCAGTGACGAGAATTTCCTGTCAGCAGCAGTAACCTGCGCACCGGAGAAAATAGTTTATATTTCCTGTAATGTGGAGACACAGGCGAGAGATCTGCAGTATCTGACAAAGCATGGATATCGATTTGTGAAGGGGCGGGGAGTTGATATGTTTCCGTTTACGGGGCACGTTGAGTGTGTTGTCTTGATGTCAAGGGTTGAGAAGTAGCTCTACTAAAAATACTGATAAATAAAGGGTTTCCAGACATTAGGTTTTTCTCACGGTTACTTTGCCGGAAGAAATAATGTCAG
>JAQUUX010000054.1 GCA_028693705.1 Lachnospiraceae bacterium | reverse complement strand
AAAATAGCAGTTTTAGCAAAAGAAAACGCCGACAATAAAGCATTGGTTTTGGAAATTGCCAGAATATCCAGAAAGAGGCAGACTTGCTAAGAAAAATCCGTGAAAACTGGGCTTAGCTTTACGATAGGAGTGAAAATACAAAATGGATAATACCATGTTAATTGTTGACGACAATCTAATGAACAGAGAGATTTTAAAGCTGTTATTTCAGAATAAATATGAGATCTTAGAGGCTGAGAACGGCAGAGAAGCATTGGAAATTTTAGAGAGTTGTCAGGGACATATAGATATTGTTTTACTGGATATTATGATGCCTGATATGGATGGCCTTGAGGTAATGAGAAGAAAAGCTTCACTGCCGTATTTCAAGGATGTTCCGGTTGTTATTATTTCATCCAGCGAAGCGTTGGATGATCAGGTAAAAGCTTTTGATCTGGGAGCAAATGATTTTGTAAATAAGCCTTTTGTACCTGAAATTGTTTGTTCGCGTGTAAATAATGTAATGGCATCACATCAGCGTATGCTTTCCATTGCACTGGAAGCAGAGCGATTAAAGGTAAAAACTGAATTAGATCAGATGACTGGTCTTTATAATAAGACAACTGCAGAATATGCCATTAATGAATTGCTGGAATGCCAGTCTGATAAGCTCCATGCTTTAATGGTCGGTTGATATTGATAATTTTAAAGCAGTAAATGATTTGTCAGGACACCTGGCAGGTGATCACACGATTAGAATTGTTGCGGATCTGATTTCCGGACTGTTTCGTAAATCGGATTTGATCGGAAGAATTGGCGGCGATGAATATGTTGTATTGATGTCAGATGTTCCGTCAAAAGATACTGTACGGAACAAGATTAATGAATTAATTCAGCTTATGAAATATAAGCCTAATTTGACCATTTCGGAAAATGTTTCTTTGAGTGTAGGCTATGCTTTTAACAATAGAACAAAGATTTCTTACCAGGATCTGTTTCATCAGGCTGATGAAGCACTTTATATGGCAAAAGAAGAAGGAAAGGCCAGAAGCCGGGAATATGGCGTATCTCCTATATCGGTAAATGATGATGATAAACCGGTCGTATTATTAATGAGCAGAAACCGGAGCGTCTGCAGTCTTGTACAGGCATTGATGCCAATTCGGGTTCGGGTGATAGAGGCTTTAGCACCTGCTGATCTGGAAACACTGGGTAAGAAAACTAATAACAATCCGGTTCTGATGTATGTTGATACGGCTGAAAATGATGAACAGGTGGCTGCTATCTGGAGCGCCATCAATGAGCAGGAATGGCTGAAGGAAGTTCCTGCATTTGCCATTTGCGAGGAAGGGAATATGAGTCAGTTCAGGGCGGCAATGGCGGCGGGAGCAGAAGACATTTTATCCTATCCGTTGGAAAGCGCAGCCTTTAAACGTAGAACAATTAAGCAATTACAGAAACTTGGAATCATTGATTCCATCTAAAATAGCAGAAATAAAGGTAAAGGCCTGTTTGATGTTGAAATTATATCAAACAGGCCTTAATTTATGCTTTTAATCATAAAGATACAAGTTCTCCCAACTTAATCATTTATAAATACCATATCTTGAAAAAAATCTTGATAATATTTCAAGATATAGTAAAATAAAGAAGATAGAAAGATAATTAGGTGTAGTCTGTAAAAATGTATTTTTATGGATTGCTTTGCACATGAGGACAAAGGATGAACAAACAGGGATGGAATGTGGAAGGCAGACAGTTCCGGACCAAATCAGATTATGATGCTGCCTGTCGGGATAAACAGAAAATTGATCAGTTGAAAAGTCTTTATCAGATAAAAGATTCTGATGAGATACAGAAGATTTTAAATCGGATACATACGAATCAGCTGCGATTCGAGACCATGGTGGGAACTGATTTTAAAGAGGATCTGGAAGAAAGATTACGAGTGCTTTCTAAGAATGCCGGAAAATCTGCAACGGACAAAGCAGGAAAGTTAGCAGGGAAAAAGGAAAACGGGAAAACCGGAAATGAAAAAAAAAGAACCAGAAAAACCAGACAACAGGCAGTGGCTGAATTAGAGCAGTATGATGAGGCTATGAAAAAGGTAGTGCTTGCTGAATTAAAAAAGCAGGAACGCAGAAGACGGTTATTAGTTATTTTATGTAGTCTGGTGGCAGTAGGCTGTTTTGGATATTTTAGCGTTTATTATTATTTTGCTGAGAGAACCGGAAGTGCTTATGAACAAATGGCTGAATTAAAAGGGTCTGATCTGTTAACCGGGGTAGGCGGTGTAAGAGTACATAAAACCGGTGAAGATGGAAAAACGCCGGAGATACTCGATGAATATAAAACTCTTTATAATACCAACAAAAGACTAATCGGATGGCTGAAAATTGACGATACAAATATAGATTATCCTGTTATGCAGACTGAGAACAATGAGTATTACTTAACGCATAACAGTACCCAGGAATATGATAAAAATGGCAGTATTTTTCTGGACACGAATTGTGATGTGATTAAACCCAGTACCAATCTGATCGTATATGGACATCATATGTCATCAGGGAAGATGTTTGGTCAGCTGGATAAATACAGTACAAAGGAATATTATGATGAGCACCCGGTTATTCAGTTTGACAGTATATATGAAAAGGGAACTTATCAAATTATGTATGTATTTCGATCCAGGGTTTATACCACGGATGAAATAACTTTTAAATATTACCAGTTCATTGACGCTGCTTCCGAAGAAGCTTTTGATTCAGCAATGAATGAGATGTCTGAAATGAGCTTATATGATACCGGGATAACGGCATCATATGGGGATGAACTGCTCACTTTATCCACCTGCGATCATTATGAGCAATACGGTAGATTTGTGGTGGTTGCAAAACGAATTGACTAAATCCGTTTCAAAGCGGAAACAGGGAGAGATACCAATGGGAAAAAAAGTTGCCAGGAGAAAAATAAACAGGAAGTTAAAACGAACAGTACGCAAGACCATGGCTGCGGTTTTAATGATCACAGCAATTATTGTGGCGGCAATTCCTACCAGGGATATTGATGCTAAGATTGATAATGCAACTACTGAGACGGAGACGACCAGCACACTGCAACGGGATCTGACTGCGGCAAACGAATCTTTTGGCTATTTGGCTGGTATTTCTGATATTGAATCAGATATTACCGTCAGCAATGATATGTCAATGATTTATAACAGTACTATGACATCTCAGACCTCATACATTATTGAGGGTTCTGGGACAAACTATACCATGTCCTGGCAATATAAATTTTTTAACGGCACTTTTAACGGTCAGCCTTATGGTGTTATCTATGACTACAATGATAACTTTACGGTAGATTCTGTTACCGTACCAAGATATCTGGTTTCTTCCTTCTTTGAAGTGGAAGCAACTGCTTATGATGAAACATTTAAAGCCGGAGATGCTACGAAAGTTGCGACGATAGCCTATGATTCTTCCAAGGCCGGTGTTTCCAATGTCGCTGAGAAGATTCAGTATACCTATAATGGAGCAGCCGAAACAGCAACAGGTCTGGCTCATGATATTTTCAATAATTATGGATCAGGACAATCAAAATTAAGTTCTCTTACCTCCGATATTACTAATTATGAAAGTCAGGTTGCAGCCATTCGGGCAGACCTCGAAAATTATCCGACAGCAGTGGAACAGGATGCTGCTATTGCAGCACTTGCCACTCCGGGAACCTATAGCATGCAGCCTAATCTGGATATGTCAGAGGATGAGCTGAAGGCTTTTTACTGTGATGTAAATCTTTACAGTCAGTTAAACAGTTATAATGCAGCAACACTTGTACCTGTTCAGAAATATAATGAAACCGACGGGGAGTATGTAACAGTTTATCTTGTTAAATATTTAAAGGATTTTACGGAAAACGGCTATATCACATCTACTGGTGGAAATGAGATCAGAACAGATAAGGATGGTTTCTTATTTACAAATTATATTACCTGTTACGGAATTGGTTCCTATTATGCAACGGATGATTCGGGAGAAACGATTTCTGATGTAGCAACCAATTATATTATCGGTGCATTTGAAGGTGTTAGAAATGTCAGCAGTATTACTCTGGAAGATACTGTACAAAAGATAGGTGATTATGCTTTTAACAGTTCCTTTATTACGGCAATTAAAATGGCAGGAACTATGAATATTGGTAACAGAGCGTTTAAAGACTGTTACAATCTCGGCAAAATTACACTGGCAAAAAATACAGCCAAGATTGGTATAGAAGCTTTCTATGGCTGTACTAATTTATCACAGTGTATTACCTATACAGGTTCGGATACGTCAGATGCAGTGGAGACAAGCTCTGCTTACTTTACGATGCCGGCCAGTCTGACCGCTATTGAAGTAGGCGCATTCGCAGGATGTACCAGGATTGGTGCGCTGGACTGCAGTCTGATCAATACCTCTACCGGCTGTGATATCAGAGACTATGCATTTTATAACTGTTCCGGTATTTCTGAGATTAATATTGAGTCGGCGACTATTAATTCTATTGGTAATGGTGTATTTGCGGTTCGTGACATTGGTGGCAGTTTGTCTACCGTTTCTCTTCCAAATGTAAATACAAATTACGGAGATTATCTGTTTTACAATAGAAGTTCCTTGCAGACACTGAATATTCCAGCTAATTATGGCGCTACCAATACTGTTTATCTGTATGACATGATGCTGGGTAACTGCTATAACATGAATGTACTTCATTTTGCAGATTCCACGGGTGCCTGCAGTAACGTTACCTTTAACGGTGACAGACTATTTAGCACGATTATCAATGAAGACTTCTATGTATTTGGTCCGGAATTTAATTCCACCGGAAGACAGCCTTCCGGTCCACGTAGCATGACCAGGGGATGTACATGGGGTGGTGCATCAGATGAGAATTTCTATGTGCCATATGTATATACATCAGGTGGACAAAACTATTATGAAGTGCAAAGTGGCAGCTATTTCCTGACTATTGATTCTAACGGCACTTTGGTTTCCTGTTCTTATGCAGATAGCGCTGCTGGATCAGTTCTTACAATACCAAGCAGTGTTGCCGGGCAGAAGGTAAATGCGCTTGGTGAGAACTGTTTTGCGGATGAAGTAAAGGAAAGTGTTACGGAAGTTATAATTGCAGATGATTCTATTAGTAATATTGGTGACGGAGTGTTCAGTAATTTCCCATTATTACAGAAAGTTACCGTTGGTAAATCAGTAACGGATATAGGAGCAAATGCATTCCAGAATTGCAACAGCTTGGTTGACATAGCTTTCAACCATGATGCTTCTGACAGTTTAGGTATTGGTACCGGAGCCTTTGTGACAGGCAGTAATAAGTTGACCTTCCATGGTCCGATCAGTTCTTCATTTGCACCATATGCTTATGCAATGGATCCTGTTAACTATGTAAATGAAGATTTCAGCATAAGAATATGTTATGAGTCCACATCACCAACATTTATGACTGTAATGTATGATGATGAAACTTCGCAGATTACGTTACTGAATTATCCTAAATATGATGAGCTGGATACAGACCATGCTGCTTACTGTGATGCACAGGAAAACGTATACTACAATAATTACAGAGACAGTTCTTATGACAGCTATCGTGACGAATTTGCCTATGCAGCCATTGATTATTATGGTCAGAAGAGCAAAGGTGAAAATCCGGATTGGGCAGTTGTTGATGATTTGAATGGACCTTGGGTTAACGCCAACTGGACAGGTGGCAGCAACTCTGAGCCAAATCAGCTGGTGAATACTACCAGAGGACTGATCAATCAAAATTATCTGATTTACTTCTTAGAGCAGGGATATTATTCGGGAGATTTATCTGCCAATGCTAAGAGTGATACACCGGCCCAGGAGATGCTTTCCATGTTGCAGCCTATTACTGCAAAAGCAAGTGAACTGGATCTGTTAGAGACCTATTTGACGGACAATGGTTACAGCGTAAATGATACAAAGATTGATGATATTGTAAATAAATATGATGCAATGATGATGGAAGGATCTTCTTCCAAGGTAAAACCGTATTTTACTAATAATACTATCGATAATGTGGATTATAACCACGAATACAGTATTATCAAAAATAATGAAGCGCCTCATGGTGTGGTTGGTTTAAATGCTTATGAAATTGCGTGGATTGATGCATGCCAGAATATTGTTGTACCGGAAGGTGTGGAATCCATTGATGCTTATTCTTATTTTGCTTCTACCAAGAATAAGAACAATGTGAATGCATATTTTTCATCAGGTGCAGGACTGGATCCGGCAGTATATTCCATGTATACTGATGCATCCAAGACCCAGCTGATTTATGATCAGAATAATAATACATTAACGGAGACTGTAAATTCTCATCCGGGTTTATTCAGCGGTTATTATGAGGAAAAGAAGGGTAATGGTTCCAATGAAGTAAAATATATTGGAAATGATCGTATTCTGTCAGTAACACTGACTTCAGTTAAAAAATTGCCGGACTATGCTTTTGAAAGCTGTGAAAATTTACAGAGTGTTGTTTTAAGCGATAATCTGGAAGATATCGGAACGGCACCTTTTGTTGGCTGTACTGATCTGACTAATGTTTCCAGTGCGGGCGATTACTTTGGTGTAAATGGTATTATCTATGAGAAAAATAAAGATGACAGCGGTGCTTATGATGGTACTTATACCATCATTGAATGTTTAAGCTCCCGTGGTGCTGACAACGGAGTCGGTTCTCCGATTGTTACTACCGCAGATACGGTTGATGGTGAATATTTATCAGCTGTTACAGATATTAATGAGGGAGCCTTTGAGGACTGTGATGCTGTAACCAGGGTTATCTTAGCCGGATCAGACAAACTGGAAGTGATTCCGGAAAGTTGTTTTGCGAATTGTGACAATCTTACGACTGTGGAATTACCACCAAGTGTGAATGATATCATGGCTAACGCTTTTGATAATGTAACAGGACTTTCTGTTACTATTCCGGGTAAAGAAGTAAATATTGCAGATTCAGCTTTTGAACATACTAAGACGAACACAATTAGAACTTATTCAGACAGTTCGGCTGCTCGTTATGCAAATGATAACAATATATATCTGGATATTATGGATGAGTATTACAGAGTCTGCTTTGTAGATTATGACGGTTCTAACGTAATTGATCCACAGTATGTAGATGAAGGTGCAGATGCGGTTCCGCCGGAGACTAATCCCACCAGAACAGGATATACCTTCACCGGTTGGAGTGGAAGCTATCGAAATATAACAGCTGATACCACATTAGTTGCACAGTATAGTTCCAATAGCACAGGCGGTGGCGGCACTGCTTCCGGAAACGGCAGTGGAAGCGGAAGTGGAAGCGGCAGTGGAAGTGGTAATAACAACAATAATAAGGATGATTACAAATATACCGTCTGGGTTGAAAGTGGATCCGGCGATGGCACCTATACAAAAGGAACCTATGTCAATATATCAGCTGACAATCCTGTGGACGGAACAGAATTCAGAAATTGGACAACTACCAGTTCAGGTGTATCTTTTAACAGTGTGAATTCGGCAAATACCTTCTTCATCATGCCTGGAAATGATGTAACAGTTAAGGCTAATTATAAGAAGGAAACGGTTTCCAGCAATAAGAGCACGAATAGATACAGTGTCAGTGGAAACAGTAGCAGACCTGGTACAGCATCTACTGCAAACAAGAATAATGGTTCCACATCAGTAATTGTCGGATCCTCGGGTATCAGTAATACTGATCTGGCAAGTGCTGTGGTAAACGGTTCTACTGATAATTTTGTGGTAAAGATCACACAGGATGATGCCACTACTTCTCAGATTGAAGAGGCACTTCGCAGTCAGTTTGGTTCCCTGGATAATCTGGTATATTATCCAATGAACATAAAATTATATGATTCCACAGGAACTACTGAGATCAAAGATACCACAGGTCTGACAGTGGATATTACATTACCGCTTCCGGATACCTTGAAGAATTACGCCGGCAACAATAAAACTGCAGCGGTAGTAAACGGACAGATAGAATCTCTGTCACCAAGATTTTCATCTATTAATGGTGTGTCATGTGTGACCTTTACAGCATCTCATTTCTCACCATATGTGATCTATACAGATACAGCAAACCTTACAGATGGCACGTTGGATGCCAATCCGAAAACTGGTGATATCAGTCCGAAATGGTTTTTATCTATTGGACTTGCCTGTGTATCTATCATATTGTTCCTGAAAAAGGATAGACCGGTACGTACTATTAACGTGGCAACTTACGGAGCAGGGAATGGAAAGAAAAATTAGAAAATTACTGGGCGTTCTATTGCTGTCACTTGCCGTGGCAGCAACTCAGATCCCAGTGGCGCAAGTGGAAGCTGATGCAACCACGGCCTCCGATTTTCAGTTGGATGGAACAACCTTAATAAAATATAGTGGCACGGCCAGTGAAGTAACCATTCCTGATCGTGTAGAAAAAATAGGAGAGGGGTGTTTTGAAAACAACACCTCTTTACTTAAAGTTACCGTTGGAAACAATGTAAAGGAAATAGGTTATAATGCTTTTTCAGGTTGTAGCAGTCTTCATACAGTTTCTATTGGTAATGGAGTTACCAAGATCGGTAACGCTGCATTTAGTAAAGCTGTCAGTCTGGAAAATGTCTCTATTGGTTCTGGTTTGACAGAATTGGGGTCCGGTGTTTTTGCAGGCTGTACTAAATTGGGAAATGTAATCTTCGAAAAAGATTCTGATGGATCCGCCAGTAGGTTTACATGCCTGAATGGTGCAATTTATGATACAGACCAGACGACGTTATATCAGTATTTGCCGGGTAGAACAACGGAAGCATTTAATATGCTGAATACTGTGGAAAAAATCAAGGATTATGCTTTCTGGGGGGCTATGAATCTAAAAACAGTGTCCATTAGTCCCAGCGTTTCGGAGATTTCAGGTTATGCATTTTCCGGATGTCGGTCTTTGACGCAGGTGGATATTCCTTATTCTGTGAAAACAATCGATATGAAGGCATTTTCGGATTGTTTTTCTTTGGAAAACATCACAATTCCACCTTCAGTTACCTATATTCACCCAACAGCTTTTGATGGTTGTTATCGTTTAAAGATAAATGCTGAAGAAGGAAGTTCGGCTGCCGATTTTGCAGAAACTTTCGATCAAACATCTGTTAATCAGTCCGAATATGAGGACATTGATGCCTATATGCAGGAACAGGATGAACAGGCTGGAGTTGATAACGGAGAAAATTCAGCATCCGGTAATTCTTCAGATGGCAGAACAGAGGAGACTCATGTTTCACGTTTTGGTGTTTCTGCAACTCTTGTAAATGGTGCATCTACGGTAACACAGGATACAGGTACTTTAAATGGAAAAACCCGTGTTTTAAATGGACAGGCTTATGTGATGCTGGATGATACTGCATCAGAAGTTAAAGGTGCGGGAAGTGATCAGTCTGAACCAGATACAGAAAATGGTATTGCTGATAATACCACGGTTTCTGATGATACTGTGATTTCATTGGGTGGAAAAGAAAAGGGTGGTATTCCAAAATACGCTGTGTCAGGGGATCAAATTGTTAAAACGGCATATTATGGCGATACAGCTTTGGAAACATATGATATTGACCCTTCTATTACAGCAATAGGAGATTTTGCATTTGCCAGAAGTGGTTTGACAGATGTTAGTATTCCTGATTCTGTAACTTTTATCGGATATGGTGCGTTCTATCATTGTGATAATCTTTCAAATGTGGAGATACCCGAATCTGTAATAGAGATAGAACCCAATGCGTTTGAAAAAACAAAGTGGCTGTCTGACTGGATGACACAGGGAGAGGATGATTTTCTCATTGTGGGAGATGGAATATTACTTTCTTATAGTGGCAATGATGGTGTTATTTCAGTACCGGATGGTGTGAAAACAATTGGAGCGTCTGTCTTTGCAGGACACAGTGGGCTGACCAGCGTTACACTTCCGGATAGTGTGGAAGTAGTTTGTGAAGCAGCCTTTGAAAACTGTAATAATTTGCAGGTGATAAATGGCGGTCAAAATGTCAGCAAAATTAAAGACCGTGCCTTTGCAGGATGTCCGGTTTCCGGGTATCATATTCCGGCATCTGTGACAGAAATAGGATTGGGAGCTTTTGATTTTTCGAGCACCAGTCTTACGGATGAAGAAAAGACTGTAGTATTTGAAGGAACAACATTACCGACTATGAGTTATGAGGAAACTGCCACCAGATTAAGTAATGTTTCTTATCGGGTGCCTGCGCTTCAGGGCGTTAGTACGGCAATTATTCCATCATCATCGGTTATGGTGGAACAGACAGCGCTGGATCCTGCAAATGGTTTTGCAGGTAATGTGGGAGTTGCAACAGATCAGGGAGATGTGGAAATACTACAGGAATTCCAGTCATTATTGGAGTCATCTGATGGGGAGTCAGAGATATCCGGAAGCAATGAGGGAATACAAGTCTATAATCTGACCTCCAATATTCCGGAGAGCAGTCAGATTACGGCGAGCTTATCCGGTTCTTCTGACGAGAAATTTTCCATTAAATTAAAAGATTCAAACACAGCAACAGATATATTAAATAATGCTTTTATGAATATTTACGGAAGTGAACTTCCGGCAGGTGCAGTATGCTTTGACGCTTCCATGCAGACAGAACCGGAGGAGATTCCTATTAGTTTGTTAGGGAAGCAGCCGATTACGATCACCATTCCGGTTCCGGAGTCCGTCTCCGGTGACAATGTCCGTGTTTTGTGTACAGATGGTGATGGACAGCTGGAAGAAGTATCATTTTCGGTTTCAGAAGATGGTGAATTACTTCACCTGGAAGCTACTCATTTCTCACCCTATGTTATTTATACTCCTGAAAATGGAGATGTTGTCGGAACAGCAAGAATTTCCAATGGAGCAGCCGTTTTCAGAAGTCTTGGAGGCGGTAAAATGGATACCACACCGGATACCGGTGATCCAATCGCGCCAAAGTGGTTTTTGGCTGCGGGTCTGGCCTTTGGGGGATTAGCTGTATTTTTCTCAGGAAAAAAGAAGAAAATATCATAATTATATTGCAGTACTTTTGCAATCAGAAACAAAGTCTTTTTACTGGCATATGATAGTAAAAAGGCTTTTTTTCTTATGAATAGAGTTCGAAAACAAATCGGCTGTGAGGCTGATTCTAATATCTTTCGTTAAAATGAAAATAATAAATACCGTGAAAAAGCAAACTTTTCAGTTGCTGTTCTGGATACGGGTATTGTAAAACATATAGATTTTAATAATCGAATTCTGGCATTTGAGGATTTCGTGAACGGAAAAAAAGAAGCATATGATGATAGTAGTCATGGAACCCATGTAGCAGGCTGTATTGCCGGAGATGGAACAGCATCAGGAGTTACCAGGTTATATCGAGGTATTGCACCGGAGGTTTCTCTTGTGATTGGCAAGGTTTTAAATAAGGATGGCAGCGGTGAAACAGCCAGAATGTGTGAGGGTATTGAATGGGTAATGGAAAATAAGAAAAAATGGAATATTCGTATCTTAAATATATCCATTGGACTTGAAAAACAGGTTACGATATCTTCACTGACCAGCCTGCGGGAACAGATCATGGCGGCATGGGATGCCGGTATTATAGTTGTTTGTGCGGCCGGTAATGCCGGTCCAATGCCACTTAGCATATCCAAACTAGCCATGCTGGGGAACATTATATCAGTCGGATGTCATGACGGTGGCTATTTTGGAGAACGGGAAGATCTTTGCGAACATTACTCAGGACGGGGATTTATTAAAGCATCATATTTGAATAGAGAACACGAATTAATCAGAAAACCGGATCTGGTAGCACCAGGGACGGATATAATTTCCTGTAATAGCAGAATTCATGCGAGAGGCGGTAAGTACATTAATGCATATTGTAAAAAAAGCGGGACATCCATGGCTACCGCAATTGTCTCCGGTGTGGCTGCAAAAGTGCTGCAATATCATCCGGAATGGGATAATCAAATCGTTAAAAGGTATTTAATCAGAACTGCAACAGATTTAAATGAAGATTGGAATATACAGGGCTGGGGAATGGTTCATTTTACTCCATGATTTAATACTTGACAGCAGTTGCATGATTGTATACAATAATACGGTACAAAGGATTAAAAGAAATTTTAGCGGAATTATTACGATATCATTATGTATACAAGGATGGTGCTTTCAAACATGAATTATAATGAATTTAATGACGCTGGGACCTTTGAAAATCGCCCCGTAACAATGAACGGTAAGAATAACTTGCTGGAAATCGAAGAACATATGTATATTCTGGATGACGTGAAGAAACCAAACGTTTTCCGTAATATGTTTCCCTACTCTGATATTCCTAAAATTCCGTTTAATGATAGAATTGTTCCTCATAATATGCCAAAGAATATCTGGATCACAGATACAACCTTTAGAGATGGGCAGCAATCCAGAGCCCCTTATACAACAGAGCAGATCGTAAGAATTTATGATTATTTGCATAAACTTGGTGGTCCAAATGGCATGATACGTGCCAGTGAATTTTTCCTTTATAGTAAAAAAGATCGAGATGCTGCTTACAAATGTATGGAAATGGGATATGAATTTCCTGAGGTTACCAGCTGGATCAGAGCCAGCAAAGAAGATTTTAAATTGGTAAAAGCAATGGGTATGAAGGAGACAGGTATTCTGGTCAGTTGTTCTGATTACCATATTTTTATGAAATTAAGAATGACAAGAAGGCAGGCAATGGATCATTATCTTAGCGTGATCCGTGCCTGTCTGGAGGAAGGTATTTCTCCAAGATGTCATTTGGAGGATATTACAAGGGCAGATATATACGGTTATGTAGTTCCTTTCTGTCTGGAATTGATGAAATTGATGGATGAGTACAAAATACCTATCAAAGTCAGAGCGTGTGACACTATGGGATATGGTGTGAATTATCCCGGTGCCGTTATCCCGCGATCTGTTCAAGGTATTATTTATGCAATTCATAAGCATGCAGGAGTGCCACATGAATTGATTGAATGGCATGGTCACAATGATTTCTATAAGGCTGTAGTCAACTCCACAACAGCCTGGTTGTACGGATGCAGTGGTATAAATACATCACTATTTGGTATCGGTGAGAGAACCGGAAATACGCCTTTGGAGGCAATGGTATTTGAATTTGCACAGTTAAAGGGTGACCTGAATGGAATGGACACTACAGTGATCACAGAACTGGCAGAATACTATGAAAAAGAGATTGGTTACCACATTCCGCCAAGAACTCCTTTTGTAGGAAAGAACTTTAATGTTACCAGAGCCGGAATTCATGCAGATGGGTTATTGAAAAATGAAGAAATATATAATATCTTTGATACAGAGAAGTTTTTAAACAGACCTGTTTTATGTGCAGTTTCAAATACATCCGGTCTTGCAGGAATCGCACACTGGATCAACACCTATTATAAGTTAGACAGTGAAAATGCCTTTGAAAAGAATTCACCGCTAATTGTAAGCATAAAAGATTGGGTGGACGAGCAGTATGCGGAAGGTCGTGTGACGGTTTTAACAGACGAGGAACTGGTCGCTGAAATAGATGCTTGTTGTGAAAAACTTGGTATGAAAAAAATACAAAAATGAAGAAGACGAGGTTGAGGGGTTAAATGAGCCAGTATGACGTGAAGCAGGAGGTCACAGATAAGTATTCTTTACGTGGCCGTGTATTCAGCAAATTAAGAGAAGATATTCTGGGTGGAAAGTATAAGGAGCATGAGGAGCTTAGAGAAGTTGCTATTGGTGAAGAACTTGGTGTCAGCAGAACTCCTGTTAGAGAGGCTTTCAGACAGTTGGAGCTGGAGGGACTGATACAGATCATCCCCAATAAAGGAGCTTATGTTACAGGCATTACACCTAAGGATGTAGAAGACATCTACATGATGAGAGCCAGACTGGAAGGACTTGCTGCCAGATGGGCAACTGATTATATTACAGATGAACAGTTGGAAGAAATGGAAGAAAATGTATATCTTGCTGATTTTCATGCAGAAAAGGGACATTTGGAACAGCTGGCAGAATTGGATAATCGTTTTCACGATATTATTTATGATGCCTGCCAGTCTAAAATGCTGGAGCATACCTTAAGGGATTTTCATCAGTATGTAATCAGAATCAGAAAACAGACACTTTCAACGGCAAGCCGTGGACTTGCGTCTAATGATGAACATAGAAAGATTATGGACGCTATTAAAAATAAAAAACCGGATGAAGCTGAAAAGCTTGCCCATGACCATATGATCAATGCTTTTGAGAATATGAAGAAGAGTGGATTTATGAGTCGTTTGGCTGAAGCACAGAAAAATATATAGGTGAGAATGGAGACAACTTATCATGAACAAGATTAAAATGACAGCCCCATTAGTAGAAATGGACGGAGACGAAATGACCAGAATCCTCTGGCAGGATATCAAGGATGAGTTACTGCTTCCATTTTTGGATCTGAAAACAGAGTATTATGATTTGGGTCTGGCACACAGAAATGAAACCAATGATCAGGTCACCAAAGAATCTGCAGAAGCTACACTGAAATATGGTGTTGCTGTAAAATGTGCTACGATTACTCCTAATGCAGCCAGAATGACAGAATATAACCTGAAAGAAATGTGGAAGAGCCCAAATGGTACTATTCGTGCGATTTTGGATGGAACTGTTTTTAGAACGCCTATTATTGTAAAAGGAATTGAGCCCTGTGTTCGTAACTGGGAACTTCCTATCACACTTGCAAGACATGCTTATGGAGATGTGTATAAGAGTGTAGAAATCAAAGTGCCGGGAGCTGGTAAAGCCGAATTGGTATATACAGGAGCAGACGGTACCGAAATCCGTGAAACAATACAGGAATTCAAGGGAGCCGGTGTTTTACAGGGTATGCATAACACTGACCAGTCTATTGAAAGCTTTGCCAGATCATGTTTTAGCTATGCATTGGATACAAAGCAGGATCTGTGGTTTGCTACCAAAGATACCATTTCCAAAAAATATGATCATACCTTTAAGGATATTTTCCAGGAAATCTACGACCAGGATTATAAAGAAGCATTTGAAAAAGCCGGTATCACCTATTTCTACACACTGATTGATGATGCGGTAGCACGTGTGATGAAATCTAAAGGTGGCTTTATCTGGGCATGTAAAAATTATGACGGTGATGTCATGAGTGATATGGTATCATCTGCGTTTGGTTCTCTTGCCATGATGACTTCCGTTCTGGTAAGTCCAAAAGGTGTTTATGAATACGAAGCAGCACACGGTACTGTAATGCGTCATTATTATAAGCATTTAAAGGGTGAAGAAACTTCTACCAATTCTGTCGCAACTATTTTTGCATGGTCTGGTGCGCTCCGTAAACGTGGAGAAATGGATGAATTGCCGGAACTGGTTGATTTTGCAGACAAGCTGGAAAAAGCAACAGTTCAGACGATAGAAGAAGGCAAGATGACAAAGGATCTTGCTTTGATATCTTCGCTACTTGATGTAAAGGTCTTGAATAGTGAAGATTTTATTAAAGCAGTAAGAACCACATTAGAGCACTCTTTTTAATTAGCTAAAACTTCCCATTCCTCATATAAAGATTCCAATTCGGTGGAAATAGCATCTTTTTCCTTGGAAAGCTCATTTAGTCGTCCAACATTAGTACATACATCAGGCAAAGCCATTTCTTCATCAATGGCTTTGTCGCGTGTTTCTAATTGGGCGATTTTTTCTTCGCATTTTTTCAGGTCGTTTTCCTGTTTTCGTTTTCTGGACTGTTCTTCTTTCTGCGCTTTCCAGTCAAGAGCAGAAGGAGCAATTGCGGAATCAGCTGAAACGGAAGATACTAAGGAAGTGTTGGTTGTTTCTGTAACTTTCACAGCATTTAACGCTGAAAGTTCCGTCTTTTTTTCCAGATAATAATCATAATTACCCAGATAGTTGGTAAGAGACTGGTTACTTAATTCCAGAATCCGGGTAGCTGTTCTATTGATAAAATAACGATCATGGGACACATATAAAACGGTGCCGTCATAATTGTTGATGGCGTCCTCCAAAATTTCTTTGGAAGTGATATCCAAGTGGTTCGTAGGCTCATCCAGGATCAGAAAGTTAGACTTAGAGAGCATAAGCTTTGCCAGAGACATACGGCCACGTTCCCCACCGCTCAGTGCGCTGACTTTTTTGAATACGTCTTCTTCGCGGAAGAGGTAAGCCGCGAGAGTAGTACGGATCTGGGTATTAGTCATCCCTGGGTAAGCATCAGAGATTTCATCAAATAAAGTATTTTCCATGGTAAGAAGCTGTTGTTCCTGGTCATAGTATCCTACATGAACTTTGGAACCTAATGTGATTTTACCAGTGTCCGGAGTCAGTAATTCATTTATCATTTTCAAAATTGTTGTCTTGCCGGTACCGTTATCGCCAATAATTGCTACATGTTCGCCACGTTTGATCTGAAAAGACAGCTCAGAGAATAGAGTTTCTCCGTCAAAGCTTTTTTTGAGATTTTCCACAGTTAATACATCATTTCCGCTTAAAATATGTGGCTCAAGATGAATCTTCATATCGGTTCTGGCTTCTGTGGGTTTATCCAGAACCTGTACTTTTTGAAGCATTTTTTCACGGCTTTCAGCACGTTTGATAGATTTCTCTCGATTAAAAGATTTTAATTTTTCGATAACTTCTTCCTGGTGTGCAAGTTCACGCTGCTGATTAAGATAAGCATTTCGTTCACTGATACGAAGTTGTTCCTTTTTGACAGCATAATCAGTATAATTTCCTGTAAATGTTGTCACTTTTGTCTGATCAATTTCAATGATTTTATTTGTAATACGATCCAGAAAATAACGGTCATGTGAGACGATCAGGACAGCACCTTTATAGTTCATTAAAAAAGTTTCCAGCCAGGCAATGGAATTCATATCCAGGTGGTTGGTAGGCTCATCCAAAATGATCAAATCAGGATTACCTAACAAGAGTTTGCTCAAAGCAACACGGGTTTTCTGCCCACCGGAAAGGGTATGTATTTCTTTACTAAATTCATCTTCGGTAAATCCAAGTCCCTTTAAAACACCTGTGATTTCACTGCGGTAAGCATAGCCATTTTGCAGTTCGAATTCATGCATTCGTCTAGTGTATGCATTCATCAGTTCCTCTAAAGCGGTTCCTGTTACATGTTTCATCTGTTCCTCATCAGCATGTATCTGATTTTCCAGATCAATCAGATATTGCTTTGTGGTAAGGAGTTCGTCATAAATGGTATTGGTACTTGTAACAGACTGATGCTGCGCCAGATACCCCATGGTTTTGCCTTTGGAGAGTGTTACCAGGCCATCATCAGCAGGCAGTTCACCAATGATCATCTTAATTAAAGTTGATTTACCGGCGCCGTTAATGCCGACAATGGCAGCTTTATCATAGTCTTCCAGATGAAAAGAGGCATTCTGTATAATAACTTTCTCAGAGAAAGCTTTTGTTAAATTCTGGCAGGATAATATCATTTTGTTTGTCCTTTTTCTATTTTTATGCTGGTTGGTTTTTTATTTAATATCAATTTATTACATTAATCAGTAATAAAGCAACTTTATATAGTTTACAGTTGTAAAAATCCCCTGTCAATTCATTGACAAGATTTTAACATAAGAATATAATAAACGTAATACGCAATAGGGGGATTTACAACATGGAACCTAGAGAAATTTCACAGGCTGTCATTGGACGTCTGCCTAGATATCTCCGTTATCTTGGAGATTTGAAGGATGAAGGAATCGAAAGAATATCATCCCAGGAACTTAGTAAACTGATGAAAGTCACAGCTTCTCAGATTCGCCAGGATTTTAATAACTTTGGTGGTTTTGGACAGCAGGGTTATGGCTATAATGTGGAACATTTATATGAAGAAATCAGTAATATTTTAGGTCTGGATCAGAAACATCAGCTAATCATTATCGGGGCCGGTAATCTTGGTCAGGCTTTGGCAAATTATATGAATTTTGAACGCCGTGGTTTCATTATCAAGGGTTTATTTGATAATAACCCCGCACTTCATGGAAAGACCATTCGCGGTATTTCCGTGCAGCCTATGGATCAAATGGAAGAGTTCATGAAAACCAACAACATAGATATCGCTGTTTTAACCATCCCGAAAACCAGTGCTGTAGAAATTGCTGAGAAACTGGTTCAGTATGGTATAAAGGCTATCCTTAATTTCGCGCATGTAGATTTGAATGTTCCTGCCGGTATTCAGGTGGAAAATGTGCATCTGTCGGATAGTTTGATGAAGCTTTCTTATAATTTGTCTTGTTATAACAAAGAACAGTAAGCTTATAAGGGGTATCCATGTCCAGAAAAGAAGAAAAATTTCAGCCTGCCTTAACAGGTAAGAAAATCCCAATTTTAACATTGGATCATAAATGGCATCAATTACTGGCTCAGGCCAAAGGCATAACACCTGAGATAAAACAGCTGGAACAGGAATTGAATGCATTATTGAAACAGCAGGGAAAAGTTAATTCCAAGACAAAGGAAATAAAGCAGCTGAAGAAAAAGCTGATGGACGAAATTGTACAGCTTGCTGATGCACAAAATGAAGATGCCAAGGATGATAAGAGAAAAGAATTAGAAGACCATAAACGACTGGTAGAAGAATGCAATGAAAAAATTGATGCTTTCCAGGATGAGAATCTGGAACTTCCAAGGCAGATAGATGAAGCAAATAAGAAACTGATGCTGGCGACTATGGAACTTTGTTATGAGAAAATCCAAAAAAATACTTCTGAAATCGAAGTGATTACTGACTGGATCAATCAAATTCGAGTGGAATTAAAGAAAAAAGTAATTACTAAGCAGGAGAAACTTGCCTGGAACCAGGAACTGTATTCCTATATGCATGACATTTTTGGTGCAGAGGTAATCGAACTTTTTGATATGAAATACATACAGGATTCCATGACAAATCCTGAAGGAAATGGTATTAAGGAAGAAAAATAAAAGGAGGTTGCTGTGGCAGCCTCTTTTTTTGATGTATATCTGTAAGTTTTGTGATAAAATTTACAGGAAGCGTCAGAAAAGAGGAATGAAAAAAATGAAATCACAGGAAAAAACTGAAATGGAATTAGCAGGTACTGAAAAGTACGGCAGGGTCTATGCAACAGTGGACCTGGATGCATTACAATATAATATGAAACAAATGAAGGATAATATTCCGGAGTCGACCAGGCTGATCGCAGTGGTCAAGACCAATGCTTATGGTCATGGTGCTGTAACGCTTGCAAAGGAGTTTGAAGAGATGAAAGATGTGGCTGGCTATGCGGTTGCCACGGTTGAAGAAGCATTTGAACTCCGGGATCACGGGATGAAAAAACCAATACTGATACTGGGATATACCTTTCCATATGCATATGACAGAATGATCTGTGAAGATATACGTCCAGCAGTCTTTAGGTCGGATGAATTGGAAATGCTGTCCGTTGCTGCAGCAAAGGTGGGTAAGCCGGCTAAAATTCATATTGCTCTCGACACAGGAATGTCCAGGATAGGAATTTTACCTAATGAAGAAGGACTTTCGTTTGTAAAAACTGCATTAGAAACACCGGGGACAGTTGTAGAAGGTCTTTTTACCCATTTTGCAAGGGCTGACGAAGTGGATAAGACATGCGCAAAACAGCAGCTTACTTCATATCTTAATTTTATAGAACAGATTCATACAAAGCTGCAGTATAATATACCTGTAAAACATTGTGCCAACAGTGCTTCTATTCTGGAACTGGCACCGGCGAGTCTGGATATGGATCGGGCAGGCATTACAATCTATGGACTATGGCCATCTGATGACGTTTCAAAAACGCATGTTCCTCTGAAGCCTTTGATGGAAATAAAAACTCATATTTCGTATCTGAAAGAATTGGAACCGGGAGTACCTGTCAGTTATGGTGGAACCTATGTTACCAGTAGGAAAACAATGGTGGCAACCATACCGGTTGGTTATGGAGATGGTTATCCGAGAGGTTTGTCCAACAAAGGATCTGTTTTAATTGGCGGGAAAAGAGCACCTATAATTGGTCGTGTATGTATGGATCAGTTTATGGTAGATGTGACAGATCTACCCGGGATAAAGCTGGGAGACCTGGTGACCTTGATTGGAAAAGATGGTGAAGACTGCATTACGATGGAAGAACTGGGGGATTTGTCAGGCCGGTTTAATTATGAACTGGCATGCTGCATTGGCAGACGTGTTCCAAGACTTTATATAAAGAATGGTAAAATTGTAGATAGGATGATTTGATTTCAAATCTAAATTTCTGTATACCTTCAGAAAAAACTGGAAAAACTATGACCAGATTAGAAAAGGAAGTGTATACATGAAACGTGGAGATGTTTATTACGCAGATTTAAGCCCTGTAATAGGTTCAGAACAGTGAGGTATCAGACCTGTTTTAATCATACAAAATGATGTAGGAAACAGACACAGCCCAACTGTGATCTGTGCAGCAATTATTTCCAGACTAAATAAGGCGAAGCTTCCAACGCATATTGAATTGGATGCCGGTAAATATGAGATGGTAAAAGATTCAGTAATCTTACTGGAACAATTGCGTACAATAGATAAAACCAGATTAAAAGATAAAATCTGTCATCTGGATACTGAGATTATGGAACAGGTGAATCAGGCTTTGGTCGTAAGTCTGGAATTGCATACATAAGAAAGGAAATGGTTATGGGAATAGGAATAGCACTTGCCTTGATGGTGCTTGTGGTTGCATTCTTTTACGGAAGCGGTGCAGCATTTGAAGAATTGAATTGTAAGGAAATTGATAATCTGGAAGAGCAGGGAGACGTCAAAGCAAAGCAGATCAATAAAATATTGGAAAGTCCGTCAGCATTTATTAATACGGTTCTTTTTGTATCGACGATCTGTGTACTTTTATCAGGTGGCATCATATGCTTTTATATGTCACAACAATTATTGCCGGCAGCGGTTATATTTACCTGTGTGTATTTATGCTTTGGAATTATTCTGCCCAAGAAACTGGCCGGTCGTTTTGCCGTTTCCTGGAGTAATGCAGTAATATCACCGATTTTATTCTGCGTAATGATCTGCAGACCTTTTACATGGACGTTTTCTATGGTGGTAAAAGTAGTGCTTAGAATTTGCGGGATCAAGGATGACCGGGATGAAGCGGATGTTACTGAAGAAGAAATTCTTTCTATGGTAAATGAAGGTCATGAACAGGGTGTTATTGAAGCGAATGAAGCTGAGATGATCAATAATGTATTTGAATTCTGGGATAAGCAGGCGCAGGATATCATGACACATCGCAATAACATTTCCGGGGTAGACGGCAGTATGAAATTCCAGGATGCTATTGATTTTATGCTTGGAGAAAGTTTTAGCCGTTTTCCGGTATTCGATGATAATATTGACCATGTGCTTGGCATTTTGTATTTTAAAGATGCCATGAGAATGCATATGGAAGATGATATTTTAAATCTTCCGATAAAGGATGTTCCCAATTTACTTAGAGAACCGGTTTTCATGCCGGAGACCAAGAATATAAATGATATTTTTAAAAATATGCAGCTAACCAAGAATCAGATGGTTGTGGTTGTGGATGAGTACGGACAGACAGCCGGGCTGATCACTATGGAGGACATTCTCGAGGAAATTGTTGGAAACATTCTGGATGAATATGACGAAGAAGAATTTTATATTCAGGAAAATGGTCAGGATGAGTATGTAATAGAGGGTAAAACACCTCTTGAGGATTTAGAAGAACGATTACATATTGATTTCGGAGAGACTGAATTTGAGACTATTAACGGCTTCATGATTTCCAAGTTAGACCATATTCCTGAACCGGAAGAAGAATTTGATTTTGACTATGGAGGATATAATTTCAAATTACTGGGTGTGGAAAACAAAGTGATTTCTTCTGTTTTAGTGACAAAGATTAAAAAGACAGGAATTGGAGAAAATACAGAGAATACCACCGATACAGACCATAATTTACGGGAAGAATATGAACAGTGTACATTAGTCAATGATGTGACACCAACTTATCAAAAATAAAAAGTTGATATGTTACTATGAATGTTAATCAGTGAACAGTGTATCCTGTTACACTTCATTCTTATTCCGCTTGATTACTGCTTA
>JAQUUX010000053.1 GCA_028693705.1 Lachnospiraceae bacterium | reverse complement strand
ACTAAAAAATCATATTTGGGGATTGTAAGAGGAAAACAAAACGAATAAAATAAAGACAGTCGAAAAATCTGAAACACATCAGGGCAAGTCTGTCTATTTAATTCCTACAATAAACTTACACTATCGAGATTATTTAGGAAGTTGACATAAATTGGTAACTGCCATATAATAGTTGTATAAAACACATGTAGTAACTACATGATATGGTAACAGGAGGATATACAAATGAAATGTCCATTTTGTGGTCATGAAAATACCCGTGTTATTGATTCCAGACCGGCAGAGGATAACAATTCAATTCGAAGAAGACGTGTCTGTGATGAGTGTGACAAACGTTTTACCACCTACGAGAAGATTGAAACAATTCCTCTTATTATCATAAAAAAGGATAATAACAGAGAAACTTATGACCGCGCTAAGATTGAAGCAGGTGTACTTCGTGCCTGTCACAAAAGACCTGTCAGTGCCAATCAGATCAGTCATTTGGTAGATGATGTGGAAACAGAAATTTTTAATAGAGAAGAAAAGGAAATCCATTCCAGAATAATCGGAGAACTGGTGATGAATAAACTGAAGGATATGGATGCGGTTGCTTATGTGAGATTTGCTTCCGTTTATCGCGAATTTAAAGATATCAATACTTTTATGGATGAGTTAAAGAGCGTAATGACCAGTAAATAAGAATTTCGATAACCGATGAAGCATGATAAAAACCGAAACGGCATATTGTATGGATAAAAAACCAATAATATGCTTGCTTTTTACCGGCACTATGTATATAATGACCGTGTTAATCATTTCACAAAGATTAACTCGGTTTTTTGTAACTAACTAAATAATGTTCGAATGTAGGAGGAGAAACAATGAAGAACAAGCGATTGAAAAGCTTACTTCTGATTGTTGTGTTAACCACATTGACTATTGCACTGAGCGGATGTTCAGGCGATAAGCAGGAAAAGAGTGAAAATTCTTCTTCCATTACAATCGGAATACCTCAGGATTTAGAGGACAGTCTTGACCCTCACAAAGCAGTGGCGGCAGGAACTAAAGAGGTATTATTCAATATTTTTGAAGGTCTGGTAAAACCGGATTCCGATGGTAATTATGTACCTGCTGTAGCAAGTGATTATGCAATTTCAGAAGATGGCAAAACTTATACTTTCACATTACGTGATGGTATCAAGTTCCACGATGGAAAAGATGTTACGGTAGAGGACGTAAAGTATTCGATTGAAAAATGCGCCGATACCACAAACGGAGATCCGTTGGTAGCGGCGTATTTTAATATAGACACATTAGAAACACCGGATGACAAAACAATTGTGATCACCTTAAAGGAAGCTGACACTGAATTTCTGGCAAACATGACTACTGCCATTATTCCGGCATCCAACACTGAGGTTGATACGAAACTAATCGGAACAGGTCCTTATATGTATGTATCCCGTTCACCACAGGAAAATATCATTTTAGAAAAGTTTGGTGATTACTGGGGAGAAGGCGCACACATTGAGAATGTGACTCTGAAGATTCTGGCAGATGCAGATACTCTTGTCACTCAGTTAAATGGTGGTGCAGTAGATATGATCGCCAGACTGACTGCTACACAGACTTCACAGCTTAGTGATGACTTTGATGTGCTGACCGGCAGTATGAATTTGGTGCAGGCACTGTATCTGAATAATCAGGCGGCACCATTTGACAATCCATTAGTCAGACAGGCATTAAGCTATGCAACTGACAAAGAAGAATTGTTTGATCTTGCCTTTGACGGACAGGGTCTTCCAATCGGAAGTATGATGTTCCCGGCATTTAAGAAATACTATAGTGATGAGTTGAACGAAGTATATGGAAATACTGCTAACGTAGAAAAGGCTAAAGCACTTCTCACAGAAGCCGGTTTCCCGGATGGATTTACCTTTACCATAACAGTACCGTCCAACTATCAGCAGCATGTTGATACCGCACAGGTATTGTCTCAGCAGTTTGCCAAAATTGGCGTAACAGCTGAAATTGAAACAGTAGAATGGGAATCCTGGCTGGAAAATGTGTATGCAGGACGCCAGTTTGAAGCAACTGTTGTCGGTGTGGATGCACCTACTTTGACAGCAGGCGCATTACTCGGCAGATTTACCACAGAGTCACCAAAGAACTTTATCAACTACGTAAATCCTGCCTATGATGAAGCATATCAGACGGCAGTCAGTGAAGTTGATGATGATGCAAAAACAAAGGCTTATATGACTTGCGAAGAGCTTTTGACACAGGATGCAGCAAGCGTTTATTTACAGGATATGGTTTCACTGGTAGCTTTGAATAAAAAGTATGCCGGATATGAATTCTATCCATTATATGTACAGGATTTTGCGAAGTTATATCTTGTTGATGAAAAGTAAATAATCAGAGTCAGTAATCGTTTAGAAAAATTGAAATAGCCACTCAAGAGACAGGAGGTGGGAAACCATGAAATATATAGGCAAAAAGCTGGTGACAATGATTGGAACCCTGCTTGTCGTATCATTTCTTGTGTTTCTCGCCTTTTCTGTTATACCGGGAGATCCGGCACTGGCGAAACTTGGGACTGAGGCGACGCCGGAAAGACTGGAAAGCTTACGGGAACAAATGGGGCTTAATGCACCATTGCTGGAACGGTACGGGAACTGGATTCTTTCCTTCGTAAAAGGAGATATGGGCACATCTTACAGTTATAGTATGCCGGTTCGCAGTATGATCGGAGATAAACTGCCAATTACGATAACGCTTACATGTATGGCTTTTATATTTGTGATTCTGATTTCATTGCCGGTTGCTTTATTCACGGCAAGTCATGCCGGGAAAGCTCCGGATCGTCTGGTATATACATTTAACCAGATCATGATGTCGGTTCCACCTTTTTTTGCCGGCCTTTTATTTACTATTGTATTTGGCATGCTGTTAAAATGGTTTGTGCCGGGAGATTTCGTTTCCTATACAAGTAGTATTGGTGGATTTCTGAGATATCTAATCTTACCCGCACTGGCTATTGCACTACCCAAAATAGCAATGTGCGTGAAATTATTACGTTCATCTGTTGTTATGGAACTGAAAACAGATTATGTAAGAACGGCTCTTAGCAGGGGTAATAATATGAAATCAGTATTATATCAGCATATTTTGAAAAATGCTCTGATTCCAGTTATTACATTCCTGGGAATGACTTTAGCAGATATGATTGCCGGTTCCATTATTATTGAACAGGTGTTTAATATTCCGGGACTGGGCAGGATTTTACTGACTTCTATTTCCAACAGGGATTATCCGGTTGTGGAGGCCATTATTGTCTTGCTGGCATTTGTTATTATTGTGATTAATTTTGGAGTAGATCTGCTGTATCAGATCGTTGACCCGAGGATCAGGATCAGTGGAAAGGAACAGTCATGAAGAAACAGTATGATTATAATTTAATCATAGGGGCAGTATTAACGGTAACAATGCTGTTTCTTATCCTGCTAGGGTGCTTTTATACGCCCTATGATCCGGATGCCATGGATTCGGCGGCCAAATTTGCCGGTGTATCACTGAAACATTTAATGGGATGTGACCAATTCGGCAGGGATATATTCAGCAGAGTACTGGTAGGACTTGGTACAACCTTTTATGTAGCATTTGGAACGGTTTGTATTGGAACGTTTGCAGGCATTATATTGGGGGCTGTAACAGGGTTCTTTGGTGGTGTTGTGGACGAGATCCTGATGCGTATAACAGATGCCTTATTTGCTATTCCCAGTATATTACTGGCTCTTGTCGTGATCAGCTTGTTTGGAAGTGGTGCGTGGCAGGTCATGCTGTCTTTGGGAATTGCTTTTGTGCCCAGCTTTGCCAGAATCGTCAGGGGAGAGTTCCTGCGATTAAAGGATATGGATTATGTACAAAGCGCCAGACTGGCAGGCGCAGGAAAGATGAGAATCATGTTTGTGCATATTTTGCCCAATATGCGGGCTGTTCTGCTTTCAACTATTATGATCGGGTTTAATAATGCGGTATTAGCTGAGGCAGGATTAAGCTTTTTGGGAATCGGGGTTCAGCCACCGCAGTCAAGTCTGGGACGAATGCTGTCTGAAGCACAGGGATATATATTCTCTGCGCCGGGATGTGCTTTATTTCCGGGTATAGTGCTGGTATTGTTTGTATTAGGCTTTGTGCTGTTAGCAGAAGCCTTTCAGGAGAGAAAAACGGTATGAAAGAGCATCTGCTCCAGGTAAAAAATCTGAATATAATATTTGGAAATCAGCAGCATCCGCAACAGGTAGTGTATGATTTATGTCTGACGATGGATCCTTCAGAGATTCTGGGGATTGTGGGAGAGTCGGGATCAGGTAAGACACAGACTGCACTTGCAATTGCAGGGCTGTTAAACAGACATTTAATGGATAAAAGCGGTGAAATCATGTTTCAGGGTACTGATCTGTTATCCTGCAGCAGAGAGAAACTGCGGAGTTTCCAGGGATCGGACATAGGTAATATTTTCCAGGAACCAATGACTTCATTAAACCCTGTGAAAAAAATAGGCTGGCAGGTAGAAGAAAGTCTGCGTATCCATACAAAGCTGACAGCGAAGGAACGAAAAGAAAAAGCGCTTTCCATGCTGCGCATGGTGGAACTTAAAGAGCCGGAACGGGTTTATGAGCAGTATCCTCATGAATTATCCGGTGGGATGAGGCAGCGTGTTATGATTGCGGCTGCAATGATTAATGAGCCCAAGCTTTTAATTGCTGATGAGCCAACAACAGCGCTGGATGTTACTATTCAGAAGCAGATCATAAAATTATTGCTGAAGATCAATCGTGAAAACCACACAGCTATTCTTTTTATTTCTCATGATCTGAGTCTGGTAAGTCGTATTTGCAGCAGGGTCATTGTTATGCAAAACGGACGAATCGTAGAGGAAGGAACTGCAGACTCGATTTTTGAACATCCGGGGGAAGACTATACAAGGCAGCTGGTGGCAGCAATTCCTCAGATTATTCCAAGAACAGGAGGAACGCAGAATGAGTGAAAAGGTTCTGAAAGTTTCCCATCTTGATGTATATTATAATAGAAGACAAATTTTAAAAGATATTTCTTTTCAGGTTAATAAAGGAGAAGTGGTAGGTCTTGTGGGAGAAAGCGGTTGTGGAAAAACAACTCTTGCAAAGACTCTGCTGGGCATACAGAAGTGTTATACAGGAGAAATCAATTGTGTGGCTAAGATGCCGCAGATGATTTTCCAGGATCCTTACAGTTCCTTGAATCCGGCAAAGAAAATAGGCTGGATATTGGAAGAACCGCTGAAATTAAATACCGGATACGATGCTGCAGAGAGAAAAAAAAGGGTAGAAGAGATGCTTCAGAGGGTGGAGTTAGATACGACACTTGCGGATCGTTTTCCATCTCAGTTATCCGGCGGACAGAGACAGCGTGTGAGTATTTGTCAGGCGTTGATGTTAGAACCGGAGTTTATCATTGCGGATGAACCTGTTTCTGCATTGGATGTTACGATTCAGGCACAGATTTTGGAGCTGCTTAAAAAGTTACAGAGAGACATGCAGCTATCATTACTCTTTATATCCCATGACCTTCGAGTTGTGTACCAATTATGTGATAAAGTACTGATTATGAAAGATGGAAGCATTGTAGAGAGTGGTAATACGGAACAAATTTATTTTTCTCCTCAAAATGAGTACACAAAATTGTTATTAGACTCAAAAAATTAAATAATGGTACTTATTTCCTAGACAAAGTGAAAAACATGTGTTAATATTTTCTTGTAAATTTCGATAACTTACTTACAAGATAGAGGTGTGATATCTTATGTCCGGAATTGGAGGGAGGATTAAGAATATGGCTATTCATTTGATTCAGAGTTTCCTGGATCCATATCAGGAATTCCGAAGCATGGAAATGCGTCGTCCTGCTTTACAGAAAGCTGCAGTGAATGAGCAACAGCCGATGACTTCATCTGTCCCGGAAAACGATTTACATGAGATAGATGCTTCCGGAAAGGCAGTTTTGGAAACGAAAAACGAGGCTGACCCGGAGAGCAAAAACAGGAGTAACAGAGGGCCTGTGAATTTAGAAGAATTATCGCAGAGTATGAATACCGAACGAAATCCTTTTGAAGAAAATAATGTATCCGTAACATCACTGGATATGGAACAGGCAATATCAGATATGAAGAAAGACGGTATTTTATCGCAGTATCAGGTCTTTGTCGGATCAATCAAAAACCAGGAGACTGATGATACACAGAATTAATAAAAAAATAATGGAAATAATTCATGGACACCTTGCAAGATTGCAAGGTGTTTTGTTATGATAGAGCGGATACAGGAGGGAATTATGCTAGAATGTTTTTATCCGGATGAATATCTGGATTCCACATATGATATTGATTTTCAAAAATGGTATGCAAAAGGATATCGGGCAGTTGTTTTCGATGTGGATAATACATTAGTTCCACACGGCGCTCCGGCTGATGAAAAAGCCATTGATTTATTTAAAGGACTGCAGGAGACCGGATATCAGACTATGCTGTTATCGAATAATAAGGAACCGCGCGTGAAGATGTTCGGGGATGCAGTAAGATCTGCCTATATTTATAAGGCTGGAAAGCCCGGTGTGAAAAATTATAGAAATGCAATGATGCAGATGGGCACAACAAAGGAGAGTACGCTGTTTGTGGGTGATCAGCTGTTCACAGATGTATGGGGAGCAAAGAAAGCAGGTATGTATACTATCCTGGTAAAACCGATACATCCAAAAGAAGAAATCCAGATTGTTCTGAAACGTTTCTTAGAACGCATTGTATTATTTTTCTATGAAAGAAGCTTACGTAAGGAGAACCGAAAATGAATGATACAAATGGAACCACAAGAACCTGTGGACTTATTGGTAATCCGGTGGCGCATTCAATTTCACCGGTGATACATAATCACCTTGCTGCACTTTCCGGGATCAATCTGGTATATGTAACGTTTCCGGTGGAGAAGAGTGCACTGCATGATGCTGTAAAAGGAGCTTATGCACTGGATATTCTGGGACTTAATGTAACAGTTCCTTATAAAAGTGATGTGATACCGGAACTGGTGGATATAGATCCTCTGGCAAAGCAGATTGGCGCTGTCAACACGCTGGTTCGTGTTGACGGCGGATTCAAGGGCTATAATACAGACATGCCCGGATTGTATCGGGCTATGTGTTCTGACGGAGTGAAAGTAGAAGGCGAGAAGGTTCTGGTTCTGGGAGCAGGCGGTGCTGCAAGAGCAAATGCTTTTTTACTGGCTTATCATCATGCATCTGAGATCATTATCATGAATCGGACTATTCAAAAAGCACAGATAATTGCAGATGCGGTAAAGCAGGCATTTCCGGAAACTGCGGTAAAAGCCATGGCGTTAAATGAATTTGATAAATTGTCCGGAAATGATTATATTTGTATTCAGGCTACCAGTGTGGGACTGCATCCGAATGATGAAGATGTTGTAATAGCAGATTTAGCCTTTTACAAAAAGCTCAAGGTAGGCTATGATGTGATTTGTAATCCTGTGGAGACGAAATTTATGAAACTCGTAAAAGAAGCAGGAGGAGAGGCACATAATGGATTGAAGATGCTGTTGTACCAGGGAATCCTGGCGTATGAGTTATGGAATCAATGTAATATTACAGAGGAGGATGCTTCCTTTGTGTTCCGGAAGATGAAGGAAGCAATGGGAATTCATGAATAATATTGTACTGATTGGTTTTATGGGAAGCGGAAAAACCACAAATGGAATCAGACTTTCTTATCGTCTGAAAAGAGCATTTCTGGATACGGACAAAATGATCGAAAAAAGAGAAGGCTGTTCCATTCGTGATATTTTTGCGAAATCCGGAGAAACTGCTTTCAGAGATCTGGAGACTGCTTATTTGAAGGAGCTATGCCAGGAAAAGCATAATAAGGTTATTTCCCTTGGCGGGGGAACCCCGCTTCGAGAAGCAAACAGAAAGCTGCTAAAGCATTTGGGTTTGGTAGTATATTTAAGGATTCAGCCGGAAACAGTATATGAAAGATTAAAGAAAGATACTACAAGACCGCTTCTTCAGACAGAAAATCCATCTGAAAGAATCAGACAGCTGTTACAGGAAAGAAATCCTATCTATGAATCAGTTGCTGATATTGTAATAGATGTGGATCAGCTGGAGATGAAAGATTTAACAGAACAGATCATACTGCAGACGGAAAACTATTTGCAGCAGAAAACCAAGAGGGGAAAAAAGGATAAACCAATGAGAATTTTAGTAATCAACGGACCTAATATAAATTTCCTGGGAATCAGAGAAAAGGAAGTTTATGGAGCGGAGGATTATAACCATTTGCTTGATATGATTGCCGAAAAGGGGATTCTGGAAAATTGTGAGATTGAAGTGTTCCAGAGTAACCATGAAGGCGCAATCATTGACAGAATTCAGGATGCTTATTTTGATGGTACAGAGGGGATTGTCATTAACCCGGGAGCTTATACGCATTACAGCTATGCCATTCATGATGCTTTGGCAAGTGTAACTACCATGAAAAAGGTAGAGATCCATATTTCGGATATTACTGCAAGAGAAGATTTCCGTAAGGTTTCTGTTACAGCACCAGCCTGTGATAAACAGATTTATGGAAAAGGACTAGACGGATATTTGTTGGCAATTGACTTTTTACTGGAAAAAAGTGTTGAAAAATAGGGATACTTATTGTAAACTAGTTAAGGATTAGTACGTGATTATTTAATTAGGAGGATTTTTTATGATTTCTGCAGGTGATTTCAGAAACGGTGTTACAATCGAATTGGACAATAATATATATCAGATTATTGAATTTCAGCATGTTAAACCTGGAAAGGGAGCTGCTTTCGTTAGAACCAAGTTAAAAAACATCGTAAATGGTGGTGTGGTTGAGAAGACTTTCAGACCTACTGAAAAATGTCCACAGGCACATATTGATAGAAAAGATATGCAGTATTTATATGCAGATGGTGATTTATACGTATTTATGGATGTTGAAAACTATGAGCAGATCATGTTAAGCAAAGATGAAATTGCTGACGAAATGAAATTCGTTAAAGAAAATGAGATGTGTAAGGTTTGTTCCCATAAGGGAAAAGTATTCGCAGTAGAACCACCATTATTTGTTGAGTTAGAGATTACAGAAACTGAACCGGGCTTCAAGGGAGATACCGCTACTGGTGCTACCAAGCCGGCTACTGTTGAAACAGGAGCTACAGTTTATGTTCCTCTGTTTGTAAACCAGAATGATAAGATCAAGATCGATACCAGAACTGGTGAGTACTTAAGCAGAGTTTAAATTTTTAACCCATAACTTAATAACAGAAAAGAGCAGAAAAGCCAGGAACGTTGATTTTCCTGGCTTTTTTCTTTTGTGCAATTTTACCTGAAAATGATACAAAACAGGTCGTTGGTAACACGTTGGTAACACGTTGGTAACAAAAATTATGGGAACAAGTCCACATACGAAAGCAGGTCAGGAACGGTAAGATGCGTATAGGTATTATAAAGGATACTCTTTGGCTGCTGACCAAGGATACGTTGCATCTGTAATTCCGGAATCCCGAGAACCGTTCCAATGCTTGCAAATGTATGTCTAGTATCATGCATTGTATGTTTATTATCCATAAGACGATTGATCCGTGGAAGATTTCTGGTTGCAAAGTTATTATAAGTAACCAGGAAACCATCGTCATTGATAATAAGATCAGGTTTTCCGGAAGCTGCACTGTTATCTAAAAAGTACTGGAGCAGGGGGATAATTCTCTTATGAACGGGAACATACCTTACACTGCACTTATTTTTTGCTTTTGGAATATATATCCAGCGTTCTTCCAAGTTTACGTTGGATGATGAGTTTTTTAGCAGTTCATTTACACGCATTCCACTGTAAAGGAGTATAAGAACAATCTTAACATCCCACTGATCCTGCATCGTCCACAGCTTATCTATTTCTTTATCGGTAAATGGGATACGGTCAATAACAGGGTCGCTGTCCGGAATAAAAATGGTTTCGGAGGGATCCTTGACAATAAGGTTATCTCGCAGCGCTCTAATCATGACCGTATGAATGACAATAAGGATATTTGACTTTGTTGACTTGCCATGTGGACACTCAGATATGATGGTATCTATCATGGAATATGTTATATCTCTTGGCCGGAGATTAAGAAGCGGCTTGCAGTAGTTAAGTGCAGATCTTTTACTTGACTTGCTGGAGTCACTCAAAGCGGCATACTCCTTGCTATTTTTATATTCATCGAATATTTCACCAAAGGTTAAATCATGCTTGTTTATGGAGAAGGGAGAGCGGTTATAATCGGTAAGTGCTTCGAGCGCTTCTTTCTTTGAGGGATAATATCCAAGGACAAAACGCTCCAGAGAAAAATCCGACTTACTTTCATCATATTTTTTGTCACCGGTAATACGGACCATATAAGGCTTGCGTCTTTTCCCTGACAGTTTTGTAATGCTTCCGTATCCATTTGGTAATTTCATAAGTCACCTCCTAAAAAATGGCATAAATATAGCGTAGAAAGTTGAAATTCCACGCTCCAGAAGGTATAATAACAAAGTAGATTGCGGTTCCTTCTGGAAACGTGTGCATCGTCCCTGGTACGGGAATACCGGGGGCGATTTTTTTTATTGTTAATATCCAACGGCACTGACACCGAATTCTGCCTCGGAAGAACTAAAACCATTGTATTCCAATTGGTCAATTAGACCTTGACGAGAAAATGACGAATGACTAAGGTATGACTGAGCCTTTTTAGCGGCTTGATCATTCCAGTCAGCACCAATATTGTCTGCTGCATATGTGGCATCTTCATTAGAAAATCCATTATATTCTAATTGACTAATAAGACCAGACCGCGAAAAAACAGAATGAGAAATATAAGATTTTGCTTTTTCAACAGCTTGTTCGGTCCAATTAGCATTACAATTATCAACTGCATATGTGGATGCCTCAAGAGAAAATTCGTTGTATTGTAATTGCTCAATGAGTCCGGATCTTGAAAATGCTGAATGACTCAAATAGCTTAATGCTTTGGCAAGTGCATTTTGTTCTTCTAATGTTGCATCACCGGATTCGTGTCCAAAGGTATCGGAAACACTGGGAGTCTCTGGAGATTGTGCAGGAGCGCTTTCGATTACATTTTCAGTAGACTCAGTTTCGATGGATGATTCTGTATCAGAATCTTCACTGCTAACAGAGGTATTAGTTTCGGGAATTGAGAGTGTTTCTTTTAAATAACCGGTACATTTTTTTATGGATTTCAGATAGGAATTATAACTATCTGCAAATGCGTCAATTTCACCACTGGGGTCAGAAACCATAACATAAAGATTTATATAAGAATCATACAATTCTTTAATATAGGATAGTGTATCGTCGATATGTCCATCTGAGACATTCATATCTATTAGCACATTGTATTGCTGTTTAATCAGAGCACAATCAGATTCTAATGTTTCTTTTGTTGCACCGGAATTTTCAGAAAGCCAAGAATATGAATCCGACAAAATTTTTTCAAAATCCACACTAGAAACACCAAGCTTTATCGAGGCATCCCACTGATTATATTCACGCTCGCCGAGATTTAATAACTCTATGGAAGAATCATAAAGAAAGGTGTAGAGCTCAGAAGCTTTGCTGTTAAATTCGTCCTCGGAATATGCTTCCACAGTAGATTCTGAGATACTTGATGATTGATTGGCTGTTTCATCTGTAGAAATCGGATCGGATCCACAAGAACAAATGAATATAGACAAAGACATTGCGACTAAAACTATTTTTTTTCTCATACTTTTCCCTCCAAATAATAAAATTAAAATTTTCTTCTCAGTTCCACTACCTTACCCAGTATTCTTACCGGTGTTTCTTCAACTTCTTTTTTCGTAAAGCGTAAAGGTTCATATGTAGGATTGTTCGGTATGAGAGCAATACCATCTGCATATATCATAAGTCTTTTGCAGGTAGCATCATGACCGTTTACCATTGCAATAACCAGATCGCCGCTTTCCGGCTCACAATCCCTATTTACAATAACTATATCTTTTTCATGGATACTGGGTTCCATAGAATCGCCAACGATAACGAGTCCAAAATGCTCACCCTTGGCAGCAGTCTTGGGAGATATTTCTATTTCATCGATCTTTTCCTCTATAGCCTCATGCCCATATCCGGCAGCAACGCGTCCAAGGACTGGAATAATAACACCAGCATCGATGGGAACAGTTTTCAAATTATCTGAAAGATGTTGGTCGACATCGAATCCCATCAACCACAAGGGATTAACATTTAATACTTTGGACATTTTGTTGCTACTAATATTAGAGGGAACGTGAGATCCGTTCACATATTGGCTGATAGATGCTTTGTTTACGCCAGAAGCTTCTGAAAGGTCTTGCTGGCTCAAATTTGCATTTGATAAAGCAATAGATAATCTTTTAGCAGTCAACTCATTTTTCATATGTATCTCCTTTCATAATGTCATAATATCACAAGGCTGTTTAACAATCAAACAAAAAGTTAAATAATATTTAACAAAATGCTTGACAGAAGAGTTAAACAGAGTTAAACTCGAAAAAGAAAGGAAGTGATAACAATGCCGTTTAAATACAAGAAGTTAAGAGGAAGAATTGTGGAACTATATGGTACACAGGAAAAATTTGCTGAGGAAATAGGGATTTCAACAACCACAATGTCAAAGAAAATGAAGTGTAAATCGGGATTTTCACAGGCTGACATGAGAAAATGGGCTGATAAACTTTATATTAAGACAACGGAATATGGTGAATATTTTTTTAATTAAAAAGTTAAACACTGTTTAACATATGGGTCAAACAGAATGGAAGGAGAACGAGGATGCCAGAAGAACTACAAAGAATAGGTAACATGAATGAACTGGCCGAACAGATTGCCAGGACAATGGCATCTATTGCAAATATGCCACAGTTTGGTGCTGGCGGTGTGCCGGTAGAGGTGGCAGCTAAGGTATATGGAAAGTCGGCCATGTGGGTGCGTACAGGGATTGAAGAGGGTTGGCTGCCGATTGGACATCTGACAAAAAGTGATAAGCGGGTAAATGTATATATATCACCCAAACGATTATGGGAGGACACTGGTTATGTATATACCGGTAAAGGATTGGACTAAAAGACTACAGCTGTTTGGGTGCATAGCGTTTGAGTTGGCAGCAGTGTATGCGGCATATCATCAGTATCTTGTGATTCCTGGAGTTGCACCGGTACAACAATATACCGTCAAGGTCGAGCAAATACCAGTTCGGTCAGAACCAGACCAGATACCTGTATATATGGAAACTGCAGATGAGATCGCGGCAGAAATGTACTGCGACAGCTTGGAAGAACTTGCCATATGTGTAGAGGCCGAAGCTGGCAACCAGGGACTAACAGGTAAGCGGATGGTAGCAGCAGTCATTTTGAATCGAGTAGACAGCCCGGATTACCCGGATACGATCCAAGAAGTGATAGAGCAACCGTATCACTTTGCATCATATTGGGACGGGCATATGGCAGCTGCTACACCAACAGAGGAAACTTACCAGGCGGTACAGATGGAACTACAGTATCGGTGCTGGCCGGATCTCTTGTATTTTACGGCAGAAGGGTACTCCTCATTTGGGACGCCCTGGGGGAAAGTTGGAGATCACTATTTTTGTACGGAATAAGGGGATTTGGATATGACTGATTTGGAAAGAGAAGCAGGAAAAAGGCAGAGCATACAGCTTTTAAATGAGCTGCCGGAAGAAATAGTAAGCAAATTGTACGATGGAAGATATGACAGACTTGTCAGAAAAGAACAAGGGAAAATCATAGCAGTGGAGGCAGTATGAAAAATTATGAAATGGATTATGTAAACAACGTCACTGATTTTGAGAGTGCATATGCAGAGGCATGCAATATACTGCGGGCTGATTATGAGGCATATCAGGAGAATAAAGCTGACGGAGGGGATAGAACGGTTTTACCAGCAGAAGAGGTAATTGAGCTGGTAAAACAGGTTAAAGGGTTAGAGACATTGGCTGCAATCCGGAAAATGAGAGATGCAGGCTGGGAAAAAGTAAATGATATGTGGGTAAAGAAAAATGGGAAAGAAAGAAAATGAGTACGTGCCCCATCCTGGGGAGGCATGGAGTTTTGCCGGGACAACACCACCGGGAGATTTGGTACATACGGAGGTTAGAAACGGGATCGTATTTTACATATATCGGGACAAGCTGGGGGATCTCTGGTACAACACCGACTGTGGAATGAGGTTTGCCAAAGAAATGGAGGAAGCGGAAAGAAGAAAAAGAGGCCGGAAAAGAAAACAAAAAAATACCGACCAGTGTGACGACTGGTCAGTATCATAAATCCGTGGTGACGAATTTGTTTGTAAATAAAGTATACCATGGAGGATGAGAAAAGTCAATAAAATGGCGGGTTTCATCTATTTTTTATAGCTTGATTAAGATATTAAAGTTAGGTGGTGTACGAATGTATTGGAAAGATGTGTGGAGGTTTAAGACTTCCATAGAGTATGAGTTTAAATATGCAGGACGATATGGAGCCAAGGGAGAGAAAAGACAGAAAAAGAAGAAACCCACTCCGGAAGAAATGGAACTGCAGAACAGGACCAACAAATCAAATCGGACAAGACGTCTGATAAAGGCTAATTTTAGTCCGGGAGATTACTGGATAACACTCACATACAGGAGCGGCACCCGCAAGGACATTACAGAGGTAAAAGCAGATATGAGGCTGTTCGTCAAACAGATGCGGAAAGAGTACCAGAAGCAGGACGTTCCGCTGAAATTTATATACATGATCGAAATAGGAACGCTGGGCGGATTGCACGCCCATATACTGCTAAACCGGATACCTGATACAGATAAGCTGGTAACAGCGTACTGGCCGCATGGACATCCACACTTTGTGCCGGTGTATGAAGAGGGAGAATATAAAGCCCTTGGAGATTATTTTGCAAAGGTGCCGCAGGAGAGCGAGGACAAGCCTAAAAAGGAGCAACTAAAACCGATTGATAAAGATCATTACGCTTATAGCTCCAGTAGAAATCTGATCAGACCGGAACCGGAACGAAAAAAATATTATAGACGGAATATGAGAAAGCTTCTGGCAGATGGTCCAAAGCCTACACCGGGGTATTACATAGTGCCGGAAAGCATATGGATAGGCACAAACCGATTTACCGGGTACTCATCCATGAGGTACATAGAAAACTTGATAGGAGGCGGAAACAGTGAAACCAGTGGTAAATATTTACGCCCACCAGACGATTAAGGGACCAAAAAGTCAAAATGGGATAGTGGGGTATGTACTGGAGACGGAAACAGCAGACGGACCACGGACAAAAACTGGTTTTGCGTTGTCTGTAGCCTCCACAAAGCATAAAGCAGAGCTGTATTCCATTATCCTTCCATTGAGGCGAATGAAAAAACCATCCGTGTTGAGTATTTATGCGGATTCCGGATACATAGAGACAGCCTTTAAACAGGGCTGGATAGACAATTGGAAGGAAAACGGCTGGAAAACAGCCCACGGGAACCCTATAGAGAACATAAAGGAATGGAAAGAAATGGCTAAATTACTGAATGCGCACGAATTTCAGATTATATCCGGTGCACATTCTTACACTACCTGGCTTGAGAGAGAGTCAGAGAAATGGAGAGACATATGTTTGATAGATTTGGAGAGTTTGACAGTGCAGAGGAATTGAATAAAACGGCAGCAGGACTGTTAGCAGAAGGAGATACAGAATCCATCAAGGGACTGGCAGCAGAAAACGGACTGGATCCGGAGGATGCAGAGGATTACATAGACGGAGTGTTGCCGGAGCTGGCAAATACACTACTGGCCGCACTGGGAAAATTGAAGGTTGAGGCAGAAGAACTGAAACTGGCAGGTGTGCTGATGGACTGGAAAGACTCTATTGTGGATATGTGCACAGAAGATCCAGAAATGAGGATTGCGGTACGCGGAAAGAATAAGCAACTGGCCAAATGCATGGCCGGGCTAATCGCTTTTGCTTTTGAAAATAAGGTGCGGGTCAGTGATAAGATCGTAGATATTACACAAGTTACCCATAACGGAAAAAAGGAAGCCATGAGAAAACCTTTATATCTGGGAGTACCAAACCGTGCGGAAGCAAAGCGTATTGCCAGAGAGTATTACCTGGGATGAGGTGGATAATATGTTAGCATATAAAGCATTTAACAAGGATCTGCGTGCAACGCTGGGGAGAGGAACATTCCAGTATGAGCCGGGAAAGACATATGAAGAGGACAGTTGTAAATGTGCCAACACAGGATTCCATTGTGCAGAAAATCCACTGGGAACACTGGATTATTACAGCAAAATGGATACCCGTTTCTTTCTGGTAAAAGCGGAAGGCGATATAAACCAGGATGGAAAAGGTTCCAGGATAAGCTGCAATAAGCTGACACTGGTAAAAGAACTGAACAGAATAGAAATTGCAGTGCATGGGTGTATGTATATGCAGAAATATCCGAATAGGGAAAACGAAAGCAAATATGTGGTATCAGAAAAAGGAAGATGCGACAACAAAGGTAATTTTATTATCGTTCGTGGAAAACACCCTGCGGCAGCAGGCGTGGTGGGAGCATACCTGTTTTTAATAAAAGAAGAAAAAAGCAGCAGGGATATTGCAACAATTGAACCTATTTTGGTGGACGGGGAAGAATACCAGGCAAATACCTATTACTGTATTAGAGGTGGAAAAGTATGCAAAAGGAAAAATTGAAAAAATTAGATTTGCTTTATGCCACACCCAAAATGATACGAAAGGCCACAGAAAATGAAGATATAAAAATTACTGCAAAATGCCACGTACAGAATGGAATACTGGTTATATGCGTTTTCTACCGGGATGATTTGCTTGAAGGAATAAAAGAGCCACTTTATGTAATTTACATAGATAAAAAAGAAGGAAAGTGGGTTAATCTTATAGCTCCAAAGGGACAGGAAAAAAAATGGTCTACCGCCAAGGCAATGAATCTTGGAAAAATAGGAACATATTACAATTTTTATACCTGGTACTGGTACAAAGAAAAAAAGAAAGAATGTGCAATTGAGAGCGGAGCCAGAATATTACAGAAATACCTGAATACAGAGCACAAAGAGTGGCAGGCAATAGAAGAATGGCAAGACAAAGCCAGAAAAAGTGAAATCGAACGTAAAGAAATAGCTGAACAAAGACCATGGGATCAGGATATGGAACTGATACCGGAGATACCGGAAGCTTTCAAAAAGTGGATGACAAAAGAGGTGGTGTCAGAATATTTCATTTTTTACCACTACCAGAGAGGCGGAGCCAAGGAGGCGTATTGTTCACATTGCCAGAAAATGGTGCCGATCAGAGACGTACCACACCATAATAGGGTAAGCAAATGTCCGGTGTGTGGCAGAAGGGCAACTTATAAAGCAGACACCAGATTGAATCCAATCAAGACATTATACTATCACGGAGAAATAATTCAAAAAATAAAAGATGGAATTGTGATCCGCACATTTGGTGAAAGACATTACTATAAACAGAATTATGGATATGAAAACCCGGTTATTGACCTGAATGAAGATACAAGAATCATGCTAATGGATGATGGCAGAGTAAAAAAATATGATTATACCCTGTACAAAAATAAAATCACACGCTGGTGTCAGGAAAAAGGCTATGTTCCGGAAAAAGTAACGTATTATACACAACGATCAATAAAGCTATACCGAAAAAACATGACTACGCTAAAAAAAGGAAAATTGAAAAACTCAAGTGTATGGATGTGGGAAATATTACCAACATCAGTAACAAGCTATCTGGCTGTTGAAAAATGCAATCCGGCAATAGAAAAACTGGCAAAAATCAAAATGTTTAATCTGGCACAGGATCTAATGGGCGTATACAATCCGTATGATTATGTAAATAAAAAAGAAACAGAATTGGACAAGATACTGAAAATTGATAATGCAAGGTTAAAAAGGCTAAAAGCCATGAATGGCAGGATCAAACATCTGATGTGGTTGCAGACAGAAAAACTGGTAAATACAACATGGCCGGATCAAATGATTGATGACCTGGCAAACGCTGGGTTGAAAGGGTTAAACGATTTTGGGTATTTGGATCCACCGATAAATGTGGTCATGATATGGAATTATATGAAAAAACAGTCTGCTTTGTCCGGGGATAATTTATACCAGGTTAACAGTACCTGGAGAGATTATCTGGCAATGGCAGAACAGCTGAAATTTAACACAAAAATAAAAAAGATCTGGAAGCCAAAGAATTTAAAAGCTGCACACACGGAAATGGTAGATCTGTCAATGCATGGAGAAATGAAAAAAGAAGCAAAAGCGCTGGAAAAGAAGTGGAAAAAGGTAAATGGTTTTTTACCGGATCTGGAGAAATTTAACTATTCTGATAAAGATTATCTGGTTCGGGCACCAAAAGACATACTGGATATTGTCAGAGAGGGAAGAATACTCACACACTGCGTACATAATTGTGATTTTTACTATGACAGAATACAAAAGCACGAGGCATACATATTTTTCCTGCGTAGGGCAAAAGCACCGGATACACCATGGTACACCCTGGAAGTTGAAGCTTCCGGAAATATCCGGCAGAAGCGTACCACGGGAGATAACCAGGAGGCTGATCTGGATGAGGCAATCAAGTTTTTAAAAAAATGGCAGCAGATTTTTATAAAACGGATGACGGCAGAGGAAAAGGAACTGGGAATCAAGGCAGATCAGGCAAGAAAAGAAGAATATGCAAAGTTACGCGAAGAGGGAAAAAAAGTATGGCACGGAAAACTGGCAGGTAAGCTACTGGCTGATGTATTGGAAGCAGATTTCCTGGCAGCAGATTTAGAAGAAGATAAATAAAATATGGCAGCAGCCATGTAGGAGGAAGAGATGGAAGAATTAAAACAATATGGTAATTACCAGGCCTATAAAAAAGAACTGGATGCAGAGCTGCAGAAGACAGCTGAAGGTTTTGTGAAAATAGGATATTTACTGAAGCTGGCAAGGGATACGGATGTTTTAAAGGACTCCCCGTATCAGAACGTCGTGGAGTTTGCCCAGGCAGAATATGGGATTGATAAAACGGTGGTATCCAAGTGGATAAATATAAATGATAAGTTTTCAGAGGACGGTTATTCTGACCGCTTGAAAGACCAGTACCAGGGATTTGGATATGCCAAGCTGGCAATCATGCTACAGCTTCCGGATTCTTTGAACGAGGAGCTTTCTCCGGATTTTAGTAAAAGAGAGATCCAGACCATCAAAGAGGAAGTAGATGCAGAAAAGGCACTCACACCACTGGAAGTAGCATTGGAAGGTACGAACCGGCAGCAGGATCGGATTGACCGGATGATTGATAAAATCATGCATCAGCTGGGAAAAGACCATCCGGAACTGTATGTACAGCTGTTTGAGTGCGTCATGACAACACCGATCAATACCGGTACCGCTCACGTAATCAGTAAGCTGGCTGAGATTATGGCACCGGCTGGAGAATCCATTTATAGTGTCAGACTGCAGGGAGTCGGAAGACGTGTCCTGTCAGTTAAGGGACCAGAGACAGAGCCTGCAATTATTGATTTGCGGGATGAAACCGGGGCAAAGAAAAAAGTACCATGGGATGATATTTACAGTGCCATTGTGGCACTCTGTGGAGATGGTTTAAATGCTAAAAAATCGTGGGAATTACTCTATGAGGAGCCATATCCGGAACCGGAAAAACCGAAAGTTGCACCGGTGCAACAGAATATCACAAAAAAGCCGGAAAATAAGAAACCGTCAAAGGTAATTAAAGCTAAAACAGAAGAAAAACCAACAGAAACAGAGGAAAAACCGGATGTCAAACCAGAAGAGCCGGAGCCAGAAGAAAAAAGAGAAGATGAACCAGGTATTACAGTGCCTGCAGAACCGGAAAATAATATTGAAACCGGGACAGACCAGGATATCGATACCACAGAAGGATCAGAACAGGAAAATGAACGGGAAGTAGAACCAGAAAATCAGGCAGCAGAGGTAGAAGTAGTGATCCAGGAGGATCAAAAGCTGTTAAAGACAGCACATGATCTGACAAGAGACCTGTATGGCTTATTTATGCCGGCAGGAGAAATGCCGAAAATGGCGGATTTACTGAATGCGCAGGACTGTTTGACAAATCTGGAGTCGGTCATAGAAAGATTGATCACATGGAATGAAGGACAGACAAATGGCACGGAAAAAGAATAGTCATAATGCACACCTGCAGTTTAATGAGGCAACACGATTGCGGGTATATAAGAGAGATGGAGCGGAATGCCTGTTTTGCAGACTACAGTACCATATGCACTGCACGGATCCCATGCAGTTAGAGATTAAAGACATCATGCATTACATCAATAAATCAGCCGGTGGGCTGGGTGTAGAGCAAAATGGTGTCCTGGGATGCCGGTATCATCATGGATTACTGGATAACGGAAACAGAGGTCTAAGATCGGAAATGCTGGAAATCATGCGTAATTACTTAAAGGAGCAGTATTCCGGATGGGATGAGGAAGATCTGTATTACAGCAAATGGAAGGGGTTTTTATATCAATGAGTGTGATCAGAATACATAACAGCAGTACATTGACTGATATGGCAGCAGTCATAAGGGTAGCGATGTATATGTCAGGAGATGAAAAAACAGCCACCAAAGAAAATATCGATATTAAAGAACGGGAAAGCAAGCATGACGGAAATACAGACTATTATATCCGGGACAGGCAGGTGCAGTCATGAGTTTGGTTATGCATTATAAACCAGGGGATGAAATTATCATCATGGAGAACTTTCTGCAGGATGAGGACCACGTCAAAGGAGAAAAAAAGCCTGTCAAATACAGGGTAATCAGACAATATCCGCATTTTGTACTTTGCAAAAACAAAAATGGTATCAAGAGATCTATTTTAAATGCAGATTTGTATGTGGATGCAAAACAAAAAGGTTGAAACACCTGGCAGAAATGCCAAAAGAAACCGGCTCATGGGATTTATATCACGGGAAACCATTAAGCCACCTATTTAGACCAGGATGCCGGATCAAAACGGCACCTGGGGAAAGGATCACGGCAGCAGCCGTAGGAAAGCATTTTATATTGGAGGGCTGATATGACCGATACGGACAAAGCAATAATAAAGAGCATGGCAAAAAATGATATGTGTGTGTCAGAGGTAGCCAGGGAATTAAACTATCAGAGGGGGAACATACAGTATCACCTGGATAAGATTAAAATGCAAACAGGGCTGGATCCTATGAAGTTCTATGATCTGAACAGGTTGCTGACGCAGTTTGGCGCGAAACGTATCAGTAAAAAGATATTGTCATCCTACTTCCAGAGTGTAAATGAGGGAAGCAAGAATTTTGAACTGCGAAAAGATGAAGATAACATTCAACCAGGAGATCTGCTTGAATTAAAAGAATGGAACGGATTTGAGTATACCGGAAATGTAGCTACAAGATACGTGAAGTATGTACTGAGAAATGTACCGGAATATGGGCTTATGAGTGGGTACTGCATTATTGGATGGTAGAAAAGGAGGCAGTGTATATGGATTGTAATGAATGTCAGTGTCTAAGCTGTGAAAATACAGACTGTGTTTATACAATGTGCGAGCGAGACAATCCAAGAGAAATATGTTTTGAGAACGCCTGTATCCATTACATGAATCAGGAGGAAGATCTGGAGGAAGGATTTTATGACGGTTACAGCGATTAACAAAAATAAAATAGAGTTTAAGGAGGTAAAAAATGGCAAAATTTGATGTTATGGAATTTGGTTATGACGCAGGTTCGTTTGACCAACTGGTATTCCATGCAAAGAAATTTACAAAGGAAGAGGCTGCTGTATACTTTAATAAGGAATACGAATATAAGGACTTAGTAGCAACGATTGAGAATGTATCAGATGGATATGTTAAGTATTTTATTCATGCAACAGAGCAAATGAGTTCGGATTTTAAAGGTGGCTGTTATGGATTTACAGACAAATTAGAACACGGAGCATTTCCAGTATGGATAATCACATTATCGGAATTGGATTTTGCAAGTTAAACTAACCTTTAGTTGAGAATGGAGAATTTGTATGAGTGATTTATATATCAAAGAAAGATTGCAAGCCATTGTGAAAATAGCAGATGCAGGTTGCATTGATCATAAAGATACTAAGAAT
>JAQUUX010000128.1 GCA_028693705.1 Lachnospiraceae bacterium | reverse complement strand
TAGTATTTGCAGAGCATTCTGCAGCAAACTTCTCCAGCAGTACCAACAGGAACAGATATACAAGTGCATACTGATAGTACATCAGTGTAGAATAATTTGCCTCAGGTGACATCACATAGAAGAAAGCTAATGAAACAGGCAACAGGAAAAGGCATAATACATATAAAAATGCAGTCTGCAGATTCCGGTGCATCCCTTTTCGGATAAATAACCATAGGAATAATCCGGCGATCATAATACAGATCAGGATATTTACCACATGAACAGTTTCACTTACATAGCTGTATGGTTTGCTGATAAAGTATTCAAACATTCTTTTAAAAGTGCGAAGAGCCTGTTTGATCAGAACAGCCGGTGTCATATTGGAAGCCATGTTACCGATACCATTCTGAGCCTCTTGGGTCATGTTGGGATTAATAGCACGACTCATAGGCAGATATACGATAATCGTAACCAATAAGGTGGCAGCTGATTTGATACCTGACAGAAAAACGGATTTTACATCTTTTCCATTTAGGAGATCCATGATCAGTCCAAATACCAGCAATGCAATGGAAAAACAAATATAACATTGGTACGTTCCAAGGCATAACAGAAACAGGATGAAGGAAAGGACACAGCCATATTTATATTTGCGCAGAACATACACACCCAGACAGGCGAAGATCAATCCACATGCATAGAGATCCACGGTGAACATGAAGCACATAGTGCTGGCAACACTGGGAAAGGTCATCATGATAGCCGGTAATATAATGGCAGAAGCAGATGTCTTTAATTCCAGGATCATATAGAGAATACAGCACACAAATGCCAGCAATATAATGGCAACACTTCCATTCAGCCAGGGGTTACTCCAGGTGCCGCTCAAAGGATGCAGAACATCCAGGAACCATCGACCATACAGACTGGATACGCCCGGCCCGCCGAAGTTATTAATATCATCCCAGTTGGGTAATTTATTCACCAGCATATAAAAATGAGTCAAAAACCCACCAATAGTAGCAGTTGAAAAGCAAAGTAATAATTTACGATTAATTTTATGATAAAACGAAGAAATAATTTCTACAGGTGATTGCATAATGCCTCCAATTGAATATATAAATATAATGATAAATTCATAGAAAACCTTGAATAACGTTATTATAAGGTACTGTCTCTGATTTTACAATTATACATTTTGCGGACATACATTTTGTGGTATACTTTACAAATAGTAAAAACGTGGATAACAGAGGATATTGGAATGAATACCAGCGAAGTTTTTGTCGTAATGACATGCTTTAACCGGAAAGAATATACAACAAAATGTATCAAAACAATGGCAGAGGGGAACCCTGCCATTCATTTTTCATTTGTGGTGGTGGATGACGCCAGTACAGATGGAACAGCAGAAGCTCTTTTTGAAATGAAACGGGACATACAGCTGGACATTGAGGTGATTCGTGGAACTGGCAACCTGTTCTGGAACGGCGGTATGCATCAGGGCCTGGAATATGTACTGAATAGTCAGGAGGAGTACGACTACTGTATGTTGGTCAATGATGATGTAGTCTTTACGGATCATGCATTGGAAAGGCTGATCGCCAGGCAGCAATCAAATCCTGGATGTGTCGTAGTAGGGGCAACCCAGGACGGAAATGATGTCATGAGCTATGGTGGCGTGAAATGTTTGTCTAAGCACAGGGCGAAGTTTTCCTTAATAGAACCGTCGGCAGAGATCAGAGAGTGCGATACTTTCAATGGCAACTGCGTACTGATTGCGAGGGATCTTTTGCAGCAGATCGGAAACGTGGATCCCCATTATGTTCACAGTATGAGCGATTATGATTATGGTATGCATATCAGGAGAATTGGGATTCCTATTATAAATTCAGAAGATTTTGTAGGTGTTTGCAGGGACAATGATGTGGACGGCAGCTGGCGGGATCCAAAAATCCCACGGTGGGACAGAGTGAAGCGAAAGGAATCACCCAAAGGTCTTCCTTTCAAAGATTGGTTTTATTTTATATATAAAAATTACGGTGTGTTGAATGCGGTTTACCATTCGGCAACGCCATATCTTCGTATTTTATTAAAGAGATAATGCAAGTGAAGTGTGCAGGAGAAAGAGTTGATGAAGCAAACTGATAACGTAAAAAGAAACCATGGCTTACAATATATACTTGCTTTTAGTATACCGGTGTTGATCCTCATGGTGGCATATGCCTGGAATGGGATTTATCCTTTTGGGAATGCGACTTTGTTAAATGGTGATCTGCAGTCCCAGTATGTGGATTTCTATGCCTATTTACATGACATTTTGCACGGGGATGCCAGCGGGTTATACACCTTCAGTAAAGCGATCGGCGGAAATATGGTGGATATTCTCACCTATTATTTGACCAGCCCTTTTAATTTGATTTTTTATTTCTTTGAAGCAAAGGATATGCCTCTGGCTATTTTTATCCTGTCCACTGTTAAAATCGGTCTGGCAGGTGCTGCCATGGACTGGTTTTTACAGAGACGAAACACAGCTACATGGACACTTCTATTTTCGACTGCATATGCCTTATCCGGTTATGTGCTTAGTTACCAGTTCCAGCATATGTGGCTGGATGGCGTGATCCTACTTCCGCTTATGGTGGCAGGCATTGAGAAGATCAAGGCAGATTCCATGTGCTGGCTGTATATGATAACCCTGACAGCTGCCATCATTACCAATTATTATATTGGCTTTATGTTTTGTATTTTCTCTGTTCTTTATTTTATGATATACCGGATTTTGTTGCAAACGGATCATGCAAAAGCAAATTGGAGGATCTGGAGGCAGTATATTGTGGGATCTGTGCTGGCAGGTATGTTATCGGCAGTGGTTTTACTGCCTACCTTGTTTGCCCTTAGAAGCAGCAAATTAAATTATGTGGGATTTCAGCATTTGTTTGAGTTTTATGTAAGATTTCCAATGTGGAAGCTTCCTTACCGCTTATTACCGGGGACTTTTACCATTGATCAGATTGGTTCGGAGGCAATGCCACTGGTATATAGTGGATTACTGGCGGCAGTGTGTTGTGTTTGCTATTTCTTCTCAAAAGCAAAATGGAAAGAAAAGCTGGGACAGGCTATATTGTTGGTGATTTTATTGGGTTCCATGGTATTCAACGGTCCGTATCAGATCTGGCATGGGGCGGCTTATCCGGCTGGCTATCAGACCAGATTTTCCTTTATCTTTATATTCTGTGTCATTCATATTGGGGCATTGTTCTTCGCATCTGTAATGGAACGTAGTGAAAAAGCGGGCCATATTGGATCTGCTGGAGCTTCTGGCATGAAGCTGGTCATGGCAGTGCTGGCAGTGCTCGTCTGTATCGAATACAGTTTCAATGCCATTACAGAATACAGTCGATTTACATTTGCACCATTGGATAAATATATGCAGACGCAGGCAGAGAATGGGGAAATGGTGGCTGCGATTAAACTGGATCAGGATAATGTCTTTTCAAGAGTTGCCATGCAGGGAACAGATACGCTGAACGCCGCATGGATGTATAATTATCAATCCACTTCATCCTATACCAGCTGCGAGAGCCTGGAGTTCAGGGAATATATGTGCCGGATGGGACTGAGTTCTAATGGTTCCTGGTTAAGCTATAAACAAGAAAATACAACAGAAAGTCTGAATGCATTACTGGGGATTAAGCACATTGCCATCCCAAAGGAGCGTGCCGTTCCGGACTTTTATGAGAGAATTGCTGAAAATGATGCTTACAATCTTTATCGGAATCCTAATGCGCTTCCTCTTGGTTTCTTTGTAAGTCCGAAAGTTACGGAGGTGGATACATTGGAACGTAACAGTATAGTGCTGCAAAATAATGTATGGAAGGCAATGACCGGAGATGAACAGGTCACTTTATACGAAGAGGTATCCACCGGTATCACCATGAATCCCGGACAGGACAGAGGCACGATCTTACTGGAAAAACCTACAGACACTTACTATTATCTCTACATTCCCACAACAGAGGATGTGAGGGTCAGTGTCAATGGAAAGGACTTCGGCGAAGTGGATAATGACAATCATGTTCTGAATCTGGCAGGATTTCAACAGGAGACCAGTTTACAGCTGGAGCTGACCAATACGAAAACTGTTTCTTGGGAAGAAATCAAGGTGTATGCTTTTGATCCGGAATTGCTGGAGCAGTGTGTGGGTAAGCTGGTATGCAACACTGTAAGAGTAGCGGATATTCAGATGATAAATGATGCCAATATTTTGATTCAGACACAAAACGAAGAAACAGACCCACAGTATTACATGCTGACTATTCCGGAAGAGTCCAAGTCCTGGTTGATCACAATAGACCATGAAAAGGTGGACTCCATAAGTGCGCTGAGTAACTTTACTATGATCCAGATTCCGACTGGAGAGCACACCATACGTATGGAGTATATTCCCAGAGGTTTGGCGGAAGGTATCCTGATTTCTTTATTGGGATTGGTGTTGGCAGCGTGGTACGGTAAAGCTGTTTTTATTAAACGTTGATTTGTATTTGGTAAGGATATTAATAATAAGCTAGTATATGTTAAATTAAAAATAAAGGGTAATCAGCAGAAGCACATTTTATGCGTGTCGTTCCATTATGCGAAGGAGGATATGGAATTTCCATAT
>JAQUUX010000052.1 GCA_028693705.1 Lachnospiraceae bacterium | reverse complement strand
TAGTTCGCGTCTTGTGCGAACTTATGTACAGCTACGTGTTTACCGTAGTGAGAACGGGCTTGTGAGCATATGATACACGGCTGAACCGTCCCTTACATCAATCTTTATTCCTTTAAACTACAGTTTAATCTGCAATTCCACCGGACAATGATCCGCCCCCATTACCTCCGTATGAATAGACGCTGCAACCAGCTGCTCTTTCAGTTCTTCTGATGCCAGGAAATAGTCAATTCTCCACCCTGCATTTTTCTCTCTGGCATGGAACATATAGGACCACCATGAATAGATGCCTTCCTGATCCGGATGGAAATAACGGAAGGTATCGATGAATCCGGTCTGTAAGAGTGCTGTCATTTTAGCTCTTTCTTCATCCGTAAAGCCTGCATTTTTATGATTAGTCTTAGGATTTTTCAAATCGATTTCAGCGTGGGCAACGTTAAGGTCCCCGCAAACTACTACAGGCTTGTTCTTTCTCAAACCATTCATATAGTCTGAAAATACATCTTCCCACTCCATTCTATAAGAAAGTCTTTCCAGTTCTCTTTTAGAGTTTGGTGTATATACCGTAATCATATAATAGTCCGGATATTCCAGGGTAATAACACGTCCTTCTTTATCATGTTCCTCGATTCCCATACCATAGGTCACAGCAAGAGGCTCTTCCTTGGTGAAAATGGCTGTTCCCGAATAGCCTTTCTTCTCTGCATAATTCCAATAGCAATGATACTCTTCCGGGGCAAAATCAATCTGTCCTGCCTGTAGCTTCGTTTCCTGCAGACAGAAAATATCTGCATCAGCTTTCTTAAAAAAATCTGCAAAACCTTTATCCATGCAGGCTCTTAATCCATTTACATTCCATGAAATCAGTTTCTTTTCGGTCATTTATCGGTAGCCCCCTTTTATACTTTTTATTATTCATATTACTTTTCTATTTATTGTAATGCCGGCTATTTACTGCAGTGCCACATCCAGTATCATCATCAGCACAAATCCAACTGCAAAACCGATGGTGGCGATATTGGAATGTTTTCCTTCCGAAGCCTCCGGGATCAATTCTTCCACCACAACATAGATCATGGCACCTGCTGCAAATGCCAGCAGGTAAGACAGCATGGACGAGATCAGCCCGGTCAGTAATATCGTGATCATACCGGCGATAGGTTCCACGATTCCGGAAGCTGTTCCCATAAGAAAGGCCTTATGTTTACTCTTACACTCGTTTTTCAAAGGAAGGGATACCACAGCGCCCTCCGGAAGGTTCTGGATGGCAATACCGATTGCCAGTGCAAGTGCTCCTGAAAAGGTAATACCTGCCTGGTTTGTGATAAGTCCTGCAAAAGTGATGCCAACTGCCATTCCTTCCGGAATATTGTGAAGTGTTACTGCCAATACCAGCATGGTGCTTTTCTGTAACTTAGATGGCATACCTTCCGGTTTTTCTTCATTTACATGTAAATGAGGTAAAATCTGGTCTACAATCAACAAAAAAGCGATACCTGCCAGAAATCCAACTGCTGCCGGTACAAAAGCAAATCGTCCCATGGCTGCTGACTGCTCCATGGCCGGGATCAAAAGTGACCATACACTTGCTGCCACCATGACACCGGAAGCAAATCCCAGCAATATTTTTTGTACCAGATCCGGCATCTCATTTTTTAACAAATATACACATGCGGCTCCCAGAGTCGTCCCCAGAAAAGGAACCAGAAGGCCAATAGCAAGAACCATATTTATATCCTCATTTCTTTGTATTTTATCGTATCATTACAATATATTCTGCTGTAACCACTCTATACATTTTCCAATTTCCTGCTTATTTGTGGCTGTCATTGCCGAACGAATGGAAACTACCTGTTCACATACTGTTATATTCTTCATTTCCTCCAGCTTCGCCCGCATTAATCTACCGGTCATAGGTGCCCAGGTTCCATTTTCAACCAATGCCACAGCTCTTTTCTGATAGCTTTTGCTTTTCAAGTGGGTTAAAAATTCCTCCATAACAGGATAGATGCCGCCATCATAAGTCGGCGCTGCCAGTACCATTCGGTCCAGCCTGAATGCCTGTCCCAGTACCTCTGCCATATCACTTCTTGCCAGATCCCTGATCTCCACACATTCTGTTCCGGCTGCCTTTAACTGCTCTGCAACCTCTTCAGCTGCCTTTTTTGTATTCCCATAAATAGAAGCATATGCCACCAAAACACCTTTCTGCTCCGGTTCATAACTGCTCCAGGCATTATATTTTTCCAGATAATGCTGCAGGTTTTCCTGTAAAATCGGTCCATGTAACGGACAAATCTTTATGATTTCCAATCCTGCCGCTTTTTTCAAAAGCGCTTGTACCTGCATACCATATTTTCCTACGATATTCAGGTAATATCTTCTAGCTTCCGGATCCCATTCTGTTTCCGGATTTGCAATAGACCATGGATCTTCTTCATCCAGCGCGCCGAATTTTCCAAAACCGTCTGCTGAAAACAGTATTTTCTCTGTTTCTTCATAAGTTACCATTACTTCCGGCCAATGCACCATTGGTGCCATATAAAAAGAAAGGATATGCTTTCCAAGAGAAAGCTTTTCTCCCTCTGCAACAATTACTGCCCTGTCACTGTAATCAGTGCCAAAGAATTGTGAAATCATTTGAAAAGTCTTGGCATTTCCCACCAGCTTCATCCCCGGATAAGCTGCTGCCAAAAGTGCAACTCCTGCGGAATGATCCGGCTCCATATGCGAAACAATCAGATAATCCGGTGTTCTGTCCCCCAGAATTTCATTTAAATTTTCCATCCACTCAGTGGTTTTCCGCTGGTCTGCTGTATCCATAACAGCAATTTTCTCATCCATAATAACATAAGAATTGTAAGAAATACCCGCCGGCACCCTATACTGTCCTTCAAAAAGATCAATCGTTGTGTCATTTACACCGGCATAATATATTGTTTCCGTTATTTGCATTTTATTAGTTTGCACTTTATATGTTTCCTCCCTGTTTCCATTTTACACAACAGATTTCTGTCTCATACCTGTTGTTTTTCTATTTTAACACATTCTCACATAAAAAAAAGCCACTTCGTCCAGTTCAACCGGCATGGATAGGATTACGCCACACCGGGTATCCGCTAAACGAAGCAGCTTTTATTAATTTTTCGATTCAGACAGTATACGATCTGCCACAACACATATGATTATCGTAAGTATCATATCAGGCAGCGTATTTCCCACCACAATATCCACAGTCATCAGATACCGGTACAGCACAAATCCCACCAGCCATATGATAAGATTTCTTCCATTGATACCTCTCTTTTCCGTATTTTTCTTCAAGATAAAATAATCAGCGATCTGTACCGCAATCATTGGTGCAAAAACAGAACCGATCAAATACAGAAAATTGGTAATATCATCCATTGGATATACAATTGCTGCAATTGTACCAATTACAGTAACCACAACTGCTGCCCATTTGCCATTTACCTTAGCCCATATGGTCTCGGATGAAATACCTGCCGACCAGGCATCCAGAAAAGTGGTTGTTACCGTAGAAAATACAATAATTAAAAGTCCAACAACACCAAGTCCTGCCTTTACCATGATCAGAGCAATGTCTGATTCACCGGTGTAAATAGCAGCCCCCATACCTATAATATACATCCAGGAGCTGACCAATCCATACACAACAGTACTTACTGCCGTCGCTTTCACAGGTTCTTTTGCTTCTCTGGTATAATCACTGATCAGTGGCAGCCAGGAAAGAGGCATGGCAACTGCTAACTCCACCGCTGCACCAAAGCTCATTACATTAGAAATATCCGATGTCGCAGCATTCAGTGCATTGCCTGCCTCGCCGACCATTACGCCTGCACTCTGACTATCTATAAAGATTACCTTGCACAATACCAGTGATAATAAAAATAAAGCAGTCATGGCAACTGTATTGATCTTCCCAAGATTAGTAATCCCTATTAAAATCCATAAAATTATCAAGCCTCCAATTACCAGACACCAAACCCATGCACCTGCCGGGACGATTCCTCCTGCCGCAGCTGCCCCGTCATAGATCATTATGGCAGTCCAACCCACCAGCTGTAACACATTTAGTGCAGCAAATAGAATGCTGCCTTTTTGTCCAAAGCTGAATTTTACTGTTTCCATGGCACTTTTTTCAGTTTTACCACCGATTATTCCTGCCATGAAAAGTAAAACACATCCAATCACATGGCCAATTGCAATAGCCAGTAAACCTTTTGCCAGGCCAAGTGGAGCAAAATATGTTCCCGTCAGAATCTCTGCAATGGAAAGTCCGGCGCCAAACCAGATAAGCCCATTGTTAAATAAAGAAGTCTTTTTTGTATTTTCCATATCCGTCACCTAAAACTCCCCCTGAATTGCAAATGCATGATTCATAGGACCGCTTCCCTTTCCCAGATCCAGCATGGCTGCAAGTGCTCCGGATATGTAATTTTTTGCTTTTTCTACAGAAGTATCCAGATCATACCCCTTTGCCAGATTAGAGGCAATAGCACTGGACAGAGTACAGCCGGTTCCGTGGGTATTAGGATTGTTAATGCGTTTTCCTTCAAACCACCGATATTCCCCATTTCTAAATAACAGGTCATTGGCATCGTTTAACTGATGTCCTCCCTTACACAAAACAGCGCAATGATAGTTTTCACTGATCTTCTCAGCTGCCTTGATCATATCTTCTGAAGAAACTACCTGCATCCCGGACAGCACTTCCGTTTCCGGAATATTCGGTGTCAGAACCGTTGCCAGCGGAAGCAATTCTTCTTTTAAGGTCAATATGGCATCGTCGCTAATTAATTTAGCTCCGCTTGTTGCCACCATAACCGGATCTACCACGATATTCTTTGCATGAAATTTTTGTAATTCCTCTGCAATAGCCTTTATCAGACCATCAGAAGAAACCATTCCGATCTTTACTGCATCCGGGTAAATATCCGTGAAAATATTCTCCATCTGCTCCGCCAGAAATTCTGGTAGCACTTCAAAAATACCTGTTACGCCGGTTGTATTCTGTGCAGTAAGCGCAGTGATCGCACTCATGGCATATACGCCATTAGCGGTCATTGTCTTAATATCTGCCTGGATGCCGGCGCCTCCGCTGGAATCACTTCCGGCGATTGTTAATGCTGTTTTCATAGTTTTCTCCATTCTGAAATGTTCATCACATTTCCTGCATTATTTTTATAAAGCGATACAATGTGGTGCCCCCGGTGTACCGCTGATTACTGTATGTAATTTTCAAAATACCTTTCAGAAAATCAAATTATCTCCAGCCCGTTTCTAAATATAAATTTGCTTTGCCTGAATCAGATGTACATACCCGCTTCCGTTAGTGTGTTTACATAATATTGACAAACTTCATGAATATCCCTCTGGTAAGAAGCACTTGCTTCATCCGCTACCCCTACTACTTGAAATCCTGCCTCATACGCCGTTTTCGCTGCATGATAAGCATCTTCAAATACATAAGTGTTCTCCGGGGTAGTTCCCATAAATTCCGCCGCCTGCAGATAAATATTCGGTCTGTCTTTTCCTATGCCTATTTCTGAGCAGGTGAAAATCTTTGCTACATAAGATATCAGCCCCAGTCTGTTAAAAGCTGCTTCAATACATGCTCTGTCCGTAGAGGTTGCCACGCACATCGGTATTCCCCTTTTTTTACAATTTTCCAGAAAATCCGGCACTCCATTTTTCAGTTGCACTTCTTTTTCATAATATAGAAAAATAGTCCTGTTAATACCTTCCACAATCTCTGTTATGGAATCCTCCAGTCCATATGCTTTCTTTAAATAAGAAGCGCCTTCTTCCATGGTCATGGTAAACATTTTCTGCTCCAGATTTGCCTCCGGCGTCCTGCCTTTTCCTTCCAGGTAGTGCTCCCCTGCATGATCCCAGAACTTCATGGAATCCAAGAGTGTGCCGTCCACATCCAGAATGATACCTTTACGTTCCATTATGCTTCCACCATCTCTATTGTGCTTTTCTTTAATTCTCTGGTTGCCGTCAAAATATCCGACTGTCCGAAAATAGCGCTGATCACAGCGATACCGCAGATTCCTGTGCTCGATAACTTTTTCACGTTATCTCCGGTGATACCGCCAATAGCAATAACCGGAATGCTCACCGCCTTGCAGATTGCCTGCAATGTTTCCCTGCTCACATCATCTGCATCGTCCTTTGATCCTGTTGGAAATACTGCACCTACGCCAAGATAATCAGCGCCTCTTTTTTCCGCCAGAACAGCCTGTTCCACGGTCTGAGCCGATACACCCAGTATCTTATCCGGGCCGATCAGTGCACGTACATCTCCGGCTTCCATATCACTTTGCCCCACATGAACCCCGTCTGCATCCATTTCCATGGCAATTTTTACATTATCATTAATTACAAAAGGTACCTTATATTGTTTACATAACTTTTTAATTTCTTTTGCTTCATCAAGAAAAGTTCCCTCATCCAGATTTTTTTCCCGAAGCTGTACAAAAGTAGTCCCGCCCTGTAATGCTTTTTCCACCTGGTCATATAATGTTTCATTTTTTAACCAGTGACGATCTGTTACTGCATATAAGAGCAGGCTTTTTTTATCGAATTTCATATTTTGCTCCCTTTTCCAGCAGTTCGCCGGACATGTTATAAATAGCATCGATAATATGATTTCTGTAGCTGGAATTTCCTTCTTCCGGCTTCTTATACTGCCAGCCGATTTCTCCGGAGTACCCCATGAGACAAACCGCTGCTGCAGCTGCCTCCGGTTTTTGATCCGGGTTTGCAACCAGATATGCTGTCATAATCCCGGAAAGCTGACAACCGGTTCCGGTGATCCTGCCCATTTCCGGACGTCCGTTTCGGATCACAAAGCATCTGTCTGCATCTGCTACCAGATCAATCGCTCCTGTTATGGCAATGATGCTGCCTGTTTTTGCAGCAAAAGCTTTTACAAAAGCTACTGCCTCATCCAGATTATCTTCTGTTACAGAATCAGCCACATCAGCATCTACACCTCTGGTGCTGCCGCTTCCTATTGCCAGTGTTTTGATCTCGGAAATATTTCCGCGAATCACATCCAGTTTCACCTTTTCCATCAGATCCACTGCAGTTTTGGTACGAAGAGCACTGGCACCTGCTCCAACCGGATCAAGCAAAACGATATGCCCCAGTTCATTTGCTTTTTTACCGGCTAAGAACATGGACGGAATGGTGTTATGATTTAACGTTCCTATATTAATATTCAGCCCACCGCAAATTGATGTGATATCCTCCACATCTTCTGCCTCATCTGACATAATCGGGCTGCCTCCACAGGCTAAAATTGCATTTGCCACATCATTTACCGTGACATAATTGGTAATGTTGTGTACCAACGGTGTTGTACTCTGCACATTCTCAAGACATTTCTGAAACATAATTTCCTTCTTTCTGCACTGCTTGTGCGCTTTATTTGCCATACCGTTTTTCATATTTTCTGAGTCTTAACATACAAAAAAGCGACCATGTTCGGAAACATAGTCGCTGCATAAGCTCAGTACTCTATCTCCCTACGTTGGCATTATCCAAATCAGGTTACGGGTCTAAGCATACCTGCTTACTCTCAGCCCGAGAATACGAGCTCCCCTATTATTGCAAATATCTGCTGTGATAATTCATCGTGTGATATCACAATTTGTATTCGCTGTTTTTCATTATAGCATGATTTATCCGGTTTGCAAGAACTGGTTTACCTGCCTTTTACATTTTTGTTTTCAAATCACAGCACCCCTAAATGCTCCAATAATATCTGAGTTCCCAATAAAATCAAAATAATTCCGCCCACAATTTCTGCTCTGGCCTTGTATTTCGTTCCAAACACATTTCCCACCTTAACCCCTATTGCCGACAATATAAAAGTCACGCAACCAATAAATAAAGTAGCTGCAATAATATTTACCTTTAAGAAAGCAAATGTAATTCCTACAGCCAATGCGTCAATGCTGGTAGCTACCGCCAGTATAAACATCTTTTTCACAGATAAGCTGGCATCTGTGCTTTCTTCTTCACAGGATCGTGCCTCTCTGATCATATTGATACCAATAAGTGCTAACAATCCGAATGCAATCCAATGATCCACATTGGTAATATATTCAATAAAACGTGATCCCAGGAAGTATCCTATCAAAGGCATAAGTGCCTGAAAACCACCAAACCAGGCTCCTACAATAACCGCATGCTTTACACGTAATTCTCTCAGTGCCAGTCCTTTACAAATTGAAACGGCAAAGGCATCCATAGACAGCCCTACAGCCAGTACAAATAATGATAATAAACTCATAATTCCTCACAATCTGCTACACGTATAGATTTCAATATATTTTGATAACTTAGCAGAGAATCCATCCACTGTCAAGTGGTTTGCACTGTCAAGTAGCTTCAAAATGTGATATACTCTATAGAAGAATTTTACCCGGAGATAACCCATGAAAAAAGCAACTTCTGACATGACTGTCGGGAATCCACTAAAGTTAATATTATCCTTTACCCTGCCGCTCATCGCAGGTGCCACCTTTCAACAGCTGTATTCTGTCATTGATACCATCATCGTAGGTCGTCTGGTGGGTGTCACTGCTCTTGCTGCCGTTGGAGACACTTTTGCTATTAACCTTTGTGTCGTCGGCTTTGTACAATATACGGCTGTAGGTTTTGGCGTCCCGGTTGCCAACCAGTTTGGAGCTGGAAATGAAAAAGAACTTCGTAAATATGTGTATAATATTGCACTTCTGGTACTCTCCATTGGCATCGTGGTCTGTATATCCACAGTGCTTTTGTCTCGTTCCATGTTATTAATGATACATACCCCGGACAATCTGATTGATCTTTCTCACTTATATATCCGAACTTGTTTTTATGCTATCCCTGTTATTTTTATCTATAATAGTGTAGCCAGTATTTTGCGAGCTCTGGGTGACAGCAGACATCCTTTATATTTTCTCATATTAGCGTCTGTTATCAATATTGTACTTGATCTCCTTTTTATCAGACAGTTTCATATGGGAGTTTTCGGTGCTGCTCTTGCTACTGTGATCAGTCAAATCATTGCAGCCATCACATCACTTTTTTATTTGCTGACTGCTGTTCCTATATTAAAATTAACTCCGGAGGACAAGCATTTTTCTTCCAGACATTGTAAAAATTTATGCATAGCCGGAATCCCCATGGGACTGCAGTATTCCCTTACCTCCATAGGTATTCTGGTACAGCAAAGTGCCATCAATCATTTCGGTTCAGACGCCGTTGCTGCCATTGCCGGTGCAGACAAGATCCGTGGCTTTTTTACCCTGCCCATGGAGAGCATCGGTGCCACTATGGCAACTTTCATTGCGCAGAATATGGGTGCCGGTAAAATGGATAGAATCCGTCAGGGCATGCGCAATGCCCTGGTTTTGCAAATTGCATATGCAATTCTCGTGGGTGCTGTTTTGTACAGTTTTGACAGACAATTGTTACTGCTCTGCATCGACTCCTCTGAAACTGTAGTATTAAATCTGGCTATTCGGTATTTGAATGTAATCTGTTTTTATTTTTCATTTCTCGGGCTTTTATTCCTGTACCGTTTCAGCCTGCAGGCACTGGGATATGGTTCACTTGCATTATTCAGCGCTGTAACAGAGATTATCGCCAGATGCATTATGTCCTGGGCCGCCATTCACTATTATGGCTTTTCTGCCATTTGTTTAATCAATGCCAGCGCCTGGATTTTCAGTTCCATATTTAACATTGTTACCTATTATATAATGTTTCGCAGGCAATCAAAGAAAATAGGATTACAGCATACCTGACAATACTATCCACACGAACAAGGAAATCACTCATGAGTAAAAAACTACAAACCGGCACCTCTGAAATTGTATATACTGCCCTAAAAGATCAAATCCTTCATCTGGAACTTCGTCCCGGTGAACTGGTAAGTGAAATTGTCACCTCACAGACCTACCACGTCTCCCGCACTCCAGTTCGAGATGCATTCAAAATGCTGGAATTAGAAGGACTATTAGAAGTTCGTCCTCATATAGGAACTTTTGTTTCCCAGATCGACTTAAACCAGACTTCTACTCTATTATATATGCGTGAAGTTCTGGAACAGGCGGTTCTCCATGATCTGGCATTATCCTTTACGCCAGCACAGGGGTTAAAATTAAATGTCATTATCTCGAAACAAAAGAGCATGCTTTCTACCGAAAAGGTTCTTTCTACTACCAACAGCACTACCTCTGAAAGAGAAAAAGCAAACCTTAGAAAAGCATTTTTGAAAAGTGATACAGAATTTCATGCCGCGCTTTATACACTGGCCGGAAAAGCTGCTATCTGGGAACACCTGCAAACCATTAACCAGCATTACGAACGTTTCCGATCCTTTTTAAAAGTAGGAGAAACCGATAATCTCCAGGCACTTTATGAAGAACACCAGAAAATTCTGGACTGTATCTTTACTAAAGATCTGGATGAACTTCGTAAAACAATTACCAAGCATCTCTACAGCGGTTTCAATCAAAGCACCGAGATCATTAAGAAATATCCCGATTATTTCAAAATAGAATCCTAATCCTGTATCCCCCAAAAGTCTGGTCACACCAGACTTTTTTTATTCAAGTATTTGTAGTCTTACGTTACGGTACTGCAAGATGTTGTAGTTGTTTCTTTTGTCTGAATTCAATATAATATATATAAGGTTTACTGAATATTCAGTAAACAAATTTTTTGAAATGAGAGAGGTTTTTTGTATGAAAAAACATTTTAGTGCACTTCTATGTATGGCTGCTCTGCTAACTGTTTTTTGCCTTCCTGTATCGGCTAAAACATTAGACACTGCCTTTGCCACTGGCGCGAGCTGTACCGTTTCCGGTTCCACCATTTCTTATACCGCTACGCTTCCCGAAGTTCCGGCTGGTGATGATGGTATGATTCATCTGTACGAATTAAAAACTTATCAGTACGCAATTCCCGCAGGTGCTGCTCCTGTAGCCAGTGTCCCTGCAAGTGCAAACCCGGCTTTCAGCTTTGCTTTAAACCGTGGTCAGGCCAATACCAGATTGTACTCTAAATTTGTTTTGGCAGTTAATAAAGGTGGCGTTCCTACTATGATCGCCAATCCACAGTACATCAACAATCCGGAAGCAATTGCTACCAATACCAAAGGACGTGCCGGCGCAGCTGCAAAGGCTACACATGATTCCGGTTTCACCAATGTATACTTAACCGGTGGCGGTACAGTTAATACTGCCGGTGTACATAGTGTTGCACAGATCTTAAATAATGGATCTAATCCAACTCTCGTAAATCCATATGCAAAAATGGCAGATTCTCATCCTGTACCAAGTGTAAGCAGCAAACTGTATATGTTAAATGCTGCTGATGATGCCGGTGTTGCTTCTCTGGCTGCTGATATGGTTGCTCTGGCCGCTAATTCCGGTGCTCAGGACTTTATCATTGGTAATGAAGTAAATGAAAGAATCTGGAACTACATGGCATGGACTGACTGGGATACCTACATGAGAGAATATGCTCAGGCCTTCCGTGTATGTTATACCGCTATCAAGAGTACAAATGCTAACGCTAATGTTTATATCTGTCTGGATCAGAACTGGGATCGTAATCGTGCTCCGGGACATGCAGAATATTATAACTATATTGACGACAAAGATTTCTTAGAGAAATTCAATGGTCTCATTGCCACTGGTGGTAATTTAAACTGGAATGTAGCTCTTCATCCATATCCGGTTCCACTTACCTATGCTAAATTCTGGGATATGAGTGGTTGTCCTGATGGCGGTTATATGGCTGCTCAGGTTAACGGCGGTAAGATGATTACTTTCCAGAATATGTCACTCTTAACCAATACACTGGCTCAGCCGGCTTACCTGAATAAGAATGGTGCGGTTCGTGGTGTTATCATGAGTGAAATCGGACTCAGTGCAACACAGGGTACCGACGTACAGGCTGCAGCGATCTGTGCTGCTTACGCTGCAATGCAACGTAACCCTTATGTTTCACAGTTCATCTACCTGTCTAACCTTGGTGATGGCGTAGACTCCAGATTAACCGGTAAGGCTCTGGAAGTTTACAACGCTTTAGGTACTCCAAATGAAGCTGCTTACATGGAATGGGCTAAAGCTTATATCGGTATCAGCGATTGGGGACAGATTTTGCACTAAACTGTAGTTTAAAGGAATAAGGATTGATGCAAAGGGACGGTTCAGCCGTGTATCATATGCTCACAAGCCCGTTCTCACTACGGTAAACGCGTAGCTGTACATAAGTCCGCATAAAACGCGGACAAAGTACAGACGCGTTTACAGTGCTTGTTCGCATACGATACACGGCTGAACCTCGTTTTACGCAATATTTATTTTCTTTAAGCTGCAGTTTGTGGTGCCAGTGGTGCATAGCTCCCAGTTACGGCAAACGAATAGTTGCAATAGTTTAGCCTTGGCTACAGACCGGGCCAACTGCAGATTGGCAACTTGAAAAGAATAACGAATGTAACGAACAGGCAGTGGTGCGGGTGTGTATTCTTCCATTGCCTGAGCGCACGTATTAGAGCCTCTAATCATTCCAGTTGTAACCCAGCTATTCCGGGCATGGATGCCCGGAAAGGTCCCTCAGAGCCAGGATGGCGATTGGGACCGTTAGCGTTAAAGGACAAGTATCTTCATGGAATGATGTAGAGACTCTTATACGTGGAAACGGCAATGGAAGGATACACACCCACACCATTGCCGTCTCATTATAAACATTATTTTTTAAGTTGCTAAACTGCAGTTTTACTGCATAAGACTTCCCACGATCTTGTTTACAACGCCGCCGTCAGCCCTGCCCTTTACCCTTGGCATCAGTTCTTTCATGATCTTTCCTTTATCTTTAGCGGTAGGAGCTTCTATTCCAAGGCCTGCCAGGACTTCTTTCACAATTGCAGTGATTTCTTCTTCAGTCATATCGGCTGGTACGAACTCCTGATACACAGCAATTCTTGCCTTGCACTGTTCCTTGATATCATCTCTGCCTTCCGGTGCCATTTCCATGGTCTCCTGGGTCTGTTTTAACTCTTTTTTGATTACTTCAAATTCTTCTGCTTCTGTTAAGTCTTCTCTCTTATCAATTGCCTTATTCTTCAAGGCTGATAACAGCATAGACAAGGCATCCTTTCTTTCCTTGTCATGATTTTTCATTGCTTCCTGCATCTGTTTTCTGACTTCATCAATTTTACTCATTATTTTTCCTCCACTATACTACTATATTTTATAATTAACAGTTCTACACTGAGCTGATCATTCATTTTACCGGTTTTTACCCGTTCATCTGCCATCAGGCAATCCGCTAAAGCCTGTCTGAGATAACTCTTCTTCATCTTTGTGGATAATGCAATATATTTACGAACTACAAATTCCGGCAATGCTAATTTTTTTGCCATGGAAAAATTATCATTTCCCAGGCTTTTCATCTCTTTTACCTGCAACAGCAGATTAAACTGTCGTACGATTAAAGATAAAATACGCATAGGTGGTTCTTTTAGTGTAAGCAGATCATAATATAAACGCATTGCTTCCTGCTGTCTTTTCGCTACAATAGCATCAATCATGGCAAACATCTGTCCACTTACCTGTTTCGTGCAGACGCTTTCCACATCCTCTTTGTTAACAGATGTTTTTCCCATACAATAACAGATCAGCTTTTCCAGCTCGGAACGGATATTTTCCATATCAGCTCCCGTCATATCCAGTAACAGATCCATTGCATTTTCAGCGATCTGTAGATTTTCCTTTTTCAAAATAGCAAGAATCCATCGTTTTAATGTTTTCTCATCCTGCACCTGAAATTCTACTGTTAATCCCTGCCCCTGAACAGCTTTAAACAAACGATTTCTCTTGTCTACCTCCTTTTCCACGAACAGAAAAAAAGCTGTTTCGGCAGGTGCCTTCAGATAATCAGCCAGTTGTTCTCCGCCCTTTTTGAAAAGTCCTGTATCCTCTAATATCAGAATCCTTCGTTCTGCCAGGAAGGGCATTGTCTCTGCCAGATCAATGATTTCCCCTTGGTTTACATCCTTGCCCGAAAACCGATGGCAATTCATAGACGCATCCATCATCTGTCCAGCCCCGCCGGATAATGCCTCTTTTAGCTTATCTCGGTACTGTTTTCTCAGATAATCCTCCGGACCATACAGAAGATAGGCCTGCTTTAATTCACCTGTTTTTATATCTGCAATAATCCGCTGCATGATTCTCCTCATTCCAAAGCATCACAATTTCTTAATATGCCGCTTCGTTTATAATTTCGTCAATTTCCTGTAATTCTTCTGCTGTAAAACTTCGGTTTTCCAACATCTTCACATTATCCCTCAGTTGTTCCGGTCTGGACGCACCTACCAGTACACTGCTAACCACATCATCCTTTAAAACCCAGGCCAGTGCCATCTGTGCCAGTGACTGTCCTCTTCTGTCAGCGATCTTTTGAAGCGCCTCCAGTTTTTCCAGCATTTGCGGAGTGAGTTTATCCGGTTTTAAAAACCGACCATCTGTTTTCATCCTGCTGTCTGACGGAATACCATGAAGATAGCGGTCAGTCAACAGCCCCTGTGCCAGCGGACTAAAAGCGATCACGCCCTTTTCCATATCTGTAGCGGTCTTCTTCAAACCATTCTGCTCAATTGTTCTATCCAATAAAGAATACCGATTCTGATTGATTACAAAGGGGCAATGAAGTTCTCGTAAAATCCCGGCAGCACGTTTCATTGTAGAACCATCATAATTAGATAAACCTGCATACAATGCTTTGCCACTTTTCACTGCCTGATCCAATGCTCCCATAGTTTCTTCCAATGCTGTATCCGGATCCATACGATGATGATAGAAAATATCCACATAATCAAGTCCCATACGCTTCAGGCTCTGATCCAGACTTGCCAGCAGATACTTCCGACTTCCCCAGTTTCCATAAGGTCCCTGCCACATCTCATATCCAGCCTTCGTTGAAATAATCATCTCATCTCTGTATGGAATAAAACTTTCCGCATAAATTTTTCCAAAGTTTCGCTCTGCTTCACCGGGATCCGGTCCATAGTTATTGGCCAGATCAAAGCAGGTAATACCCAGATCAAACGCAGTATGGCAGATTTGCTTCATGTTTTCATACTGCCCGTTGGAACCAAAATTATGCCAAAATCCCAAACTGACAGCAGACAGCTTCAATCCACTGTTTCCAAGTCTGCGATATTCCATACTGTCATATCTTGTTTCCAATGCCTGATATGTTGTTTTTTCAGCCAAGACTGCCTCCAATCCTTATAAAACGATATTTGCCAGTGTTTTCTTAATATTCGTATATTTTTCCTTGGGTATGGGAAGAACACTGCCGTCCACCATCGTTACTTTATAATTTTTCACCAGTTGCACATATTTCACATTTACCATGTGGCTTCTGTGCACTCTGACAAAATCTTTTCCAACCTGTGTTTCTAAGCTGTTCAAAGTTGTGGACATTATAAGTTTCTGTTTGTTTTTCAAAAATACAATTACCTGATGATTGTCAGCCTCGAAACGTATGATATCAGAAGCCGGTACATAATGTGTACAGGAGTCAATATCCCGAAGAACTATCTTCTCTTCTTTTTCGGCAATATTTAATATCTCCATAAACTTACTTTCGCTAAAATGTGCTGCATTTTCCGGCTTCTTGCCCATATCCAGGGCAACGGAGATATGAATATTCATTGCATACCAGCCAGCTTTTTCCACCTGGCCTTTTTCCGCATTTTTTTCAGAAAAGTACTTCCAAAGTACTGTTACCCGCTGATTTACCCGTTCTATAGTCTGATCCGGATAATATGTTAAAATATAACTTTCCAAAACTGTATGACAAATTCTATTCTCCACCGCGTATGCCTTACAGCTGATCTTATCAACATCATAGCGAATACCTGTATTATTTTTTTTCTGCATTTGCTGCATAATCTCATCTTTTCCAACCATCAGCTGATCTTTTCCAACTGACAGAACAACTGCCTGTGGGTGTAATACGAGATAGAAAAATTCCATATTGCCTTTATAATATTGTTTGACGGCCTGTATCGTCATATCTTCTGTATCTTGATAATTCATCTTTCACCTCATACCTTTTTAAATCTCGCGTGCACTATCTACTATATCTCTTACTATATTATTTTACAACTATTCACATTCTGATTTCTATCAGCAGTTCTCGCATAATGTCCATCTTTTGCTTCGCTGAAAATACTATAATATCCTCAGATTTCTGGCTGCCAGTACAGCTTCCACTTTACCGTCTACACCTAATTTTTTATAATTCTGATTGCAGTGATAACGAACTGTTTCCAACTTGATATTCAGTTTCTCAGCAATTTCATTATAGGTAAAACCATCGGCCATTAATCTTAATACTGCCAGAGCATTTCCCTTGAATTCAAACTTTTCCGCCTGATCTCTGACCAAATACTGTGGGAAATTCCTGGCCATTGTATGCGTCTCATACAAAAGCTTTGTAATATATTCTTCCCCGCAGGCACTGTATAAATGTTTTTTCATATCATCTTCCTGGAAAAGTTCCCATACTGCCGCTCCTTCTTCGCTGATGACTCTGTAAAAACTATAGCTTTCAGCCTTTTTCACTACCCCAAGAATGGTCTCTTTCCACTCTTTTTTATGCATACGATATTGTATAATTGTCCGTAAAAGTGAGGATTCGATCTGTATATAGGTGCGTTCATACATATCTGCATAAAATGTAAGTCTTTCAAGAAGTGCCAGTGCCCGATAGTATTCTCCCTGAAACATATAACATCTGACCTTGGTAAGATAACGATAACGTTCCAGAATATAGAATTCCTTTTCCTCCTCCGGTGCTTGCTTCATCCACTCTGCAACGGCTATTGCATCTCCCTCATATAGAGAAATACGGCACTTTTGCGCCGCCAGGTTTTTCAAAATTTCTTTTGCAGTTTCCCTGACCGCATATTCTTGGAAATTATTCAATATTTCATTTGCAGCTTCTTCATTTCCATGAAGTAAATTCATTCTGGTCTGAATCCCCATAACGGCATATATCATTTCCAGCATACCACCGGAGTCAGCGCTCATAGCACCTTTACTCAGTAGGGAAATGATCTCAAAATCATCTCCGCCCTTTTCATACTGACTTTCTGCCAATGCTATTTCCACCAGACCTTTTCCATATCTGCCAAGTACCCGGCTCAGCACTTTTCCAATGGAAGCTGCCAGTTCACGATCTTTTTTGCTCCACTGGCAAAAGTCTTTCCCTCCATTCATAACAGACGGCAGGTTTGAAGTAACGGAAAACTCCGGCAGACTAATTCCTTTATCAAATAAAAGCCTTGGAACAGATTTTATAATATCTATGATTCCGTTGATTCCTCTGTGTGGCAGCGCAATATCCAGATACGTGAGACGACTTCTCGCTTCTCTTTTTTCTGCACCTTCCAATTTCTGCTCACACTGCTTCAGTTTCTCGTACCATTTATCGCTAAGCTCCGGCTGCAGTAAGAGCGAATATAACATACTTATACCGGACATAAGAACTACATCTTTTTCTATTTCCTCTTCTTTTATGGAAAAATAATATTTTCGTAATTCATAATAATGTCCATTCCCTGGATTCTTTCCCGCATTTCGAATTAATATTTCTTTGATACGGTCATTATTTCCACTGATCTCATACATTGCAAGTGCATTGGGAATATCATCCTGCATTTCATAATAAAGTCCTGCATTATAATAAATATCTCTAATTTTTTCACTTCCATAAGTATTTCTTGCTCTCTTTTGAAGAGCCGTCCGCAATAATGGGCGAATCTTATACTGCTCCGGCTGCTCAACGATCATAAAATTACCAATCTCCAAAGCCTCCTGAATCAGTCTGTGTGCATCTGTATTACCTGTTACCATTTCCGCAAGTGCCACATTAAATACTTCCATGAAACTCATGTGCATCAGAAACTTTCTCAAATCTCTGTTCCACTCCTGCATCAACTGTTCGATGAGATAATCTTCATAATCGTGCCAGCTCTTCTCCAGGCATGTGGCATCGTAACCTCCAAGTTCCTCACAGATTCGATTGATCGAGCGAACGCTTAAGGGGTTTCCCATGGAGAAAGTATGTACAGTCTGCTGTTCTTCTTCAGTCAGGTTTATCTGGCTGTGTTTCTGAAAGAATACCCCAACATCATTCTTCGTCCAGGCTAACTCCGTTTCTGCAATCTGCTGCATGCCTTCATTCATATAAATTGTTTTTATCCATGGAAGAAGGGGACTTCTGGATATCAGGATAACCCACTTGCTCTCGTCCCGAATCATTGATAGCACGATTTCTCTATCTTCCGGATCCTTCAAAAATTGAAGATCATCTATAACAAAAGTCTGTAGAATCGCTCCATCACCATCTGTCACTTCAGATTGTTTTTTATTTCTTCTGACCTTACGTTCCGGCTCGTATAGTCTGCCACTGCGACAAGAAAAATACACATATTTATACTCATCCAAATACTGTTTTACCAGTTCTGTTTTACCATATCCTGTAACGCCATAAATATAAAGTGTCTGTCCAAGTGACTGTGCTGTAGTAAGTCTTTTCCACGCTATTCTTGGTTTAATATAATCAGATTTACGAGCCATGTTTCATAATGACCTTTCCATTGCTTCAGTAATATTTTAATTTTAACACAAGTAGTGATGTTCTGTAACAACGGTTTAAAATATATTAAAGATGGACTGCAGCTTCTATCTTTCTAAGTACCTCTTTATTTTTATCTTTTTTCCATTCGTCTCAATCCTGATTGCCCCGGATTCATCGGTTCTAAAATACGCCACACTATATTTTTCCATATGGTCCAGTACCGTCTTGTGAGGATGTCCGTATCGATTCTGATAGCCGCACGAAATTGTGGCAAATACCGGTTGCAGGTACTCCATGAAAAACTCCGAACTGGCTGTGGATGAGCCGTGATGCCCTGTTTTTAGATATTCTATGGTGACGGATTTCTGTTCTTTGCCTCTGATCTGCTCTGCTGCCGCAACGGCTAGTGCCTCTCCCCCGGCATCCGCATCTCCGGTAAAAAGCGCATTGAATTCATAATAATCCATCTGCAAGATAAGTGAAGCCGCATTACGGTCATCTGCCACAGGTGGTTCATATTCTGCTGTTGGATGCAGACAGGTAAAAGTCACATCGTTCAACCGATACACATCCCCTGTTTCCATGTAAAAAATTGGTATGTTATTGGCTGATGCCAATGTACAAAGTTCTTCATAAGCTTCGTCTTTCAGCACCGCTTTGGCCAGGATGATTTTTTTGACCCGAAAGATTCTGCCCTCCTCTGATTCCAGTAATTCCTTTATCCCGCTGGTATGATCTGCATCCAAATGTGACAGAAAAACCACATCTAACGTGTGAATGCCGGAATATTTCAGAAAAGGTATCAGTTTATATATTCCAATTTTCTTCTCATCCGAACTGCCGCAATCGATCAAAATTCCATGTCCCGCTTCTGTTTCAATGCAGGTTCCATCCCCCTGCCCCACATCCAGTACTGTTATATTAATTCCGGAGCTCGGGCGAAATAGTAAAACACACAGTGCTGCCAGGATTACTAACCATCTGCTGATCCTTCTTTTATTGTCTACTGCCTGTTTTTCGACCTTTAACGTCCACAGCAAGCCAATCAGCATTACATAGTAAGCAATCACCTGCCATTTCTCTGCATGACCGAGGATCAGGGTATGAAAAGGAAGCCTGCTGCATAACAGACACAAACTTTCATAAAACGTCAGAATGAAATGATTGGGTAATCCGATAACCCCTGCGACTGCCGGCAGGAATACTCCTACACTGAGACATACTATCCCATCTAACAACACTACACTCATTAAGGGAATGACCAGCAGGTTCAGAATCAGAGAATATAACGGAAAGGTGTAATAGAATTGTATATGTATCGGCAAGGTAACTGCCGCAATACACAGGCCTGCAGAGAAGCCTTCTAATAAAGAGTGTTTCGATTCAAAACGAAACAAAGGCAGAAACACACCTATTGCCGCAACTGCTCCAAAGGAAAACAAAAATCCGCTATGTTTCAAATACAGCGGCTGTTCCAATAATAGCCACATTGCAGAAAGTGCCAATGCAGTGCACATATCATAAGTTCGTCCCAAAACAGGCGCTGCCACATGGAGACAAAACATAAATATAGCTCGGTTCGAAGAACTTCCTGCACCAATCATCATGCCATAGAGCAACATGCATACAATAGAAAAGAAAGCTGCTATACACAGAGGAATTCTGCATTTCTTCATTACTTGGAATAATCCCATTCCCATCATGGAAATGTGAAGGCCGGAAATGGCCAGAATATGAATGATACCATTTTGCTGGTATAGAGATTTTAATTCGGTTGAAAGTCCCTGTTTCTCACCCAGTAACATGGCTTTCATGACTGCTGCATCTGTTTCCGGTAAACAGTCGTCTAAAATATTTTGAAAATACTGATTAATATGATATAGCTTTTCCTGTAATCTGTTGTAATTCTCACCGGATGCCTGAACCTGTACCTTTTGGAGCTGGAAATCTAAATGAAGAATCCTGTAATATTCTTTTGCATCAAACTCCCCCGGATTGGTTGCCGGTTCAAATAATTTGACGTTTCCCCGCAGGCGACAGAAGCTTCCGAGCTTTGGAATATCCACAGCAGTGTTTTCACCCGACAAGGTGCATAGCACTCCTTCCGGCAGCACCCGCTCTTCTTTAAAATCTCCATCTACCAACATCAGAGAACTGATTTCTTCCAGATAGAAGCAGGGAACTTCCTCTCCATATTGCTTCCGCACACCTTTTCCGGTAACCTTCCCGGTTACCACAATGGATTTTCCTGCCAGATGTTCAGAATCAACCGGCTCAGGCGGGAAAAGATACGTTCCCAGGGCAAGGAATCCAATGAAAATACAGCAGACCAGACATAATGGTCTTCTTATATCTTCCTCCTACTCCACCAGATCCAGATTTCTTTCAAACAAAGTAGTCAGACTGGTATTCTCCCTGAACATTACATTGGTTTCTCCGTCTACAGATATCTGTACCTTATTGATATTGGGCAGTTCCACCAGGGAATTCGTAACAGAATATAACGTTACTTCCGGTGTTGTATTCCCCTGCTGTAACAAAAATCCGCTATCAAAGTTAACATAACATATTCTATCTTTTACCGTAACATTTACCAGTTTTGCACTGGAGCTTATCGTCGGATATACCCCATCCAGGTTTGGCCCCAGTATTAACTGCTCCACCACAAGTTTTTCCATGGAAATATTGCTGTTATATACTACCTCACGGTTTGTTGCAATCAGCTGGTTTCCATCTGCATTGGTAAAATACAATCTAAGAGAAGCCTTTTCGTAGGAATTGATTTCCTTACCTGCATTGTCAATAAACATATCTGCCGACATCGCACCCAATAGATTTCCCAGGTTGTCTGTTAACGGCTCACCATTTATCGTAATTGCCACAAAGTCAACACCGGATATTTGTGTCAATGTTCTGACCAGTGCCGCTCTTACCAGCACTTCCTTTGTAGCACTAAGACTTTTATAACTGTTATCCATATCCAGTAAAAGCTGTCCCTGTTCCAGCTGTGTACTTTGCAATGTAAATCCGCTTGCTAATGGGGCCTCATACTCCAGCTTTTCGGGAATGGTTCCAAGCTGTTCCAAAATTTCCTGCAACAGCAGATTTGTATCTGTTGTTTCTGTTGCATAGCTTTCACTGATAACTTTTGTTTCCTCATTGTTTACATAATATATCTTATATTCCGTGCCGGAACTATTTTCTACTTCGCCACATCCCATAAGTCCCGTCACACATAATAGCAGTCCTGTAACTGCTGCAATCCATTTTCTATAACCCATGTGCTTCCTCCTTTTCCTGATACTTATTGCATGGAAGCAATATAATTAAGAGGAATCTTCACCGTAAAGGTGGTTCCCTCATCTACTACACTTTCTACCTGAATCGTGCCACGATGCATAAGAATGGCACTCTGAGTAATCGCAAGTCCTAAGCCCGTACCTCCGATTTCACGGGAATGAGACTTGTCTACCCGATAAAATCTTTCATAAATATTCTGAATTGCGTCCTCCGGAATACCAATTCCCGTATCTTGAATAGTAACCGAGAAATACTGATGATCCGCATCCAGCGTTACCGTGACACGGCCATGTTCTCTGTTATATTTAATCGCATTCTCCACCAGATTGGAAATTGCAAGGGTAAGTTTTACCTCATCAATTTCTGCGCTAACCGGTCTGATACTTTCATAGGTTACCTCTATATCCTGCTTTCTGGCAATTGGACGAAGCCTCTTTAGAATCAGTTCCACCAGGCTGTTAATATCCACCAGACTGATATTCATGGCAGCTGCCTTCTTGTCCATTTTTACGAGAGAAAGCAGACTTGAGTTTCCGCAAAATGTTATTTCAAAATGATTAACTTCTCCTAAAGTGTCAATCCGTCAGTTTTCTGAATGATGATGAGTGACGTTGAACAGAGTAGAGACACTTAAATAAGCCCCGCTGGA
>JAQUUX010000051.1 GCA_028693705.1 Lachnospiraceae bacterium | reverse complement strand
TATTTTGGCTATCTTGTCAACTATTTTCGTAATATTTTTTAAGTTTTTGACGAAAAAAAACAGTGGCTCTCTCTGAAAGAAAACCACTGGATTTTAATTTGAAATTGGTTAACTAAATGACATTGAGATATTTATACTGACTACCAGATTTAACACTACAGGTAATCTGGGTAAAGAAATCATAGGAGATGAAATTATCCTGATCCAGAATATCCACAGGCTGTTTTCCTGTAAACACATCTGCATAAGCAGTTAAAGGCTCAAAACTCATGGTGTCATCCACCGGGAACTTAGCTTCATACCCATAATAGCCGTTATCTGCTGTAGGATAGGCATCGGTCTTGCACTGATACAGATAATCCCCTGCTGTGAGATACAGATTTCTGTCAGAAACTGCACGCCCCAGCAAATACAATCCCTGATAGGAATTGTTTATAAACACCTCCACATAACCCGACTCACTCTCATAGTTACTATCCCCGGATGCAGAGCACAGTGAATTCCATACATATCCTGCCAGCCTGGATCCTGTAAGTTCCGTATCACTTACAGGGTATAGACTCCAGTTACTGGTCTTCGTCATACCCAGAAGAGATAATTGTTTGGTATCTGTATATTCTTTATTATAGATTCTCAGAGAAATACGTCCGTCGGTTGCTGTATATCGTACTGCTGCCTGGGTATTTTTTATAGTATAGTAATTCATTTCCTGATCATCTGGCGCATACACCTGTACCTTGTAGGCAATTCGCTCTGTTGCGGGATCAAAAGTCATGCCATCATCCAGTTTTAGGCTCATAATGGAGCTTCCCACAAACACTAAATTGGCCTTAGTATAATAGTCTTCTGCTACAAAATAAAGCTGAAAGCTATGACTTTCTGCAAGTGATTCCTTTTTCAGCTTCATATAATCATCGCTGACTATATAAATTCTGGTCGCTTCATCCGGACAGGAAATAGTCCCTTCAAAGATGGAATGCTTTTGACTCTGTCCTATATAAAATGTATTTTCATCTTTATCAAAGGCTGCCTTGTCACCATTAAAATACAACAGCTCATCCAATATATCCGATCTGACAACTTGCTGTTTTCCTGCAATCAGATCCTCAATCCCACCGGCAGAAACCGTTCTTACTCCCATAAAGGTCAAACCGTCAATCCAACTGAAGATGAAAATTGCCAGAATAATCAAGATACCGACAAAGATAGCCCATTTCTTACGATGTTTCATTAACCGACACTCTCTCCTGTTTCCAGAAGCCAGTTAGCCCCTGCCACATTTTCCATTTTGCGAAGTTCTGTCACCAGGCTCACATCCAGTTCTCCTGTTAATGCCACTTCATAGATCATTTCCGTACGGCTTTCAGTCGTATTTACAGAACGCAGCTGTACTTTTTTATACTTACTATCGATACACTGTTTCACTGTTTCCGGATCCAGGGCTGCATTTCCTCTTACAACGATCAAATATTTCCTGAAAATTCTGGTATAAAAACTAAAACCGATTAAAACCAGTGCAATAAATAAAGTAGATATGACAGCCAATTTATAAATCTGAGCGCCTACACACAACCCTTCCACAATTGACCAGAATATGTATACTGTATCATGTGGATCTTTAATCGCCGTTCTGTAACGCACGATGGATAACGCACCTACCATACCTAAAGATATGGCAATATTAGAACCGATCATCAACATGATCACTGTAGTAATCAGTAAAATAATCACATTGGTTGCATTGAAACGACTATTATAGCTGACACCGGTATAGGTCAGGCGGTATGTGATAAATACCACTGCTGCCAAAATCATTGCCATACATAAAACAAATACAATTTTAGAAACACTTAATGTCTCTGCATTTGTGGAAAACCACTCCAGGATATCTCTTCTTCCCATTTTCTAAATCTCCTATTTTCTCTCTTTTGTCACTAAATATATTTCTGCATCAAAGGACGCCCATTTCCATATTTACTCACGGACACGTTCACAAGATGATACTTTTCCAATACTTTTTTGATCGGTTCAATCAGTACCTGATTAAATTTTACTTCCAGGATAACCTGACCATCAATGACCGGCATCCAATTAATATCTCCGGAAAATAAATCCAATTCCAATTCGGAACTTCTGACACGACTGTCAAAAGTAATTCGTGTATTGTATTCTGAATACATAAAAGCCAGTCTGTCATATTCGATTAAGGCTACCGGAGAATACATCCCCAGTGTCAGCATCGTGTATAATCTGGCAGCTGCCTCTTCCTCATGCTCTAACAGAATGCCATAATCACCTTCCATTATTGCTTTTGCCTCTTCTCTGGTAACCCAGAGACTGGTTTTATGCTGATAATTTCCATTTTTTTCTTTAATTTCAAATTTCGCCCGATCAGCAGTCTCATCATAGATTCGCAGACGAATCTTTCTTCTCTTTTCCACACCATCCAGCTTTTCTGTAAAATCCCTGTTATTTATGGTATCAAAATACAGGCTGCGCACCCGATATGCTCCATTCTGTGAATATTGATCCAGTTCCAGAAGCTTTTGCAGTTCTCCTTGCAGGGATAATGCGTCTTCATAGCTCATCCAGTATTTCATTTCATTTCGGTAAACTGAAAGCATATATTCTTACCCTTCTGTTACATCTACAAGTCTTTTAATATTCCCTGTTACGATACAAATGTACCTTTGTCATTATATACCTATTTTGGGGGATTTTTTCTAAACATTCGATAAACTTTTTGTGAAACAAATTATATGAAAGTGACTCATATTTCAGTTTTCTTAAGAAAACACAAATCGCAGTACAGGTAAAAACCCGTACTGCGAAACATTATCAGCATATTTGTTTTATAACGTATTTATTTGTTTATATATTTTTTAGAAACGATTGTTACAGTGTTTCCTTTACCAGATAAATCGGTCTCTTCTTGACTTCCAGATAAGTCTTGGACATATACTGACCAACGATACCCAGACAGAAAAGCTGTACGCCACTGATCAATGCCACAATACACATCATGGATGGCCAGCCACTGGTAGGATCCCCAAACAGCAAGGTTCTGACTACAATAACAATAATGAACAGGAACGCCAGGAAGCAAAACAAAACACCCAATACAGAAGCAATCGCAAGCGGCGCTGTGGAAAAAGCAGTGATACCTTCAATGGAATACAGAAACAGTTTCCAGAAATTCCACTTGGTCTCTCCTTTCAGACGTTCCACATTTTCAAATTCAATCCATTTGGTTTCAAATCCAACCCAGCCATAGATTCCCTTGGTAAAACGGTTATACTCCGGCATTGAAAGAATTGAATCCACGACCTGTCTGGTCATCAGACGATAATCTCTGGCCCCATCTACAATTTCCGTATTAGAAATACGATTCATCAGCTTATAGAATAACCGTGCGAAAAAAGAACGAATCACAGGTTCTCCCTTCCTGGTAACACGTCTGGTAGCAACAGAATCATACCCTTGTTCCAGATAACTAAACATCTCCGGCAGCATAGATGGCGGATCCTGTAAATCCACATCCATGGTCACTACATAGTCACCTTTTGCATGCTGAAAACCAGCCAGCATAGCTGCTTCTTTTCCAAAGTTTCTGGAAAAAGACACCAGATGTACCCGCTCGTCCTTTTCATGTAATTTTTTAATTTCTTCTACAGTTCTGTCTTTAGAGCCATCATTAATATAGAGGATTTCAAAAGCAATATCATGCGTTTTAAAATAATCCTCATTCTTTATGAATTCTGTATAAAAATCTGCTACTGTCTCTTCCTCATTATAGCAAGGTACAATTGCACTCAATAATTTCATATTTATCATCCATTCTTTATAGATACTGTTCTAAACCTGCCTGATCCAGACCTTCAACAATGTTTTTCACATCCTGAGCCCGATCCTTGGCACAAACCAGGACTGCATCCGGTGTCTCCACAATGATCAGATTATCCACGCCTACTGTGGCAATCAGTTTACTCTGCGCATAAGCGATACAGTTGGTCGTATCGATATTAAAATGATCTCCTACTGTAATGTTTCCCAGATCGTCAGCTTCATGCAGTGCACTTAATGTATCCCAGCTGCCCACATCATTCCAGCCAAAATTGCCTTCCAGCATCAAAACACTGTCAGCCCGTTCCATAATACCATAATCAATGGAAATCTTTGGAATCACAGGGTATACCTTTTCGATAACACCTTTTTCTTCCGGTGTACCCAATGCTTTTTCTATTTCCTGTAAACAAGTATACACGTCCGGCAACAGTTTTTCAAAATATTTTAAAATAACAGAAGCCTTCCAGATGAACATGCCACTGTTCCATGCATATCCGCCGTCTGCCAGATAGCTTTCTGCTGTTTCCAGATCCGGTTTTTCTACAAAATCTTCTACCTTCAGGCAGGTAGTAGCCTGATTTTTAATATCCTTACTAATCGAAGCATCTGCTTCACGATACTTAATGTAGCCATATCCCGTACATGGAAAAGTAGGTTTGATACCAACAGTAATCAGCTTATCTGTTTTCTCTGCAGTTTCAATTGCCTGGTTGATAATTGCGGCAAAAGTATCTTCATCCTGAACATAAGCATCTGATGGCAAAATGCACATGATACCATCTCCATATTTTTTCAGAATTTCAATTGCTGCGTAACCAATACAGGCAGCTGTGTTTCTGGCTGCCGGCTCAGCCAGGATATGATCCTTTTTAAGCCTTCCGGTGGTAATCTTTTCCATCTGTGGCACCTGGGTTTTATTGGTCACTACGAAAATATCATCCTTATCCAATGATTTCATCAGACGATCAGCAGTCTCATTTACCATGGTCTCTCTACCGGTTAAATTCAAGAACTGCTTTGGCATTTTCTTTCTGCTTAAAGGCCAAAAGCGGGTTCCCCCGCCTCCTGCCATAATAACTCCATATGCTTTCATTACATTCTCCAATTCCTATCTTGACATACGAGCCTGTTCTACATTTTCCTTAAACCAGTCATATGCCAGCTTTACGCCTTCTTCCAGATCAACCTTGTGTGTCCAGCCAAGAGAATGTAATTTGCTTACATCGCAAAGCTTTCTCGGTGTGCCATCAGGCATATTGGAATTCCAGAAGATCTCTCCGGTATATCCGACAGTCTTCTGTACCAGTTCTGCCAGCTGCTTAATAGTAACTTCTACACCGGTACCAATATTTACATGCTGCTCGCCGTCATAGTTTTCCAGCAGGAATACACAGGCATCAGCCATATCATCCACATATAAGAACTCACGAAGTGGTGAGCCGGTTCCCCATAATTCTACCATTGGTGCATTGTTCTTCTTAGCTTCATGGAATTTACGAATCATAGCCGGTAATACATGTGACCCCTGTAAATCATAGTTATCATATGGTCCATATAAATTAGTAGGCATACAGCTGATAAAATCATCCTTGTACTGACGCTTAAAATACTTACACATCTGCATACCGGAAATCTTTGCAATCGCATAACCTTCATTGGTTGGCTCTAACATACCTGTAAGCAATGCATCCTCAGGAATTGGCTGTGGAGCCAGCTTTGGATAAATACAGGAGCTTCCCAAAAATAACAGTTTTTTTACCTTAAAATCATGACAGCATTTGATCACATTACACTGAATCTGCATATTCTCATATGCGAAATCTGCAGGTGCTACATTGTTAGCATTGATACCGCCAACCTTAGCTGCTGCCAGAACCACTACGTCCGGTTTTTCTTTTTCAAAGAAATCTCTGACTGCCTGCTGGTTCAACAGATCCAATTCTTTATGGCTCTTACCAAATACGTTAGTGTAGCCTTTTGCTTCCAGATTACGAACAATGGCACTGCCTACCAGACCATGATGGCCTGCTACATAAATTTTATCGTTTTTTGAAATTGTACTCATATTTGCCTCTCTTTTTACTGGTTGTTTTTCTTATATTCTTCAGAACTTACGCCAGCGAATTCTTTCATATCAGAATCCATCATCATAGCTACCAGTTTCTTGAAATCAACATCACGTTTCCAGCCAAGTTTCTGCTCAGCTTTGGTAGAATCACCCCAAAGGAACTCTACTTCTGCCGGACGATAGAATTCTGGATTTACATCCACCAGTAATTTACCGGTCTTTGCATCATAACCCTTCTCATCCACGCCGGTTCCTTCCCAACGAACCTGAATGCCAACTTCAGCAAAAGCTGCTTCTACAAATTCACGAACTGTATGAGTCTCATTGGTTGCCAGTACGAAATCATCCGGCTTTTCCTGTTGCAGCATCAGCCACATACCCTTTACATAGTCGCCTGCAAATCCCCAGTCACGTTTTGCATTCATGTTACCAAGAGAAAGTTTGTCCTGTTTTCCAGCCAGAATATTCGCAATAGCAATAGTAATCTTACGAGTAACAAAGTTCTCGCCTCGTCTTGGAGACTCATGGTTGAAGAGGATACCGTTACAAGCAAACATATTATAAGATTCTCTGTAATTTACAGTGATCCAGTAGGAATATAATTTTGCCACACCATATGGGCTCTTTGGATAAAATGGTGTTTTCTCACTCTGTGGAGCAGTTTCCGGAATACCACCGAATAATTCGGAAGTAGATGCCTGATAAAAACGGCAAGGACCACCATTTACACGAATTGCCTCTAATAATTTCAAAGTGCTGTTACCGGTTGCCTCTGCAGTATACTCAGGTACATCAAAGGAGATACCAACATGAGACTGTGCAGCTAAGTTGTAAACTTCTGTAGGTTTGATCTCGGAGATCAGACGCATCAGGTTACTGGAGTCTGTTGTATCTGCAAAATGCAGGAAAAATTTCACTTTATTGTATGCGGAATTGATGATGTGATCAATTCTGCCTGTATTTGTTATACTATGTCTTCTGATCAGACCGTGTACTTCATAACCCTGTTCCAGCAGAAACTCTGCAAGATATGAACCGTCCTGTCCTGTAATACCTGTAATTAATGCAATGTTTTTCATTTCTGTTTTCCCTTTCTGTTGTCAAATCTTGTTGTAGTATATACCTTTATTTTATTAGTTTCAATTTACTATCTTGCCTCAATATAGTAAAATATTGCTATGTCAAAGTCAACCTCAAACCGAATATTGGCAACTCCTTCGCGTTTTGCCAAAGAACATTATCTATATGTGCAGGAAATCGGTACCCTGCAAAGTATTGAACCGCATATCAGTAAGAGGCAAAATCTGAATTCACTGCTTTTTCTCATTGTGTTAAAAGGCAGCGGCAACATTACTTATCTGGGAAAAGTGCATGAAGTTCATGCCGGAGACTGTGTTTTCCTGAATTGTAACCGCCCTTATGCCCATGAAAGCAGTGCCGAAGATCCCTGGACTCTGATGTGGACACATTTCTATGGCATGGAAGCCAGCGTACTCTATGAGCAATTCATAGAACAGAACCATGCTTTTATTTTTGCGCCCGAATCCCTTCATACTTTTGCCGATACATTATCTGCCCTGTATGAAACCCAGCTTCACAGGTCTTCCATGGCAGAACTTACATCACATAAGTACCTCACTGATCTGATTACGCTCTGTTTTACAGAAAACAGGAAACAGGATTCTGTAACCGTTTCCACTGCCGACAAACTGCGCCTGATCCGTACCTGGTTAGAAGAGCATTTCAGCGAAAAAATAAATTTAGATGATCTCTCTCATCTATTTTATATCAGTAAGTTTCATCTGTCACGGGAATATAAAAATGCTTTCGGACAAACCTTAATGAATGACCTGATGGAAATCCGCATCTCCCATGCCAAGTCTTTACTTCGCTTCTCTGCGGACTCCGTAGAGCAGATTGCAGTAGCATGCGGGTTCCAGAATGCGGGGTATTTTATTAAAGTGTTCAAAAAGGCAGAAAATATGACGCCGTTGGAGTATCGGAAGCTGTGGTGAGGCAATTTAGTTTGCTCGCTTCGTTGTTTTTTGTGGGTATTCATTGTACAATATAAACGTCTTTTGTTTTTTGATAAATCACTGTATTATTCATTGTACTATTAAATTACGGTTTTATTTTGGAGGATTGGATGACTTTTTTTACGGAACTTTTGGCGAATGATATTTTTATTTCTGCAGCTCTTGGCTGGTTTATTGCTCAGGTTTTAAAGACTATTATTTATATGATTTTAAATAGAGATTTTGTGGCGGAACGTCTGGTAGGAAGCGGCGGTATGCCAAGTTCTCACTCTGCTACGGTTTGTGCACTTGGTGTGGCAACTTATTATCATTATGGAGCTTCCAGTTTTGAATTTGCCATTGCTGCTATTTTTGCGATTATCGTCATGTACGACGCCAGAGGTGTCCGTCGCGAAACCGGCATCCAGGCCCATGTACTGAACGAGTTGCTGGCATGGGTAGATACCATGGGAGATTCTGATGTTTCTACAGAAGATAAGCTGAAAGAGTTGGTAGGGCATACTCCGTTGCAGGTTGTGATGGGGGCGATATTAGGTGTTATCGTTGCAATTGTGTATCATGGGGTTGTGTAGATTGAAATTGTAATTATATGAAGTGACGTGTGAGTAGCATGGAATTGTATTTTGTTCCGTTGTACACAGATAAGTGGTTCTAAGTATTCCTTGCCCACTTTGCAGCATCGAAACGCTACCGGATTCTATTCGCATCCATGCTCAAAGAATCCTTGCCCAGACATCCATGTCTGGGCATTGCTGTTTTATTGATGGAATACTAAGAACCTCTAATCTGCTCCCAAAGTCATAAAATCCATTTCCATACTACCTCGCACTACATCCCTACAATTATAATTATCATTTTGCATTTACCAGCCCTGTAACCGTAATTGCACCATAATAATCGCTTGCACGTAAATCATCATATATATCTTGCAATAACAGAAATGTCCCTGTACCTATTTCATCTCAGGTACAGGGACATTGACTCTTTATCACAATTTATATATGCATGCACTTACTGCATCCCCTGCATATACTCCGCAATTGCATCTTCCCACTGAGCAAACTTAAAGTCAGTAGTAAGTCGTAACATATAATTATCCAGAATAGAATAGCTTGGTCTGTCTGCCTGATTTGGATTCATTTTTTTGTATTCTTCTGTGGATACAGGATTGATCCTTGTTGTTTTACCAGCCAGACGCAGTACCTCGGCTGCAAAATCTGCCCAGCTACAGGAACCTTCACAGGTGCCATGGAATAAACCATAGTTTTCTGTTGGAAGGAGTGCCTGTATTGCTTTTGCCAGTTCTGAAGCACTGGTTGGGGAACCCACCTGGTCGTTAACCACGCTGATCACGTCATGATTTTCAGACAGTCGCAACATAGTCTTGGCAAAGTTCTTGCCGTCTCCGTATAACCATGCTGTACGTACGATAAAATAGCGGTCAGCAAACTGTTTTACAAAATCTTCCCCTGCTCGTTTGGTAGCACCATACATACTCTTGGGATTGACTTCATCGAACTCTGTATAAGGGGTCGTACGATTATTGCCTTCAAATACATAGTCTGTAGAGATGTGCATCAACTTAGCTCCTGTTTCGGAAGCTGCAATTGCCAGGTTTCTGGCTCCAATCGCATTGATTTTATATGCCAGATCCCCATGCTCTTCGCAGGCATCTACTGCGGTATAAGCAGCACAGTTGATAATAGCATAAGGCTTTACTTCCCTTGCAAATTTCATAACTGCTTCTATATCAGTAATATCCAATTCTGCCACATCTGTATTCACCAGTTCATACTCTCCGGCAGATACTGTACTGTGTGCTACTGCTCCATCGATATTACCTGCATATAATTGGTTAATTGCTCTTCCAAGCTGTCCGTTACACCCTGTTACGATTATTTTCTTCATTGTTAATCCTTTCACTTTCTACGCATATTTCTTTTATTTTTAATTACTATTTTGTTATCTTCTGATCAACTGGCTGGATTACTGTTTTTCCAGTACATAAATATCAAACTCATTCTGTTCAATTCCGAAATGCCCTGCCAGAGTTCTGGTATATCCCCATTCTGCCAGCTGCCCATCTGTGAATTTCAATTCACTGGCTGTATCCAGGAAATAAGTTCTATGATATTCATTATCCGGATTCCAGTCTCCCATGTAAATACAGTCATTTTCCGGGAAATAATATTTATAGATAAAACCAAGTACTTCAAAATTATATATGATACAGTCATCTGCCTGGAGGTTTTCCTCAAAAAAAGCTTCCATCTGTGGCACATAGGTACTGCGATATTCCTCACGGAAATTTTCCTTGTATTGGAATGCCCCAACGAACAGTAGAAATGCTGCAATTGGAATCAGTATTTTTTCAGGATAATTTCGAACTGCAATTGCAAAGAACAGACAAAGCAGTCCTATCGCCGGAAAAACATATTGTTCTCTATAAACGGGCCGCGTCAGTAATGAAAATCCCACACCAATAACACAAACCGCCGTTGGCACCAGCATACACAGCTGGGCATATACAGATTCCTGTTCTTTACGTTTCCAGATAGCTACCAGGCTGGTAATTCCTGCAAAGATCAATAATAATAAGAACACATAGGTTGTCCATGGAAATTGCTCTAAGCCAAAAGTCCACGTAAAATATCCCCAACAGACATCTTTGGTGATCGGCGGAATCCAATAGCTGGTGGTTACATTTCCCACCTGCCAGAGCAAAATGCCAAACCAGGGCAGATAACCCAGGATCATTGCTGCAGAAGCTGCCAGCCAGTTTTTCCACAAAGAACGCTTTTTACAAAGTATTGCGATCAAGAACAATCCGTTTATGGCAATCACTGCTACCAAAGCAAAATAGTGAGCATATGCCGCGCCAAGAGCTGACAGTACCAGACCGATCCAGCTCCAGATATTCTTTTCCTCTAAATTAAAACATTCATAGGCAAACAATCCGCAGGCCGTTACACAAAACAGCGCCAGGGAATACATTCTCACCTGCAATGCAAACTGCATGGAACAAGGAATGCAGGCTATGGACAGCACAAAGAAAAAAGCTGTTTTCCAGCCAAAATGTTTTCTGACTTTCCAGGGACCCAGCAGTAAAGTAAACACTGTAGGTATAATAGCTGCGATCTTCTGCACCTGCAAGCTGTTTCCAAAGACTATCTGAAATATTTTACCTATTATATAATACAGAGGCGGATGCACATCATTTGCAGTGCCGGCAATGATTTCTCTAAAATTACCGCCCAATAGCTGCATGGTGAAGGCTTCATCCGTCACAATATTATTATTAAATATCAAAGATATATATAGAACAGTAAAAAATACAATTAACCCCCAAGTCAATATGGGGTACCAGTTTTTATTTTTCACAGAATCCTCCATAATTAAGTTTACTTAACTAATATCATTTTAAAGTAATTCCTTAAATTGTCAATTTGTTCTGGCATTTACAATGACGCTAAATCATTTCTATGCTATAATATTCCAATATTTATACCGTAAAAACCCGATAAAGAAAGGCTTTTTATCCTTATGAAAAAATTAATTTCCAGGTTGGGCTGGATTGATACAATTTGTTTTCTATTATGCCTGTTACTTGCCTTACTGATGCTTGCCTTATACCCCTGCAAACTGATAGGGCATGGCTATTTCTATCATACCAGTGCAGACAACCCTTTTACTTTGTCAGATCCCCTTTCTGACAGAGCAGTTACCGGTATTTTCACACCCAGTGGGAATGTATTGCACAGCCTTGGTTTTCAGTTTGCCCTGGATCAGGACGTGGTACGTAATATGGATTCTGATGAGAGAGCTATGGTTTCTCTTACACTTTTAGATGAAAACGGAGATTCTGTTTATGAATCTTCTACAGCATTACAGGATTTACAAAATCACAAATTTTACGAATTTGAAATAGATGTTCCCGTCATCACCGGTCAAAGTTATACTTTTTATCTGGATGCCAAAAATGCCGGTACAACAGCTCTTTATCTGGCTTATCCAAAGTCTCAGCCGGCAGAGTTTCAGTTTGCCTGTTATCAGGACAATCCCGGTGCTGTAATCTATCCTGTTTTGTCCGTTGGATACAGGGACCGACTGGATTTGGCTCAGAGTCTTCCTTGGGAGATCCTGTCGCTTTGTATGATGGCACTGATTTTAACCGCCAGAACTCACTTTGTTCACAAGGAGGATGTTAACTCATGAAATACCTGAAAAGAGGATTTCCTATATTCTTTTTTGCTGCTGTCATCATTGGCATGCTGCTGTTATCTGATGAAGGAAGTGAACCCATAACGCTTACCGGCAATGAATTAAAGGTAGCCTCCGGCAGTATTGCCTATGATTATGTTGGAATTTCTGAAGGCGAAGGCGGTATGATGGCTTCAACTGAAGATTATTTCCTGAATAAGGGTACTTACACCATTGGTCTTGGCTACCACACCGATACCGATTTGAACAATATCAGTATCACGGACAATGGTTCTCTTTTAACAGAATTCAATTTGGATAAAACTGTAAACTATGATACTTTTTCCTTCACATTGGATAAAGATTCCCAGTTTCTCACAATTGCCTTTAATTATGGCGGTTCCGGCTATTTCATCGTAAATAATCTCACGCTGATACCGGAAGGAACTTTTTATACGGATACTTATTACTATATTTTTCTGGTTATTGTTTTGGCATTTGCATTGTTTTTATTTTGTCCGATTCAGCAGAAAGCAGATCTAAAGAGGAAAACAATTTTCCTTATATTATTGGGACTGGGTATTTTCAGCTTCTATCCTTACATGACCGGTTACCTTCCCTGGGGTGATGATATTTGTTATCACATTGTCAGAATCGAAGGAATCAAAGACGGCCTGTTAAGCGGTCAGCTTCCTGTTGTTATTTATCCGGAAGGACTTCGCGGTTATGGCTTTTTGAACTGCATGTATCCTAATTTATTTTTATACATTCCGGCGATTTTACGAATTTTTGGTGTTTCTATTTCTGCAACCTATAAGTCTCTGATCTTCCTGTTTCAGCTGGCAACACCTTTTATTACCTATGGCTGTGTCCGTTCCCTGGAAGGAAAAACAGACTCTGCTCGTGCAGGTCTTCTAGCTGCTTTTCTGTACTGCCTGTGTCCTTACCGTTTTACAAACTTTTACGCCAGAGGCGCGTTGGGTGAAGCACTTGCCATGACATTTTTCCCGTTGCTTATTGCCGGGTTATATCATGTTTTACTGGGGAATCGCAAAAAATGGTGGTTGCTGGTTCTGGGAATCTCCGGATTGCTGCAAACTCATATCCTGAGCTGTATGCTGGGCATTGTATTCTGCGTTGTCTTGGGCTTTGTCTGCATTGGCAAAGTGATCCGTGAGAAACGTTTCCTGGAAATTGGAATTGCCGCTTTTGTTTCTCTTTTGATCAATTTATGGTTTCTGGTTTCGTTTATTTACTTTTTCATAAATGGTAATTTATCCACTACCAGCCTGGACTGGTCCACTTATTCCGAATATTCACTTTTGCCTTATTCATTATTTGGCACAATTAATAATATAGATTTCAGGACTTATTCTCTTGGTCTTCCACTTATCGTGTGTCTGGCTTTTGTATTATTTGAAATCATGGAAAAAGGAAAAGAAAATCCAGAGGAAACCAGCCTGCATCACTACCTTGTTTATGTTGGAGCTGCCGGAATAGTATGCGTTTTGTTAACACTTTATATCTTCCCGGCATGGAATTTCATGGACATTGCTCCGTTGAACTGGTTTTTCAAAAATATTCAGTTTCCTTGGCGGTTGTTGGGACCTGCCAGTGCTTTCTTCGCCATCGCCGGTTCGATCGCTTTATGTAAGAACCGTTTATTCAAACCATATGTGCCTGTTCTATGTGTTACTCTGACCATTGTTTCCCTGCTCAGCGTGACTCATTATAATGCCACTGACGGGGATTACTATGCCTATGAAGATTTTACAGACACCTATACCGAAGGTCATTATATGAAATTGATTGGTATTCCAAAAACAGAAAATACCATTGTTTATCCTTACGAATGGCAGCCGGATCATGCTTCTGATGCAGTTATGGCAGAGACCACCATACCACGTTTCTCAGATGCTGACTCTTCTCGACAGGTTTCCTATCATCGTGATGGTATCGTCTCCACCCTGGTATATACCAATACTTCTACAGACGCTTTTGTGGAATTCCCGTTGCTGTTTTATCCCGGTTACGCTGCAGCAGATGAAAATGGTAACGTTTTGGAAATTACCGAAGGAAATGGTGCTACCGTTCGTGTTAGTCTGTCTGCGGACTCTGCTGAACATAAAATCATCGTAACGTATAAAAGCCCCGTCTTGATGACCGGAGCTTTCCTGATTTCCTTATGTTCTGTTATCGTAATTGCATGTCTATATGCCATGTACTATTTCCGTCAGTCCGGTTGGCAGTTACCCTGGAAACGCTTCCGCAAATAACCGGTACCATGGGGGGAATATGTCCCAAATCTGCATCCATTATAACCGGTACGTTATAGTGTCCGATTATATCCAGTACCGCATGATACTGATCCAATCCCATCAGGTTTTCACCATGGCACAAGGGTCTTCCAATGATAAATCCTTTTACATGGTGAAACCAGCCTGCATGTTCTAACTGCCACATAGCACGTCGAATCCCCATTACATTCAGGTCACAGGACTCTATAAACCACAAGATCCCATCCTCTTTATATCTTTCTGCGAATTCCGCAACTTGATCAAATTTTGTTCCCACCAGATTACTCAGGCAATCCAGGCAGCCTCCAATCAAGCGGCCTTCTATCTGTAAGGAATCAGTTTCCGTTTTACCTTGATACAAATGTAACACCGAGGGTTCTGTAACCTGATATGGTTCCAGCGGATGCTCTTCGTCTTTTAAGGATTCCTTTTCCCATAAAGGATAACCCTGCAAACTGATTTCTTTTCCATCGGATATGTTTCTGCCACACAGCAAATCAAATGCATCCTGAACCGCCTGATGCCATGGTTCCATTCCAAATGCTGCCGCGCAGGGACCATAAATGGAAGCCGTATCACAAAGTGTGGTCAGCAGGAATGTAAAGTTAGTATTATCGGAATATCCCATAAACCACTTAGGATTAACTTCACGTATTTTATCAAAATCTATATGATCCAGTGTTTCACACATCAATTCTCCGCCGCCACAGGATATTATGACATCATTGTCATTTTCGCAGTAACTGTCCGTTAATTCCCTGCCACAATTCTCCGGGGTACTGCTAATTCCGATTCCGTCATCAGCATAGCAGTTAGGTCCCAGTTGCAGCTGATAACCTTGGTTCTTCCATTTCTCCTGTGCATGCACAAAAGCTGTGCGATAGGGTTCTATCGCACAGCCAAAGGAAGGTGCTGCAAAGCCAATGGTTCCATTTTCCTTTAAAAATTCAGGATATTTCATATAGTAGCTCCGTTCCTACAAATTTATTTCTAAGTTTTTTTATGATAACTGTTTCCTACTTGCCAAGTCCCAATCTGTTAATTGCTGAGAAAATAGCACGTACAGATGCTCTTGTGATATTGGAGCTGACACCGACACCATAGGTAACTCTTCCATCATCTGCATCTAACAGATGAATATAAGCTGCCGCCTGGGAGTTAGATCCGCTCTGTAATGCATGTTCTTCATAATCCAGCACTTTAATGTCAATATTCAGTGTTTCAGAAACACCGCGTCTTACAGCATCAATAGGTCCGTTTCCGATGCTTTCAAAGGACTTTTCAATACCATGATCTGTATAAATAACCTTAACCTTGGTATCAAACGCAGACTGTGTTTCGCCACTCAGATCGTCTACCTTCAGCTTCTTGAAGTGGATAGGCTCCTTCTGATCCAGATAAGAAACTCTAAACTGTTCCATAATAGCATCCGGTGAAATTTCGCCCTGACTTTCTGTGATCTTCTGAATAACATTTGCAAATTCTTTATGCATACCCTTAGGCAGCTTGAATCCGTAATATGTATCCATGATAAAGGCAACGCCACCTTTTCCGGACTGAGAGTTAATACGTACGATAGGTTCGTACTCTCTTCCGATATCGGCCGGATCAATCGGCAGATAAGGTACACTCCATATCTGGGAGTTTCTTTCCTTCATAGCAGCTACACCCTTATTGATTGCATCCTGGTGAGAACCTGAGAAGGCGGTAAATACCAGTTTTCCTGCATATGGATGACGTGCATCAATTGGCATCTTACAGCATCTCTCATAGATTTCAATAATTTCATTAATATGCTCAATTTCCAGTTCCGGATTAATACCCTGTGAGAACATATTATAAGCAACTGTTAATACATCCACGTTTCCGGTTCTCTCACCATTTCCAAACAGCGTACCTTCTACACGTTCTGCACCTGCCAGTAAAGCGAGCTCAGTGCTGGCAACCCCGGTACCACGGTCATTATGAGGATGAACACTTAAAATAATGCTTTCTCTGTTTTCAAAATGCTTATTCATCCATTCAATCTGATCTGCATATACATTTGGAGTTGTCATCTCTACTGTGGATGGAAGATTGATAATAATTGGATTTTCTTTGGTTGCTCCCCAGGTTTTCTGTACTGCTGTACAGATTTCCAATGCAAAATCCAGTTCTGTTCCGGTAAAGCTTTCAGGAGAGTATTCCAGGATGATCTTTCCTGGAAACTTAGCAGCTCTTTCCTTTACCATGTTGGTTCCATCTACTGCGATCTGAATGATCTCTTCACGATTTTTGTGGAATACCACGTCTCTTTGCAGTGTAGATGTGGAATTATAAATATGTACAACAGCCTGTTTGCATCCTTCAATAGAATCAAAGGTTCTTTCGATCAGTTCTTCTCTGCACTGGGTCAGAACCTGTACTCTTACATCATCCGGAATCAGCTTGCGTTCAATCAATTCACGCAGGAAATCATATTCAATCTGGCTGGCAGCCGGAAAACCAATTTCAATTTCCTTGAATCCCAATTTAACCAGATACTGGAACATTTCAATTTTCTCAGACACTACCATGGGGTCGATTAATGCCTGATTACCATCTCTCAAGTCAACACTGCACCAGATTGGTGCTTTCTCGATTTCCTTGTTTGGCCATTCTCTTTCCGGGTAGTCTACTACCGGATTTCTCTTATAGCGTGCGTAATTTAACATTTTTATATCCTCCATTATCCTTTTCTTTTTGCTTTATTATCTTTGTTTTATTTTCTTTATTTAGTTTTTTCATTTCTTGGCATAAAAAAACCCATGAGTAATACTCATGGGTCGAATTTCAACAGTTTATTCAAACGGTCTTATTCACCGAGTCCACTTTCGATTGCATCGACTAAGGACTTTAATGCTTCCTTTTCATCCTCGCCCTCGCAGGTAAACTCAATCTCATCGCCACATTTTACGCATGCACCGAGTACACTTAGCACACTCTTTGCATTCGCGGTATTATCTCGAAAAGTAAATGTTATCAATGATTTAAACTGCATCGCTTCTTTACATAGGATGCCTGCTGGTCTTAGATGTAGCCCTGTTGGGTTTTTTATAACTACCTTCTGGCTTACCATATCCAAATCCCTCCACTTCTATCCAATCTATAGTTGATACCGGTACCCCATTTTACCGGATAGTAAACGCTTTATTACTTCTTCCACACCACCGTGCTAAACAAAGTATAGCATTATTTTTATCAGTTCACAAGTCACAATTCCTTTTTGCAACTACTAATAACTTTCAAATCCCACACTATATCATAGTATTCTGAATCAAATCAGCTAATTTATGACATTCTTCTTCAATTATCTTCTGATCCTTGCCTTCAATCATCACACGAACCAGCGGTTCTGTTCCGGAAGGACGAATCAGTACACGACCCTGTCCTTCAAACTTTGCCGTAAGTTCATCAATTGCTTTGGCAATTTCAGGATATTCCATATAATGATCTTTCTTATGATTTGGTACCTTTGCATTTACCAGTGACTGCGGCATTACATCCATGATCTTAGCCAGTTCTGATAAAGGCTTTCCTGTATCTACCATACACTGCAGGACATGCAGAGCACTAAGTAATCCATCGCCTGTTGTGTTTTCATCCAGGAAAATAACATGACCTGACTGCTCACCGCCCAGACTTGCACCGATTTCTTTCATGCGCTCTAACACATAACGATCTCCTACCTTAGTCTGCTCTATATGAAGGTTTTCACGTTCTGCCATCAGATAAAATCCCAGATTACTCATAACGGTGGCAACGATGGTATCCTTTTTCAATGAGCCGAGTTCTCTCATGTGATTTCCTACGATTGCCATGATCTGGTCACCATCAACGATTTTTCCGTTTTCGTCAACTGCCAGAAGACGGTCAGCGTCTCCATCAAAAGCCAGACCTACATTAGCCTTTTCATATACCACTCTTGCCTGTAATTCCTGCATATGCGTAGATCCGCAGTTTGCATTGATGTTTGTTCCATCCGGCGCATTATGAATAGCGATTACATCACCACCCAATTCCTTCATTGCTTCAACGGAAGTGTAAGAGGAAGCACCTTCTGCACAGTCCAGTACAATTTTCAAACCACTTAAATTCACATTAACAGACTGAATCGCATGGTTAATATATTCTTCCCGTGCGTCTGTTCTATATTTAATCTTACCCACACCTGCGCCAATAGGGAAATTGATGTCCTGCATGTTATTTTTGATCAGCGCCTCAATTTCATCTTCCAAGTCATCGGAAAGCTTATATCCGTTTCCATCAAAAAACTTAATACCGTTAAATTCCATAGGATTATGGGAAGCAGAAATGACAACGCCCGCATCCACTTTATATTTCTTTGTCAGATATGCAATCGCCGGTGTGGGAATCACACCAACATATACCGCATTTGCACCTACAGAGCAGGCTCCTGCCATTAGTGCATTTGCCAGCATATCTCCCGATATTCTGGTATCACAGCCAACCATAATCGTTGGTTTGTGTTCATTTTCTTTTGTCAGTACATAAGCGCCTGCCATTCCAAGCTGCATTGCCAATACCGGAGTCAGTTCCTCGTTTGCTACACCTCTGACACCATCTGTTCCAAATAATCTGGCCATAATTGCCTCCATGTCATTTTGTTTATTCGGAGGTTCTGTCCCTCCCTATCAAATATACCTATTCTTCCGGTTGTAAAATATCCACACGGACAGTCAGCGGATCAGCTATGGTAATGTCCTCTGTCAGAGTAAAGCTAACCGGAACTGTGTAATGTCCAACAGGCAATGTCTCTAATTTGTGTTCTTCCATATAAGCTGACAAGTCGACCGTTGGAGCAAGACTATTCTGTGTTAACGCATCAATAGCTGTTTTGGTTCCTGAAACTTCCAGATTCAGCATAGTATCCGTATCATTGATCACTGCAGAATAACCTTCCGGTGCATTCTGAATGATAATATCACTTTCGTCTATTTCAAATTCCCTGGTTACTTCCTGTTCAATGTAGACCACTACATTAGCCTGACCGTTAAAGGAACTGTCTGCAAAACGAATGTTTGCCGGCAAATATTCCTTCAAATCAACTAATGCAAGCATATCCGCAGACTGTCCTGTCACATTCAACTCTGTTTCCGGAACAGTAATAGCACTTACATTTCTCAGATCAGCAGTTTTACCTGCGATCATAACCGTGTCTGGTGTACTCTCTATCACACCGGTGGCAATATATCCCTCAGCAGGTGTTCCCATTGTTGAATAATTTACCGGTACGGTTTTTGTAGAAAGAACGCCGACCCTTACCTTAACAGCATCAATATTTCTGGTTAGCAGACTATTGGAAATCTCAATCTTATCCGAATTATACAGATGAATATCTGCATTCGTAGTCAGATCGCTTGTGGCTCCTGAAACGTCCACCGTTACCAATGCGTTTGCGATCTGGTCAATTACAGATTGCGGACCGGATATTCGAATCAGATTTTCTTCCATCGTGATATCACCTACCATATATCCCTCAGCAGGTGTTCCTGTAGTAGCCGCCTTGATTACAAGCTGGATATTTTCTACACTTTCCACATTCAGGCGAACGGTATCTATACTGCCTTTGATACTTTCCAAACGAGTATTATATCTGGAACTGCTCATGGTAATAGCAATTGTTCCGGAAGATGTCATATCTGCGAAGTCCGCTGTTGCAATAATATCTGATGCATCTAATGAATCCACAATAGATCTTTGTCCGGTAATCGTTACAGTAGGGATCACATCTGTTTCATCGAGAACTGTATATACCTGATCATTACCTGTTACCAGATCTGTGTTCAGAAATCTAACCGGTACATTGCTGATTTTCCTTGGTGTAATAGGATCATTGATATTTACAACTACAAGCCATACCAGAAACGCTGAAATAATGGAGATCATTTTCAGGCTCAGATTATTTGTCAGTTTCTTTTTCATTCCGCAACCTTCCTCTCCACAATATTCCTTTTTTCTCTTCTGTTGGTTTGTTCTGGATACTCTCGAGACGTTCCTTCAGTCTGTCTGCATCCATTCCCCGTTCGATCTTGCCATCATAAGCAATACTGATCTTACCGGTTTCCTCTGATACAATAACTGTCATGGAATCCGTTACCTCTGAAATACCAACACCGGCACGATGTCTGGTCCCTAATTCTTTAGACAGTGCCATATTATCAGATAATGGAAGATAACAGGTGGCTGATGTAATACGGTTTCCACGTACAATAATAGCACCATCGTGTAATGGTGTATTATGTTCAAATATGTTGATCAGCAGCTGACTTGTCAGAATCGCATCTACATCAATACCCGTTCTTTCATATTCAGCAAGTGACTGGTTTTGTTCTATTACAATCAGGGCTCCCGTTTTTGCACGCCCCATTTCTATACATGCTTTTGTAATCTCATTAATCGTTTTATCAGAAAATCTGCCTTCTTCCACCTGTCGAAGGTTATCTATAGGAAAAATAGATGCTACCAGATTTTTTCGTCCAAGAGCTTCTAATGCCCGTCTAAGCTCAGGCTGTAATACGACCACCACAGCGATAACAGCCAGACTGAACACTCGTTGCGCAATCCACAAAATCGTAGTCATATTAAAAATAGTAGCCAACGCCAGAAATGCAAGGATCATAATAATACCCTTTAACAAATTCCAGGCCCTGGTTTCTCTGATCCAGATCAATACCTGATATACCACAAAGGAGATAATGATTACCTCCACAAAATCGGTCCATCGAATAATGGTCGGAATATGAAGATTTGACAGGTAGTTATCTACAAAATTGCTGATCTGCTGCATCTTAATCTCCGTTCTATCATTTCATAATTAAAGCTTATTCCTCATCATCATCCATGCTTCGCATTCTACGTAATTGCTCTACTGCATTTCTGGATGCTGCATCTCTATTAACAGAACGTCTTCTTACTTCTCTGTCCCTGGTCATCTCACGTTCTCTGGATAGTTCATGATCTCTTACAGCTTCTCTGCTCCTTGAAGTTTCACGCCCTCTGCTCCCGTCTCGTTCATAGAGAGGTTCTCTTTTCTGGGTGTTTATCTTCTTAACCGTTTTGGTTGGAGTAGTAACCGTCATCTTAGGGATGGCTTTTACATAATAATAATATTCATCATCTTCAAACTGTACATGTTCCGTTCTGCTGTAATCCACATTGAAGGTGAAAAATTTCAATGCCATCACGATAACAACCGAAAGAATGGTTCCTATAATAGCGCCAAGAACTGAGACATTGGTATCATAGATCAAATCTCCAATCAGAATTACAACAATATCTGTCAATGATCCTGCAACCATTGCAATTGTCCACGAATGATCCATAGACATTCTGCGTAATGTATAAACCAGAATAATGGTTATTACAAATGCTACTAACATGATCAGCATATTTTTATTGCCCATCACACCATCTATAACATATCGGAAATTAGAAGCTGCCGCTTCTGAACCGGCCTGATTAAAAACAGTGGCATTTTGTGCAATATAATCTACCGTATAATAAATGATCACACCGCATCCAACAGAAACACATGATGTTGGTGCTGCAATCAGCCCCATAGCAAGAGGCATAACATAAGGAATTCTCCATGCAAACAACAGTGGCGTTAATAAAACTGCCAGTGTGTCCTTTGGACAAAATCTGAAGTACAGCAAATACATCACTAACATCAGTCCAAATACTACAGCAGCACATTCCATTGAAAGTGCATACAAATGTAACAGCACAAAGAGTGCTGAAAAAGCCATAATAAAACCAAATGGTAAAAATGAACATAGTAATGAAACAATCAATACAATTGCAATATTATTCAGCCTGGTCATATAACCCAGCTTAACGTTTACACTAACCAAGCACACAAGAGCCATTAAAAAGCGAAAAGCAGGCTGAATATATACCTCGTTTTTATTATAGAAATATTTCAGATATTCTTTTATTTCAAGTAGGTTTGTCATTCTTTCCAATCCTTTCGATCAGCGTTCGTAGAGACTGGCTAATCTCTTCAGGTTATTATAATAACATTTCAGACTTGCCTTTGCCTTTGTATATCTCCTGGCATAGATAACGTATGAAATAATGCCGTAAATACAGATTTCCGCCAAATATACCACTAGTACATTTCTGCCAAACTGCAGTAAGTTCATCTGATAAATATCCTGCATAAAAGTCTCAAAATCATAAAAGA
>JAQUUX010000050.1 GCA_028693705.1 Lachnospiraceae bacterium | reverse complement strand
CATTATATGCATAATTCTTTTTCTCCTCACATAGACTAATAAAAAACCGGATGTGTTGTCTATGAGTGCCAAAACCAAAATTGTCGTTTTTCATGCCAAAGAGCTGATCTATACAGGTATTTTCCTCGTCCTGGGAATTCTTTTTGTTCTGCTGCTATTTATTATGTTTTCTCCCGAAAAGAAGGCCGTCCAGACCAGTGTGAGCCCGGTCGCTACACCTTCTTATATTCCCGGTGTATATACAACCTCCATATTATTAGGGGATCAGACTGTAGATGTGGAGGTTGTAGTAGATGAAGATCACATCAGTTCCGTACGTCTGGTGAATCTGGATGAAGCAGTTACGACACTTTATCCTCTGGTGGAACCGGCTTTTGCCGAACTCGCTGATCAGATCTATGAAAACCAGTCCCTGGAAAACATCACCTACCAGGAAGAAAACCGGTATACTTCATTGTTGCTGTTGCAGGCAGTGAAAACATCACTGGATAAGGCATCGATTCAGCCAACCGAGAGCACGGCTACGTAAACTCAGGAAAGCGTAGACTGAAGTTTAAAGGAATAAAGATTGATGTAAAGTGACGATTCAGCCGTGTATCATATGCTCACAAGCCCGTTCTCACTACGGTAAACGGCTGAACCTCGTTTTACGGCAATGTTTATTTCCTTTAAGCTGCAGTTTATGGTGCTCTGTGACACAAAGTTCCCAGTTACAGCAACTGAAAAATTGCAATAGCTTGGTCTCGGCTACAGACCGGACTAACTGTAGATTAAATTGGAATAAAGTACAAAGAAAGGGATGACTATATCACTCTGAGAGACACTTGAAACTCGTCAGTACTTGCTTGCGTATTTTGCAAGCTTATGTACTGCTACGAGTTTCATGTAGCAAAAGCGAGTCTCGAAGAGTGAGTATAGTCATCCCTTTCGGTTTGCTTTAATCCATTTAACCTACAGTTTATATCTTCTCCAGTTGCTGCATCCACAGCGCTGCACTTGCATCAGAAGGCATCCTGAGATCCCCCCGCGGAGAAACTGCAACACTGCCCACCTTCGGTCCATCCGGCAAGCAGGAACGCTTAAACTGCTGTGAGAAGAAGCGTCTATAAAAAGTCTTCAGCCATTTGGCAATGATCTCATCCGGGAACTGTCCTGCGAATGAAAGCCTGGCGATTCTGTATATTTTCATCGGCTCAAAACCAAATCGAAGCATATAATACAGGAAAAAGTCATGGAGTTCGTAAGGCCCCACCAGATCTTCTGTTTTCTGGGAAATCACGCCATCTACCGGCGGTAAAAGCTCCGGACTGACCGGGGTATCCAATACATCTAACAGCACCTCTGTTAGCACACCGTTTCCACAGGTATCTGCATAATAATGCACCAGATGTCTGACCAATGTTTTTGGTACACCGGCATTTACGCCGTACATGGACATATGATCTCCATTGTAGGTAGCCCATCCCAGTGCCAGTTCCGACATGTCACCGGTTCCGATTACAAGCGCGCCTTCTTTGTTTGCCACATCCATAAGGATCTGGGTGCGTTCCCTTGCCTGTCCGTTTTCATAGGTTACATCATGCTTATCAATATCCTGTCCGATATCTTTAAAATGAACTTTCACGGCTTCTTTTATGTCAACCTCCATCAAGGTTGCTTCCAAAGTTCTGACTAATCTGCAGGCATTGTCATAGGTTCTGTCTGTTGTTCCAAATCCCGGCATAGTCACCGCAATAATATTTGCCCTGGGAAGACCCAGCATATCAAAAGTTCTCACCGTTACCAACAGAGCCAGGGTAGAATCCAGACCGCCGGATATACCAATGACAGCTTTTTTGCAGCCGGTATGCTCATATCTCTTTTTCAGACCATAGGACTGAATTGATAAAATTTCTTCACAGCGCTTATCTCTGGTTGATTTATCAGAAGGCACAAAAGGCATATTAGGGAAAGTCCGCTCCAGCTTGTCTTCCTCCATCTGTAGATCAAAAGGAACAATCAGATATGATGGTTCCGTCTGTGTAGCACCCATTCCCACCGGATCCATAAAAGTATTCATACGGCGTCTCTCCATGCCGATTCTATGCATGTCCAGATCTGCGTAAATCGTTTCACAGGTGAAGCGCTTTGCTTCCGCCAAAACAGTTCCGTTTTCTGCGATAATATTATGTCCGCCAAAGACCAGATCCTGGGTTGACTCACCCTCTCCTGCCGAACTGTAGATATATCCGCACAGTAATCTCGCACTGGCTGATTTTACCAACATCTCTCTGTAGGAATCTTTGCCCACAGTTTCATTGGATGCAGATAAATTTACAATCAGGGTAGCACCCGCTTTTGCATGTCCTGTACTTGGTGGATCAGCCACCCACAGATCTTCGCAGATCTCACAACCCACTACCAGACCTTCCATTTCATCGCAGGCAAACAACAAATTTGTACCAAATGGAATTTCTTCACCTTCCAGATAAATCGTTTCCGGCTCTCTATTTCCAGCCGTAAAATGACGCATCTCATAGAATTCACCATAAGCAGGGATAAAATGCTTTGGCACAAGCCCCAGAATCTCACCACCCTGAACCGCTGCAGCTACATTATATAATTTATGTTCCTTCACAAAAGGAAGTCCTACGAAAATAAGAGCATCCAGTTCAGACGTTTCTGCTGCAATATGAAGCAGTTCTTTTCTGGCTGCCGTTAACAGTGTTTCCTGCAAAAATAAATCCTGACAGGTATAACCGGTCAGACACAGTTCCGGCAGGACAATCACTTTTGCACCGTGACCGGCTGCTTCTCTGATACCTTCCAGAATAACTTCTGCATTATAGGCAGGATCCGCCACCTTGATCTTAGGTGTGCAGGCTGCTACTTTGATAAAACCATGCTGCATATACTCACACTTTCCTGTTATTGATTTTCACTGTTGCTGTCATATTCTATGATTGGTATATTCGATTACTGCCATCTTTTATAATTGGTGTATTCGATTACTATCATCTTTTATGATTTACTTTTACGCAATAATTCCTTTAATTCTTCTACCGTAAAAACATAATTGGTATTGCAGAAATGACAATTGGTCTCGATTTCTTTGCCTTCCGAGATCATATCCTGCAGTTCCTTTTTTCCAACACTGATCAGTGCCTTGCTGACACGTTCCTTACTGCAGTTGCACTTGAACTCACAGTCCATGGTATCTGTAATCTCCAGATCCATGTCTCCTAACAGTTCCTGTAAAATATCCTCCGGTGTCATACCTGCATCCAGCATAGTCGTAACCGGTTTAATGGATGTTAATTTTTCTTCCAGCTTTGTAATCAACTCATCCTCAGCGAAAGGCATGAGCTGGATGATAAATCCTCCGGCACATTTCACTGTATTATTCTTATTCATCAAAACACCAAGTCCTACAGCTGAAGGCACCTGCTCTGATGTTGCAAAATAATAAGTCAGATCTTCTGCGATCTCACCGGTCTGCAATTCTGTCTGACCAACATATGGATCCTTTAAGCCCATATCCTTGATCACACGTAAGAAGCCTGCTCCAACAGCACCACCTACATTCAGTTTTCCCTGCGCATTGGCGTGTATACACACATCCGGCACTTCTGCAAAGCCCTTCACGTGTCCCAGCGCATCTGCTGTTACTGTCAGACCTTTTACCGGACCATCTCCTCTGATCTGAAGTGTAAGCATATCGGTATCATTTTTCATCATACTGCCCATCATGGCACCTGCACTTAACAGTCTGCCAAGGGCTGCTGTAATCACAGGACTGGTATTATGAGCATTTCTGGCATGCTCCACCAATTCCCTGGATGTAATGGCAAATGCTCTGATCTGGGCATTTGCAGCTGTTGCTCTTACTATATAATCCTTCATATATTCACTGTACTTTCTGTATTATTTATTCTGTTTTTTTCCCTGTTCCCTGGCAATCACATAGATCCGTTCACTTTCCTCGTTCACTTCTCCATGAGTATCCGCATCACAGGCACTAACGAATACCATACCCGCCTGTTCTACCAGTTTTTTCATTTGTTCCAGACGATATCCTCTCTGGAAATGTGTTTCCACCATTTTTCGATACAGATCACCCTTTTCTTTCACGAAAAGCGTGAGATCGTATTCGTTCAGTTCCTCTTCCTCATGGTAAAAGTTGTCCCAGATAAAGCTACAGTCTTCTCTGTCTTCGGCAATTGTAGTATCACCAATCACCACTTCATATTTATAAACCGTATTAAAATCAAATATAAAAAGACCGTCCGGATCCAGATAATTATTAACCAATTTAAAAGTTTGGAGAAGCTCGTCCTCTTCCAGCAGATAATTAAGAGAATCGCATACACTGATCACTGCTTTTACGGTTCCATATAATTCAAATTCCCGCATATCCTGCAATAGGTAGAGAATATCAGCTCCTGATTTTTCTTTTTTGGACATGGCAATGTTCAGCATCTCCTCTGCATTATCCACGCCGATCATGTCATAGCCTTTTGCAGACAGCAATTCTGTCAAAGTACCGGTACCACATCCAAGATCTAATATCAGTCCATCCCTGATACCCTGTTTTTGCAGAATATCTGTCAGATATTCACACCATGCTCCATATGGTATTTCATCCATGAAAGTATCATAAACACTTGCAAAACTCGTATATGCATCCATATTGAAGCCTCTTTTATCTTTATACTATTCAGCTAACTTACTTGCCACAAAATATCCTAATGCTAATGTTACCAAACCGGTTAAGATAGAAACCACATTATATCTGCTCAAGTCAGACATAAGAATAATAGCGATTGGAGATGCAATGATCAGTCCCAATATAGCACAATATGCATAGTTTGGAGCTTTTACAAATACAATTTCAATTAATTTAGCAATAATAGCGATACCAATCAACACACCAATTCCAAAAGGCATTAATACCCCAACACCCTGGATCATACCAGCAATATTCCCGGAAAGTGTTGATTCAATAAATAAGGTAATGGTGTCAATAATGGTATTGTAATATCCAATAATCATCAGTACCATAGATCCGCTAACACCCGGAATAATCATGGTTGCACTGGCAAGAACACCCACCAGAAATAGTTTTATAATGCTTGCAGCATTTAAAGTGATATCTGCTGCACCCCCTTCGGCTTCACCGATCATAGCCATTCCTACAACCAAAGCAAAAAAAGCCACAAATGCTACCAGATGTCCTGCTCCAATGCTCTTACCTGTTGCTTTCAAACGATTCCAAATAATAGGAAGTCCACCAATAATCAACCCGATAAACAGAAGATTAGTCTGTACTGGAAACTGCACAAATAAAAACTTAATCACAAAAGACAATACACCGATGCCCAATACTGCTCCAATCACAATTGGAATAATCAGCTTCATGCTTTCTTTTAATTCCTTAAATAAATGGGTCACTGCATGGATCAGCTTATCATAAATTCCTAAGGTCACTGCCATAGTTCCACCACTAACACCAGGAATGATATTGGCCACACCAATTACCATACCAATTAATATTTCTTTTAACATTCTTGTTCTCTCCTACTTTTGATTAATGTATTTTTTCAACTCTGCTAACAGTGTATCCATTTCTGCATCTGTTCCAATGGAAATACGCAGATAGTTATCAATTCGCGGCTTCGGGAAGTATCTTACAAAAATCCCTGCCTGCTTTAACGCCTCAAACAATTCTTTTGCAGGAACCCGTTCATGACTTGCAAAGATAAAGTTACTCCTGGAATCCGTAAAGGAAAATCCAAGCTTTTTCAGTTCAGTTTTGACACGTTCTCTGGTCTTTACAATCTTTGCAACTGTTTCCTTAAAATATGTAATATCCTTTACTGCTTCCACCCCCAGAGTCAGAGTCGGAAGATTCATCGTATATGAGTTAAAGGAAAACTTGGCATCATTTAAGTAACCAATTAATTTCTTACTGCCAAAAGCAAAGCCCACACGAAGTCCTGCCATAGCCCTGGATTTTGAAAAGGTCTGTACTACCAGCAAATTTTCATACTTTTCGATCAAAGGAAGTGCACTTGCATGCTCTCCACTGAAATCAATATATGCTTCATCCACGATCACAATGACATCCGGATTTGCTTTCACAATGGCTTCTACATTTTCCAGATTTTCCAGCACACCGGTCGGGGCATTGGGATTTGGGAAAATCACACCGCCGTTTGGCACCATATAATCTTCCTTATTCATAGTAAAATCTGCATTTAAAGGAATCTGCTTATAGGGTATCCTGTATAATTCTGCCCATACGTCATAAAAAGAATACGTGATGTCCGGAAACAGTACAGGTTCTTTACTATTAAAAAATGTCAGAAATGACATAGACAATACATCATCAGAACCAACCCCCACAAAAATCTGGTCTGCCGGAACATGATAATACTTTGACAAACAATCCGTTAATGCCGATGCTGCCGGATCCGGATATAAACGAAGATCGTCACTCTTAAAGGCAGCGACTGCTTTTGCCACTCCCGGTGCCGGCGGATATGGGCACTCATTGGTATTTAATTTAATGATATTGGAAGTCTTAGGCTGTTCCCCCGGAACATAAGGCTCCACCTTTCTCACATTTTCTTCCCATTTCATCATAGAACTCCTCACAATCCTTTGATTATCACGCCTGCTGCCGTGAGCCTGCGCATTTGTGTATCATTATAGTATGAAAAGAGGGAAGTCGCAAGAAAAGGTTGTAAACAGAAGCAGTAAACAAACACTATATTCCGTCTCTGCTTTATTACTCCACCTTTTGTGGAATCCATATTCCATCAGTACCAAATGGCTGTGTCATACGAATCGTTACACTTTCATTCGATAATATAAAATCAATATGAACCAGTACATCCTTTGTTCCATCATCAGCATAGGCATAATCAGTCTGCACTTTATTCTCATTTTTCAGTAAATTCAGTAAATAAACTGCTGCTGTATCCGGTTGAAATAACACTTGGTAAAATTCACTGTCCGGATTTTCCATAGCATTTCTATTTAGCATCTCTCCCAGACCATTTTGCATATAGTCCATAGCTGTTCCTGTTATGATACCCAGAGGATAAGCTTTCTCAAACTCTTCAGCGGAAGCGATGTGATCCAGATATTCCAGCGTCTCGGAATGTATCAACATTTTCTCATCTTCCAGGGTGAATCCGATTGTCTCCCGCCAAACCGAAATATGAGGATCTGATACTGCTGCATAATAAAGAATCACAGCTGTATCTCCCGACACTTCTATCGTATATGGTTTCGTGGAATCTACCAGGCTCCATGGCCAGGGACTGGATACGCCAAAGGTATAGGTGCCTCCAGCCTGCTCCAGCAAACCTTGTTCTTCCATCTGGCTTTTTACCTCATCCGAAATCATGGATGCAATAGCTTCCCCGTCTCTGTCACAGAAGGCGGTTGCCCATTGTTCTATCATTTCAAGGTTCTGTGTATTTTCCTGGGTTGAAATTTCCTGTATGGTACTTTCCTGTATAGTACTTTCCTGTATGGTACTTTCCTGCATTGCGTCTTCTTGTAATATATCTTCCGACGTTCTGTTTCCCATATCCTGCACATAGTTTACATAATCATAGACTTTACAGAACCCTTCAAAGCTTTCTGTATTCGACCACAACTCTCCAAATTTTTCTTCCAATTCGGTTCTAGTATAGTCGGCAACCATTTGGTCATTGATCCTGATATGAACAACACCGGCATTTTCTATCAGGGAAAATAGCAGTGCTGCATTCTGTTCAAAAAGCTGCTCTATGCTTTCCAATTGTTCTTCTGCATTCAATTGTTCTGCTGATGTATTTATCGTAAAATTATCTGACAGATACCGCACAGTTACTTCATAAGGCTCTGTATCCGTCTGCAGTTCAATACCATTTTTGACCAGGGAAAAACCTGTATCCATAAACCAGGCATCCGTTATGTTCCCGACTGCAGAATTGTCCCCTACATAGTTTGTTCGCCACTCATACATTTGTGCCAGATTTTCCGGATAGTTTTTCTCCGTCAGTTCCACCTCCTGCACCTGGTCACCGGGAGTCCTGTTCGTCATCAAAACCATAATCGTTCCCACTACAACGCACAGGCACACTGCCAATATACCAACTCCTGCCTTCTTATAGCGAAGCACGTTTTTTATCCTGGATTTCACATTTTCCTCGCCAAACGCAAGAGGCGTTCCTGCTATTTTGTGTTTTTCTATTGCCATATTTAATAAAGAAGTGGAATATTCTTTTTTGATGGTCCCTTGAAACTTTCGTAAAACCGCTTCATCACAGCTCATCTCCATATCTTTAGTCATCAGGATAAAAGATAACCAGACAAGCGGATTAAACCAATGCACTAACAGAACACAATATCCCAGTAATTTTACCAAATGGTCCATGCGATGAATATGCCATCTCTCGTGTGCCAGGATATAGATTCTTTCCTCTCCCGTAAGACCTGCCGGAAGGTAAATGAGAGGCTTCACAATGCCAAAAACAAAAGGTGTTTCCAGGTCTTGCACTTCATATATATTTTCTTCAGTTTTTTGTGCACTGGCCACTTTTCTTTTAATATTAATTAAAGAAACAACGCTATAACACATCAACACTGCTATACCGCACAGCCATATTTTCTCTGCGATCCACAAAACCAACTGTCTCATGGACATAGAATTGGGATTGGTGACATCCGAGTCTTCACCGTTCAAACTTCCTTCAGCCATTGGCACTGTACTATTAACAGACTCCTGATTACCGCCTGTTAAATCTTGCGCTGAAGACATTGTCAGGTTACCGCCTTCCGCTTCTGATATCAGACTTTCTGCGGTTAATCCAGAAACCGGGATCACACCCCAGTTACTTTCGATTGCTACCGGACAGATCAAGCGAAACAATACCACACTCCAAAGCACATAGGAAAAGATTTTAGGTGCCCGTTTTAATAAAAATCTTACCACCAAAACGCTGCAGATTACTATGCTCGCCGTTATATTCATCTGTAATATGGTTTGAAAAATATGATTCATATACGCCCTTCTTTCTACTATGAACATTTTTTTGCCCTGGCTATATCTAGTCCTCCTGGTACTGCTCTATCAGCTGCTTTATTTTCTCAGCCTGTTCCTTATCCAGTTTCTTTCCGCCCATAAATGCCGTCAAAAATCCCGGTAATGATCCTCCAAAAGTATCTGCCACAAATTCTATGCTTTGTAACTGCATGAATTTCTCTCTGGATATTTTCGAAGTGACAATACTGTCATTATTTTCAAAGATTCCTCTCTGACATAGTTTACGCAACACTGTATAAACTGTGGATTTCTTCCATGACATTTCCTGCTCACATAGTTTTACCAGATCTCCCGATGAAATGGGTTCATTTGACCATATAATTTCTGCAAATCTGGCATCTGCATCTCCCAGTTGATATTTTAACATGCTGTTTTTCCTTTGCTTATAGTTTTGTTGTTAGGTTTATTGTTTATAGACCATCGATCATTTTCAGTTTATAGCATATAGACCAGGCTGTCAATAAACATATGTGTTTTACTTTTTTCATCAGCTTTTCCTTTTACAAATAAAATATTAGATTAGATCTCATCTCCACCGCTACTTTCTGCTTTTCACAACACACCAGTATTTCCTCATACTGATGTCTTTTTCTAAAAAAGCTGCTGCACCCCAGCTGATACTTTGTAGTCTCTGCGCATTCCACATATCGCCTCGGAAATTTAATTTCATATCCGTCTTTTTTCTTTCGAAGAAACAATCGACCAAGATATTTTTTTCTGCCATCTGCCATGAATGTATAGACTGCTAAACTGGCAAATAGTAAGCGACACTCCATAAAAATCAATATCATCACCAGGATCAAAATCCATCCTGTTTCTTTTCCTTTTAGCAATAAAATAAAAGCGTTTCCGAAATCCGATGATAACTGCATCATCAGTTCTAAGAAACGCTTGTCGCTAAAAATGGGCATAGTAATCTCCATTTTTCCTCCATATTCAACTAATCCAAAATAATGTGATAAAATTATATCATGTGCTCTGTGTGATAATCAATCCCTGCTTTTCTCGCCTGACTGCAAAGCTGCCTTACATTCAGCTTATATTCCTTTCCATCTTTGATAAAGAATGTTCCGCATTGACGGAATTCGAAATCCGTTTCTGTTCTGACGCACTGCTCCCTAAGAGACAAAATCCAGTTATAATCCAGCGGTCTGGCATTATAATCTGACTCTCCGCCTGCTACCACCAGTTCCACGCCCTCTAAATATTTTTCTATATTCATAGCCTCCAACATCGGCTGGCAAATCACATTCTTATGTTTAATCGGTAACTTCTCGAAAATAGACAGTCGATCATCTGCACGATCCTGGTTTTCTATGGTGCATCCCACGGTCACATTATCGTAGCCATCCTGCCAGTCCTCTGGTATGCACTCTGCAAATCGTTCAATACGCTTTGTGAGAAAAATAAAATGCAGGTCGCTCCGTTCTTTTATCATCTTCCAACATTCTCCACGCCATGCATCAGCGTCCTCTACAAAAAAATCCGAAGCAAAACATAAATACACTGTCTGCCCGGATTTGATTTTATATTCACCCTTTTTATTCTTTTCAACAGGCGCGGCAAACTTATCTGTTTTTACAATTTGATTGGTATCCACGCCTCGCTTGCTATCGCCCTTGTGGATATAACAGAATTTACAGCCCTCGCTGTATTTATGGCAGCCACGCCACGGATTCCACATTGCCATGAAATATCTCCTATATCATCTTTTCCAGACACACCAGCCGTACTCCTTTGATGCCATTAAATTCACAGGCAACAATAGACACCTCGTTATATCCAAGTTCCCGGTATAATTTGCGTGCACTTCGGTTTCGATCATTGGTATCCATCCGCAGATAATGACAGCCATTTTCCAAAGCATACTTCTCATAAAAAGAAACAAATGTCCTGCCATAGCCATGACTTTTTATTCTCGGATCTACCACCAGTGTATGTAACACCATAACCTGCTCTTCCGGCACCTCAAATTCCCATGCTGCATCCGCATATTCCGGTACCTGTTCCTGATTGATTTTAGCTACTGCCACAATTTTCCCATCCACTTCTTCTACGAACATATCTTTCTGTTCAATCGAAGCTCTTGCAGTTTCTTTGGTCGGGTAAATCTTCCGCACCCATCCGATAGAGGTATTTCCCGCTTCCTCTTTGGTATGAATTGCATCATAAATATCAGAAATATCCTGTAAATCTTCCAGTATTGCTTTACGAAACATGTATCTTACCACCCATTTTATCATCAGTATTTACACGGTTTAGGTCAGAACATTCTTTACTCCGCCTGCCTGTAATCTTCCAGCCAGATTCTCGCCTTTTCCCTATATTCCTCTGCCAGTTCCTGCTGTCCCAGCTTTTCATAACAAATTGCCAGCTGTTGTAACGGCAATTCTCCGCTGCAATGAATATTCAAAATACTCTCTGTTTCAAAAGCTGCATTATAATACCAGATAGAAGCTTCTTCCCAATTTTCCTGTCCGACATAAAATTCTCCCAGTTCAAAACAGATCTCGCTACACCCGTCTGATGCCACTACTTTCATAGCATATTGAAAAAAAGTAACGATATCTTCATTTAATCTGGCTGCCCTTGCCGCCACACACTGCGCTTCCTTCACTTCATCCGGAGACCTGTCCGGATCATTGGCCGACGCTGCAAAAAAAGGAAATGCACGTCTGCATGCCTCCGGTGATCCGGATACAAATAATTCCCTGACATAGATATTATGTAAACGTTTGGATAAAGTACCTGTTCTTTCAATCTCCCTTTCAAATACTTGAAGATCCCGGTCTGTGTGCTCGTTTTCCGGAAAATGTCCAATCGCAATCTCGCTGTCAAACACTAAAGGCTCTAATCGTACCATCTCGTGAATCGGTTCTACCCACTGAAAAGTCCGAAGCCTTTTAAAAAGCTTCGGACGATATTCTTTATTAAAATTATAGATAGTTCCAAACTGCAGCTGATTGTCATAGTACATCTGTACAATCTCAATTGCCGGATCACAAACCTGCTTCAGATCCTGAAATTTTGCATGGTTTTCCTCATCCAATACTTCATCTGCATCAGCAACATAAATATACTCCATAGTTGCCTTGGAAAAAGCAAAATTCCTGGCAGCTGCAAAATTATCGATCCATTTGAAATCATAAACTTTGTCTGTATAGGCAGATGCGATTTCCTTTGTACGATCCGTCGAACCTGTATCAACAATGATAATCTCATCCATCAGACCACAGATACTGTCCAGACAACGGGCAAGAATCTTCTCCTCATTTTTCACGATCATACACAAACTGATTGTAATCAAAGCAAATCCTCCCGTATCTATAATCTTCTTTATTCTGTTTAAATATATTATAAAATCATTTATTAAATTCTTTTCTATAACACTTTAGATAAGAAATCCTGTAATCTCTGGCACTGTGGATTAGCAAAAAATTCAGCCGGTGTATTCTGCTCCATAACATTGCCACCATCCATGAACAGTACTCTGGTTCCCACTTCTCTGGCAAAACCCATTTCATGAGTTACGATAACCATGGTCATACCGGAATCAGCCAGTTCCTTGATAACATCCAGAACTTCTCCAACCATTTCAGGATCCAATGCAGAAGTAGGCTCATCGAACAGCATTACCTTAGGATTCATAGCAAGAGATCTGACAATAGCGATACGCTGTTTCTGTCCACCGGATAACTGCGCCGGATATGCATCTGCTTTATCCTGAAGATTTACTCTTTTCAAAAGTGCCAGAGCATTTTCCTTTGCTTCATCCTTTGACATCAGATTCAATCGGATAGGTGCCAGGGTAATATTGTCCATAATATTCAGATTATTAAATAAATTAAAGTTCTGGAATACCATGCCCATATGCTGACGGATTTTATTGATATTATTTGTCTTAGTAATATCCACGCCTTCGAACAGGATCTCTCCTGAAGTAGGTCTCTCTAATAAGTTCAGGCAACGTAAAAAGGTTGATTTACCGGAACCGGACGGTCCTACAATAACTACCTTTTCGCCTTCTTTTATATGTTCGTTCACATCGACCAGAATCTGCTGATCTCCAAAGTCCTTGTGTAAATGATTAACGATTATCACTTTCCCGTAACCTCCTCTCAAGTTTGCTCATTAACCATGTAATGAACATAACCATTGCCAGATAAATTGCTGCTACCACCAACAATGGCAGTAAAGCATCAAAAGTAACGCCACGGATGATATCGCCACCTCTTGTTAATTCGTTCAATCCAATATATCCACAGATAGATGTTTCCTTTAACAGAGTAATCATCTCATTAACCAATGCGGGTAAACAGTTCTTAATTGCCTGGGGCATAACCACCTTCATCATGGTGTCGCCATAAGGAAGTCCCAGGGAACGTCCTGCTTCCATCTGTCCCTTATCAATAGACATGATACCTGATCTGAAAATCTCAGCCACATAAGCACCGGAGTTAACACCAAAAGCGATGACCGCTACCAATACCTTACTCTTACAGCTGACTAGGAATACAAAGTAAATCAAAAGCAGCTGTACCAATGTTGGTGTTCCTCGAATAACAGTCAGATATATTTTACAAAGAATATTTGCTATTTTTAAAACAAATCCACCAACTCCGTGAAGCTGTTCTTCCTTTAACTGATCATGTACAGTACGGATTACTGCAATCAAAAGTCCCAGAAAAAGTCCCAGCAGCAACGCAAACATGGTTACAATCAATGTAGTCTTTAAACCGCTGGTGATATACATCCACCGGTCTTTTTCCACAAAGTCCAATATAAATTTCGCTTTCAGATCATCGAACATAATTTACTCCTAATTTCTTATTTGAATAAATTTTCCTGTTATGAATAATTATTCACTCGTTTGTTTTAAAAATGCCGGACTGAAAACTGCTTCAATCCGGCACATTTGTCATAAGACATTATAACAATATTTTGCTGTTTACACAACATGGTAATGCAATTTACGTCATTGCATTATTTCGGATATTTGTGTCTTGCACAAATATCAAATTGTATAACAAAGTCATATAATTTATTCAGCAGTGATATATTTGTCCAGAATAGCCTGGATAGTTCCGTCTGCTTTCAGTTCTTCCAAAGCACCGTTAACAGCTGTTAATAAACCTTCGTTGTCTTTAGAGATACATGCAGCATATTCTTCTGTTACATATTCTGTATCCAGAATCTTTAAGCCTTTGTTTGCAGCTACAAAGCTCTTTGCAGGCTCGTTATCAATGATAACTGCATCTACTTTACCCTGTGTTAATGCCATAACTGCATCAGCACCTTTGCTGTACTGATCAACGTGATCTGCACCGAAATCATCTGTTGCATAAATATCACCGGTAGTAGATAACTGAACACCGATCATCTTGTCTGCAAGATCGTCTGCAGATGCGATTTCAGAATCTTCCGGAACGATGATAGACTGAATACCGGTTGCATAGGTATCAGAGAAATTGATAGACTGTAAACGCTCATCAGTTACTGTCATACCAGCCAGACCCATATCTACTTTACCGGACTGTACAGCTGTGATAATGGAATCAAATTCCATATCTTCGATCTGAAGTTCCAGACCTAATTTCTCAGCAATTGCTGCTGCGATTTCTGCATCGATACCAACGATTTCTTCACCTTCATAGTACTCATATGGTGGGAAATATGCGTTAGTTGCCATTGTCAAAACACCATCTGTTACAGTTGTAACGTCTGCTGCTGCAGCTTCTGTTGCTGCTTCTTCTGTTGTTGCAGGTGTCTCTGCTGCTGTTTCTGTTGCAGCGCTGCCACATCCTGTCATAACTGCTGCACACATAGCTACAGTTAAGACGATTGCCATCATTTTCTTTTTCATAATATAAATCCTCCTCGTTTTGCGAAGCAAAATGCGACTGCTCTTGCAGGAGCAGAGGATTTGCCTCCTCGTTTTGCGAAGCAAAATGCGACTGCTCTTGCAGGAGCAGAGGATTTGCCTCCTCGTTTTGCGAAGCAAAATGCGACTGCCCTTGCAGGAGCAGAGGATTTTACTCCATTGTTTTGTATAAACATACAATAAAAATGTTTCTTTACGAAAATATAGCACTTCTTTCCCGTTCCGTCAAATCTTTCATAACTTCTCCTGCCAAAATTAATCCGGCAACTGATGGAACAAAAGCGGCACTGCCCGGTGTTTCCCTCTTAGAAACCACTTCTCCCTGGTCTAAATGTAGAGGTTTAATTGGCGGCTCCTTGGAATACACCACCTTCAGATCCTTAACCCCTCTCGCCTTCAGTTCCCTTCGCATAACTTTTGCCAGCGGGCATACTGATGTTTTATAAATATCCGCCACTTCAAATGCGGTTGGATCCAGCTTATTACCTGCTCCCATGGAACTGATCACAGGTGTACCTGCCTTTTTTGCCTGCATGATAATATCCAGCTTAGCCGTTACTGTGTCCACTGCATCCACTACATAGTCATAAGTCGTAAAATCAAAATCGTCATGGTTTTCCGGTAAATAAAAACAATTATGCACCTCAACCACCGCATCCGGGTTAATATCTTTAATATGAGCTTTCATAACCTCAGTTTTTAACTGTCCTACAGTGGAAAGTGTCGCCACCAGCTGTCTGTTAATATTAGTAACACTTACTGTATCGTTATCCACTAACACAAGATGCCCCACGCCACTTCTGGCAAGTGCTTCTACTACAAAACCACCCACACCTCCGATGCCAAATACAGCAACTGTACTGTTATGCAATTTTTGCACTGCTTCTGTTCCTATTAACAATTCCGTTCTGGAAAATTGATCCATTTTAGACCTTCCTTTCACTCCATACCTGTTTCTTCTATATATTATCATTTCAATTATTATTTTTCATTTTATAATTCGACAAAATACTTCCTTTTTCACTATTTTATGTTTAAATAACATAAAGCCCTGTGATATACTGTATTAGGAGAATACTCATATGTGGAAGTCACGTTTTCATCTGTTTAAGCTTTATAACAATGCCGGCCAAAAGCAGGATATTTATGCCTAGTACGCCGATGCTGTAAATGAATACAATCTGCACTCTATGGTAAACGTTACCATCATTGGTTCCCTGATTGGTCTTGTGCTGCTTATCAGTTCTTTTGTTACCACTTTATCGTCTACTAATAAATCTTCCTACCTTATTCTAACTCTCACTGCTTCCAGTCTTCTTATTTATAGTAAATTATTGCTAAAAAAAGAAAAAGCACATTCCCAATACCTTACCTATTTGTTTTATACTATAATCTTCTTTTTTTCCATATATACCGGTTGTTTTCTTCATAAAAATGTGACCGCAACATCCTTTTGTGTATTTATGGTGGTTATGCCTTTGTTTTTTATCAATCGTCCCATCACAGTAAATATCTTTCAGGCAATATCAACCGTATTATTTTGTTATTTTTCCATGAAAAACAAACCAAGCTATTATTACAATATCGATATACTAAACGGCATCAGCTTCTTTTTCGTAGGCAGTGCTGTTAATTTCCATTCCCTCTCCCTGAAGCTTCGGGATATTTCAATTCAGGGACACTTGAAATCCCAGCGTGATACAGATGCATTGACACAAATATACAATCGTGGCGGCATTGAACAAATCATTCGGGATTATCTGGCATTTCAGAAAACTCCCGCAGCTATGGTCCTGTTGGATATTGATAATTTCAAAACTATTAATGATACCTTTGGACACGAATCCGGTGATGCACTGTTAATAGAGACAGCAAATATTCTACAGTCACATTTTAGGAAAGAAGATTACGTCGGGCGACTGGGTGGCGATGAATTTGTCGTCTTTCTTCCCGGCTTTGTTAATCCTGACTCTCTTTCCAACAAACTCGGTAACCTGGTACAGATCCTCAACCGTACACTGATCGGTGATTCCGGTACCTATTCCATATCCGCAAGTATTGGCGTTGCACTCTATCCCAAAGATGCGGATAACTATGATGAACTGTACAAACGAGCTGATGAAGCCATGTATAAGATCAAGAAAAGCGGTAAATCAGGTTTTGTCATTTATGATAAAGCGCTATAAAATACATCTTGATAAATAAAAATCACATGTATATATGTAACAAAAAGGTGGGTGCCTGTATCGGGCATCCACCTTTTCTTATATAGTACTGCTTTTATTTCATATCTCTTTTTCTTATGAACTTCCAGGCAATCAGCTTAGTTCATTTTTACATCATCCCAAGTATCATCAGGGATCAGAGAAATATAGGTCTTACCTACATTGATCTCGATTTCCTTGCCACTCTCATCATAGAATCTGGTTGGTTCTGTTTCTCCACCCTTTACCCATGTAATCGGAACTGCTTTACCGTTAGTAATATAGTAGCCATCACTGCCCGGATCAATACAGTTATAGATCATGTAACCATTCTCATCATACTGATGGAAGGTACAATTCTGCAGAATAACATTCTTGAAGGTTAATACTTCGTTGTTGTTGCCTGCATCAACATGTTCTTTTCCATATACATAATGATCATAAGTACCGGTTTTCTCATTATATTTTAATTCAGATTTTGTATGAGAAAATGGAAGTTTGATATCAGTTGCATCAATAGCCTCACTGTTAGAAGATAAATCCAGATCTTCAGAAGCAAAAGTCAGATGCTGTCCCTTATAATAGCTGTTGTATTCTTTCGTTACATTAGGATACTGTGCAAACTGTTCTTCGATAGTCATATGGCTGTTATCGTCTTTTTCAGTTGTTACATATTCAGTAAATTCCTGTGCCTTGCCATTTTTTTCACGCCAGAATCCGCCACTGAAATGATCTGTATAACCTTCTGCAAAGTATGGGTCATTGTAGAATGGACCGCCATCATGAAGAAGGATTGCATTCCAGTCAGCTGCCAGTAAAACGTTGGTAGGACGTACGCTTCGGATACTTCCTAACATATCAATCTTTTCCCAATCCTTTACCAATACCATCAAACGGGTAATTCTGCCATTTGCTGTACTGTTCATCATCTCATAAACAATATCTGCATCAGACAGACCATAATGAGGAAGTGCTGTAGACTCATTGTCTACCATAATTGCCATAGGTCTCTGATCTTTCAGGCTCTCATCAATCCATTCACCAGTCAATTCACTCTGGTACATTCCATCATGATTTTCTTCGGTTTCTACAGTTTCTGTTTCTGTCTCAGTACTCTCTTCTACAATAGGCTCCGGATGTACAACGGGCTCTTCTTCTTTTTTTCCACAGCCCATAACAGAAAATGCCAGTAAAAAAGTAAGAGCAGTCACACATAAATGTTTTTTTCTCATTTGACTTAAACCTTTCCCAATAAATTTTTCGTATTGCTCATAAAGCATGAACATATTGTAGCATGAAAAGTACAAAAGAAAAAGTGTTCAAAACAAAAGATTTTTGGCAGGAATGCCATTTTCTGGGTTGTCGTATCGCTTTTTATTCTGTAATCTCTGCTGTTGTTCCCATATTTTCCGGAGTAGATTCTATTTTGGATTCTTTTTCCGCCTCCGGAACTATTTCAGGCGCTGTCTCCGGAATCATTTCCGTTTTATTAGTCTCTGATGCCCCATCTGTAGTGGTCTCCGGCTTTGTCTGTGCCGTTTCCTCTGTAGTAGTCTCGGTCTTCGTTTCAGTTGTATCTCCGATAATTTCCTCAGATGTGGATGGTGTAGTCACTGTCGAATCATTGCCCTCAACTTTCGGTACTGTAGTTGTGTCCGGCAAAACTTCCACATCTGGTTTTGTCACCACCTCCGGCACGACTTCCGGCACCACTTCCGGTATCACTTCAACTACTGCCGGTGTAAGGGCCATGGTCGTGGTCACATTTTCTACTGTAGCCGTCACACTGATAAGTCCCATTTCCTGTAATGCTGATCCAAGGGACAAATCTCCATTGTTAATCAATTGAAAAGTAAGTGAATAGTTTCCCGGTTCCGTCAACAACAGATTCAGCTGATTACCTTCCCATGAGATCTGAATAGTCGGCAATGACCCCTGCGCCGGTATTTCTACCGATGCGGCATAAACAATCGGAACGGACACTGCACAAAGCAGAAAAATAAGGGCAAAGCACAGCAGGAAACGCCAATTTTTATGATGCTTTCTGTCCATGTCTCTCCCTCCTTCTTATTTTTATAAATTCTTTTTATAACAAAATATTACCACGCCTGCAGCGTATTGGAAAGCCGTACAGTTCCCATACTGTACCAAGTGTCAGGCTCATAAGCAAACACATTCATATTGATTTCCATAATCTCATTTGGTATCGGCTCCACCGGAGTTAACCGTTCTATATATTCTCCGGGACGGATGACACCGCTTTGATACAAAAGCGTTCCGTTCCTCATTTCGTATCTCACAGCTCATATTACACTGACTATACTCCGGATTCGTGAAATAAAGGAGAATGGAACCATCTTCCTGCTGATACATAGTACCTGCTGCTCCAAAACTAAAGCTGTTCTCTGCTGAAATCACGCTGTAACCCAGACCTTCATCCGGTGTTGGTGTACCGCTTTGCGCCGCTGGATCAAATTCCGGTGGAACAAATGCAGTTTGTTTTTTTTCGATAATAAACTGCCAAATTAAAAATGCGGCTGCCACCAGTAGTAATATACAGGCTAATATCATCAACTTTCTTTTTCCGCTGCCAGCGTGTATTTTCGTTGTCTGCTTTCTCATATCCTGTATACTCCCTGCTTTATAATTTTAAAATGCCATACCTCAATAAAAACCTTCTTTATCCACGTATGACCCGGACATTTTACCCATGTCCGGGTCTTTTTTTAATTCAGCTTATTATTCTGCAGTATCCAGACCTTCTATTGTAGGTGCTTCAACCGTTGCTGTATAAGGCTGTACTGTAGCAGTGATCACACCAACCATTCTGAAAAGGCCATCTGCCGAATTTGCAAATCCTTCCCAGTCATTTGCCGGTGTTCCATCTAAGAACAGGAATGCCTTTCCCGGAATAAGCTCTGCATCGGTAGAACCCTCCGGTGCCGGATCCAGGAAAATAGCCTGTGCAATTGGTGCCTGCAGATTATTATCCGTATGCATGGAAGCTTCCACACCGGCTATCTCAGAAGCTACGCTGAATCCTACCTGTACCCCTCCGTTGGAATGGTTCACAACCGTTACCTTATTATTAATACCGTCAAAGTTTACCTCTCGCCAGTCATTCAGGGCACCTTCACTGTAAACGTGATAAACAGGATCCCATTCTTTGTTGGAGGCATATTCAAACTGCATGCCGCCCCATGTAATATCCACTTTATACACATAAGGTCTTTTGGGTTCAACAACCCTTCCCTGAATATCCATGCTCTGACCAGCTTCTGTAAAGGTCTCCACTGCATCGACAACCGGTGTTCCTGTCTCCGGATCTTCTGTTTCTACCACATTAGATACGGAAGTGGTATTTCCTACGATGCCATAGGTAGAGAATTTTCTGGTACTGATGATGATACTGTCATTTGTAACCTCATAGTATTCTCCACTTCTCTTACCCACAGGCAAACGTTCCGGTGTACTGGTAGCCCTGTCATTAGTTTCCATATCATAAAATATTAAATATATGATAGCGTTGTAGCTTCCCGGTGGAATGGTGGCTCCATTTGCCTGCTCCACCAGACGTAAATCTGCCAGTTCATATCCCGGCTGGATCGCACCGAATTCTGCCAGTACCATACGGTAGGTCTCCGGATCATATCCCGGTGTTGCCTCGATTTCTGCCTGTTCTGCTGCTGTTCTGCCTGTACTGCCCAACACTCTTTTGGCCTGGGCATCCGTGAATTGCAGCTGTACTACGATATTATGGTTACTGTTACCGGGATTTTTGAAATTAAATGCACATTTTCCGGTAGCAAGACTTACATCTATTTCCTGTTCAAACTAGAAGGATACGAAATGCCCGTCTGTATTGGGTGCAATCTCTTCTCCCTGGATTGGTACCTGATCCTCATCATAAGGAACCGGTGCAAAGGTACTCCTAAAGTCTGTGTTATCTATAATGTTTCCTACCAATCCCCACACGCTCATACCCAGAAGTAATGCCACAGGTATTGCCGCCAGTGGTGTGAAGAAAGGTATTAATAAAATACCGGTGATAATATGGCCTGCCGCATAGCTTTGAAAGATCTCTCCACTGTTATCGCCTACTAGACCGCCTACCATATCGGATTTATCCTTGATCTCCAGTACCGCTGCGCAGCAGCCGATCACACCTTCATTCTGTGCTGCCAGACCACCGCAGAAGCTTCCGTTTCCAATGAGGCAGTCAACTGTAAGGTTATATACCTGCCCTTTCAGGCAACCGAAAAATCCTTTTAATACGGTTTCCTTCTTTTTAATGGTAAAGTTTCGAATGGTATGTCCGCCGCCATCGAAGATACCTTCGAAGGCACAGAACCGATTGATTCCGATGGTAATCCATTCCTTACCCTTCAAATCCAGGTCTTCTGTCAGGACTACATGGGCACGCTGACTATTCCGATCGCCTTTGTTGACTTCCTGAGCAAACTTCAAAAGATCATCTGTCGAAGAAATTCGAATTTCCGTCAACTGTTCCGTTTCTTCCTCCGGTACAGCATAATTCCAGTTCTTTGGAATAAACCGTAACGGAATGGAAGAATCTCCCATTTCCCAGATTTCATCCGTATCAAATCCCAAATTGGCGTAATTCTTCTCTTCCTTTAGCTGTTTCAGCTGTTCACCCTTTTTGGCATCTGCCAATCGGGTTACGCTACGACTGTTAGCTTTCTTTTTATGTAAAAAATAACTGTTCTCTATTTGACCGGTATTTTCTCCGGTTAATCCGCCTGTAAGAGCATCCAGAGGCATCTTGGCATAACTGTTACTGATATTTCCACTGTTATCAGCAGCAAAATCACCTGATAGATTTTTCTTTCCACGAACTGTTGTTACGCTGTAGCAATCCCTTATGTTTCCGCGGTTTTGTCCCACGAAGCCACCAATTTTGCGTATTTTCTTTTGCATGGATTCCTCCGCAATCATTATTGTCTATCTTTTATCGCTTATGTCTATACAATCTGACAAATACCGACAATATGCTTTACTTTAGTATACTCCCCCCCTCTGTTGAAACTGCAATTACCTTTTTTGTGCAAAATTTACCGAAAATTTCGCACATTTTTTGGTAACATCATTTTCACGACAAAAAAAGGCCGTCACACGTATGTGACGACCTTTTCTCTCGCTGTTGCAAAACAGAAACTAATCTAGCTTATACTAAACAAACGTTAACTGCCTGTGGTCCACGATTTCCTTCAGTAATGTCAAAAGTGACTTCCTGATTCTCTTCTAAAGACTTGAAGCCGTTAGATGCGATGCCAGAAAAATGTACGAATACATCTTCTCCACCGTTAGCGTTTGTGATAAATCCGAATCCCTTTTGTGCGTTAAACCATTTTACTGTACCTTTATTCATGAAAGATACCTCCTATTATAATATTTTATACATGAAACAAAAAAAATCACATATTTTTGCCAAACATCAAACCAACACTAATGTTTCGCAAAAATATGTGAATCAAGTTTTGAATCGCTGAATATGTTAGTATTATATAATTGTAATTCTATTTTGTCAAGCACTTTTATTTTTCTT
>JAQUUX010000127.1 GCA_028693705.1 Lachnospiraceae bacterium | reverse complement strand
ATCTATTCCACTTATCTGTTCCGGATGATTGGTAAAATACTTCACAATGTCCTTTTTCAGTTTATATTCTTTCATAAATGACATAATATATGGACATGATTTTATGTAGTCTATGGGAACATGATAGGGTGCTCCTATCTGCTCGATTAACTTGCTTGCTTTCACATAAGATAGAATGTCCTGTTCTTCCACATCAAGCCATCTGTCCCGATCAACGATATCAATCATATCTGCATTTTCTTTTGCTGATATTCGCTCAGTTCTGCATACAGATTGATACATGGCTTCTTCTGCTGCATTTTTTGCCTGAATGATAGATACCTCTCCCTGGCTAAATTCCTTGAGCTGTACAGAATAATTATTCCATATAGTCTTGAACTGTTCCTGCTTTACTTCCGATACATTCAGGAATTGCATCACATTTAAAAATTCCGAAAAATGGTCATCTATCAATGATTCATCTATTTCTTCCAGTGTAGAATACATCTTATATGGTGTTGCAGAAAGTAAAAGCATACATACGGATTCCGAGTTGAAGAACTTGTGTGCCAGCATTCCTGTTTCAGAGTCTTCTTCCGACTGCAGCAAATATTTAAATCTTTGGAACTCATCCAAGATTACCAGATCCGGCTCAAGCTTCTCTAAACTGATTCCTGCAAACAGATAGCGAAGTCTTCCGATAATTCCATATATTCTGATATCTTTTCTGCTGCCACTTTTTCTTACTTCTTTACATTTCTCAATCACGTCTTCCAAAAGAGTGTGTCCTTCCGAGTCTACTTTCTTTAACCCTTCTGAAACCTTTTCAAGCATATAGTCCAGGTAACGTCCGTCCGTAGCTTCATTACAATCAGCAACATCTCTCATTCCATAATCTTTTGCCCAGTCATCCCAGCCTTTACTTCCGTCGCCCTGCATGATAATCTCCAGTGGCTCTATATATCTTTTCAACTCTGGCACATGAACTAAAATGGCAAACAATACCGCCCGTTCCCACAGCACACCGCTTCCAGTTGTCATACGAAAAGACGTATCCGGTGTTAGCGGAATCAACTGAATGAATTGATTTTCTTCCTCTGCCTCTATTTCCTGCCAAAATGTATTCAGATGTTGTACTGAAAGTCTGGAATTACCCACACCTTCTCTCTTCACATCCTCTGTTATGCACAGTTTTGCCAGGTTCTGATCTGCAATGGCTGCATTGGAACAGATATAGACCACTTTCATTCTGTCTTTTCCATTTTTCTTAGCAAGCTTTGCAAATTTTGCAACCGTCCCCCTTGCAATCAGTGTTTTACCAAGACCCACTTCATCAGAAACAAGAACCCTTTTCTGTCCGTTTTCGTACAATGTTGCAATTCTGTTTACAGTTTCCTGTTGAAAGTCTTTTAAGCCTTCCATAACTCTTGCTTCCATTTGTTCAAGTCCAACAGACTCTTCTTCCATGCTATTTCACCACTTTTCTGAATGTACTGTACAACCTTTCAAAACCATCCGGGACTACACCATCTTCGGATACTGCCTGGACAAGTTTCTCTATCTCCGTAAATCGTTCTGGTGCAGTTGCTGCAGTCTGCAGCATTTTTTCATAAAGCACTGGCAAATGCTCCGATGCTGCATGAGTCTCTCCAAAACCATTCTTTCCATATTGATTTTCTGCTTCCAACGCACTGATTACATAATCATCTCCCAACAGAAAAGCAATGTAACGATAAAAATTCTGCTCATTATCCCCAATCAGCGAAGAAATGACTTTCTGTTCTCTATTTTCAGGCATCCCCTCTGTTTCTATCTTAATTACTCTTTGTACTGTATTATTATCCTTATCGGAAACCGATAGCACATAAAACTCTGATAAAGCCGAGATTGCCAGCTTTTCAAATACCATCTCTGTGGCAAAATCCACCGTCTTAACAGATAATAGTGGTCGTAATGTCACAGTATATGTTTCACTATCTTCGTAATCAGCTGCATTTACTGTCGCATTATAATAATCTCCATTCTGGGCAACTATTGCATGAAGATTGCATCGATTGATTTGTTTTACGATGACATCAAGATATCCTGCGGCTTCCTCTTCCATTTCTTTCTGTTCCATGTTTAAGGTAACTTGTGTGAATGGATTATTTGCTCCATCATCCGGTCCATCGAATATACCCTCTTTCAACTTTTCCAGATTCAGGTATCTATTTTTCGACTTCAATCGAAGCATAAACTCGATGTTTCCATAAACTGCATTATGGGACGCATTGAGTGATCCGAGATAGAGGTCGGTGTCTGCATATTTCCGCATCATATAGATTTTGGCATGAATATCCTGTTTCTGATAATCACTTTCTGCTTCCGATATTGCCATTTCTCCATCTACCACTGCATCTTTCAGCACATAGATTTTGAATTTGTCACAGTCTTCCGGTTTCAATCTGCTAAGAGACATTGCTCTGGTAATCAGCACATATTCTGTATGCTCGATCCATTTACTTCTCTCATTGAACTGACGAATCACATCCTTGCTTAAGAATGGAGACATCACAAGCAACTCATGGAAAGACTTTTCATCCTGGTCATTCTTCCCTTTCATTAGCGGAGTATCCAGAACAGAATAAAAACCGCCTCTTGAGCATGGAACTCCATTGGGGATGAAATCAAAATCATAGAATTCCTTCATACCCGTATCAAAGTTTACATACGCGAGTTCCTTCATTAACTGCCGGATGCTCTTTGTTTTCTCATTACCTAATTCTGATTTTGGAAGCTGCTTTGCCAAGTATTTCAGGAAATCTGCAACTGGAAGATTTTTGTCTGTTTCTTCTCCAAGCTCCCCATCCATAAAAAAACTCACATCCCAACTTCTATCAAATGTAAGATTACGACTTAATACAACAACGCGATATAATACCTCTTTTTGTTCATTGATATAGCGGAGCAACCAGAATTTCGGATGAAAGGATGGATAATTGGTAATCCCTTTCTTTGCTTTTGTTGCCACCTGAAATACCATCTTTTCCAGCAAAATATATAATGGTGTCACATTCCCAGGAAGATGAATCTGTCCACCTTCGCAAAATAAAGCCACCTTATCTCCTGTACTGCGAAGTGCTTCTAACAGACAGATTGGGTTTTTCATAATGTCACTGTCTGTATCAGCAGCCAGTCCCAAAGCAATGCAGATTCCAACCAAAGCATCCAGATCCAAGGAATATGTTGTACCAACTGCAAAATCCAACTGATAGGAAACAGGTGGTGCAAGAATCTTACCATAGTCAAGTCTATCTCCATTAGGATTCAGCATAAGACGCCTCCTCTCCAACATAAATATCTGCCATCAAAGTCATGGCATTGCCAAAACGATAACTTAATCTTCCACCGCCAAACCATGCAGTTTTATCGAATTCTCCCGGATGCGCACAACGAGCCCTTCCTGCTCCTTTTAGAAACCTTTCTCTGTTTTCAACGAGTTTTTTTAAGGTTTGAACATCATCCCCAAGCATTCCCGATTTTGCATCACGCAGGAATTTGCACATCAAAGGATTACGCTGTGCCAAGGTCCGGTCAAAAACTGCTTCCAAATCAATGGCAGCAATTCTTTTTAATTCGGAACGAAGGTTGTCAAATTCCTCATTGGCAGTCTCATTCTTACCATCCGAGAGAACGATGTTATATATCACACGCAATACATAATTGAATTCCGAGAAATCTTTTGCCAGCTGATAGTCTTTCTGCATCTGCTCCGGGAATAAATGTATCATCTCATTAAGGCTCGTAAAATCAGTACAATCAATCATTTCCCACAGTTCATTTTTTAATGCATATGCAAACATACTATTTCCACAGGACAAGACAATCTGGTTCTTTAAGAATGCTGCCTCTTCATGGGTCAGTTTCATTTGAAGATGGTCAAACCACTCCGAATCATAAGTAGGTATGTTCCAAAAATGCATACTTCGAATATCTCCTGCACTTCTGTCGTCAGCTTCGTTTTCCTCTGCCTTATCATTGCGGTTTCCAAGGTTCACCAAGTTGCTCTTTTTACCCTTCATTGAACAGACTGCTCTTGCATATTCCGATAAAGATAATCGTCCACCTCGAAAAATATCATACTGTCTTAAACCTGCCCAATAAATATCTGCTGGGGTTCTCTTCACCCAGTTGCCACCTGCAAGAGAACGGCTCCCAATAATTCCAATATCGTCTGGAGCATTTTGTCTGAACATTTCTCCGCAGCTTCTTTCTATCTCGTCGAATGCTCTAAGAAACTGATTCGAATTTGTCTCCCCACTCCGTTCAAGATCTCGTAATGCATAAGGTACGATAAAGAAGTACTTTGCCCTTGTCTGGATGGTTGATGTACCTGGAAAAAACAAGTCAGAGAATCCATCTCTAATCGTTGCAATTCCAAGTTCATCAAGCGTACCACTCTCGGACAATAAATCCAGCACCGTAAGCACTTTGTTTCTTTCAGTTTTTGAAAAATCTATCCAGCCAAGAGGCATATATTCACCTTCTTTTCATTATGTTATCTAAATTCTATAACAGTTTCTTAAGAGCCTCCAGCTCTTCTTCTGTCAATGTCACACCTTTTCCCATTTTCTCATGCTCTGGTGCCCAGTCTCTGATATCATACTTTGGTGCAGCGCCATTCCATGAAATCAGATTCAGCTCTTTTCTCCAGCCTTTTGTATTCTCTGATAAAACACCTATTTCTTTTACGATGTCGTATTTAAATTCTGCTGCCATGTTTATACCTCTTTTCTCTGTGATGTTTGAATTTAAACGATAATTTA
>JAQUUX010000049.1 GCA_028693705.1 Lachnospiraceae bacterium | reverse complement strand
AGTCAACAAAATCTTTAACAGATTTTGTCGACCATTTACATCTAATTTTAATTTTTCGAAATAATGTGATCCTGATCTTTAAATATATGATTTGCAGGGATACAGCCTCTTACACAGCTCGTTGGATATACATTGGAGTTTCTGCCGATTACAGTTCCGGGATTTAAAACAGAATTACAGCCAACTTCCACTTCATCACCCAGCATAGCTCCTACTTTTTTCAAACCGGTTTCTAATTGTTCGCAAACCTCCGGCTGACCATCAGCTGTTTTCTTTTCTTTTATCACAACCAGTGTCTTATCACTTTTCACATTGGAAGTAATAGAGCCTGCACCCATGTGAGACTTAAATCCTAATACAGAATCTCCTACATAATTATAGTGAGGTACCTGAACCTTATTAAATAAAATGACATTTTTAAGCTCTGTAGAATTTCCAACCACAGCACCTTTGCCAACCAATGCATTTCCACGTATAAAAGCACCCTGTCTCACTTCTGCATCCTCATCAATGATACAGGGTCCATGAAGATAAGCAGAATCAAATACGGTCGCAGATTTTGCTACCCAGACATCTTCTCCTCGCTGCTCAAATTTATCTGTTGTTAAGTTTTTGCCTAATTCCTTTATAAAAGCTCCGATTTCCGGTAATGCCTCCCAAGGGTATTGGAATTTTTTCAGGAAATCACCTGCTATGGTTTCTTCCAGATTGTATAAATTTTCAATGGTATATTGTGTAAGTGACATGTTTTATGCCTCCTTTTCATTTATTACTTTTCATTTACCGTTTTTATAATATACAGCATCCTGCTCGAACAGTTTATTTAAGCCGTACTGATTATTTTGTTTTTTTACAAAATCAGTTCTTCGTATCACGAAACCGGAAAGCTTTTCCATATACTGATCTTCCGTGATCTGTCCTTCAGCAACCTGAGTTAATCCTTTTTCCCAGCTGGCTGTTAATGCCGGGTCGAGTAATGACTTAATCGAATTGTTAACCACATCGAACACCATCTCTCCAAGTAAGGTTGGCGTTAATATCTGTGTTTTTTTATTCAATCCCAAATACCCTATTTTTACCAGTTTATTCAGAATTTCAGCTCTGGTTGCAGATGTTCCGATACCGCTTCCCTTCATTTGGGCACGCAGTTCTTCATCTTCAATGAACTGTCCGGCGTTTTCCATGGTCAGGATCATTGTCCCGGAATTATAGCGTTTAGGAGGTGATGTTTCACCTGCTTTGGTTTCATAACCGGTGCAGGCAACCGTCATACCTTTTTTTAGGACTTTCAGCTGCTCCATCAAGGTCTGATCCGGCTTCATTTCTTCCTCTTCGGTATCTTCTATCAAATCTGCATTTTTATTTGCATCAGCACCAGATTTGGTGACATCACCTTTTTTGCCGGCAGCACTGCCCTGCAATACTTTCAAGTACCCCTCTTCTGCCAGCACCTTGAAATTAGAGGTCATTTTTTCCTGTTGATTGCTCACGGTAAGAGCAACTTTACTATAAATCGCTGCCGGATAAAAGATACTCAGAAATCTTCGTACCACCAGGTCATAAACTGCTCTCTGTGTGGGATGCAAAGACCCCAGCGTATTTAAGCCCTGTCCTGTAGGAACCAAAGCATAATGGTCTGTTATCTGTTTGTCATTTACATATCTTGTCTTAGCAATGTTTTTATAAGTGCCTTTTTCCAGCACTTCATTTGCAAATGCTGCGGCAGGCTGATAATTGCGGAGTCCACCGATATTCTTATGAATTTCCTTGGAAACTGCCGTAGAAAGAACCCTGGCATCCGTTCTGGGATAAGTGGTCAGTTTTTTTTCGTACAATTCCTGCATAATCTGCAGAGTCTGGTCTGGGCTAATCTTAAAATATTTGGCACAGTCATTTTGTAATTCAGCCAGATTGTACAGCAATGGAGGATTCTTCACTTCCTTTTTTCGCTCAATGGAATCCACCGTCAGTTCCTGCGGAAAGGCACCTTGTGTGGCAGCACTTAAATGTTCTATCAGTGCCTGCGCATCTGTTTCTTCTTTAAATCCATTATCCTTATACAGCTTCGGAGATTGAAAATAAATACTCTGCTCCTGTACCTTCCATTCAGCATCAAAGGTTTCATTTCCAAGTCCTAATTTTGCCAGTACACGATAAAATGGTACTTTCACAAAACTTCTGATCTCTCTTTCGCGGTTTACTACCATACCAAGGACACAGGTCATGACACGGCCAACAGATATGACAGCCTTGTCAGCTTTCAAAAAATTCTTAACCGGATAGGAATACTTTAATGTAAGAGCCCTGGAAAAATTAATACCCATGAGATAATCTTCTTTTGCTCTTAAATAAGCCGCTGCACAGAGATTATCATATTCAGAAAGATCCTTAGCTTCCTTTATTCCCCTTAGAATTTCCTCTTCCGTCTGGGAATCGATCCAGACTCTTCGTCTTTGCTTTCCTGTTACATTTGCCTGTCGCTCTACAAGGCGGTATATATATTCTCCTTCACGCCCGGAGTCAGTACATACATAAATGGTTGTTACATCCGGTCTGTTTAAAAGCCCGCTTACCGTCTTAAACTGATCCTTTACATTCCCAATCACTTCATACATAAAAGTATCCGGAATAAAAGGAATGGTATCAAAACTCCATCGCTTATATTTTTCGTCATATACTTCCGGATAACTCATCGTCACCAAATGTCCAACACACCAGGTCACCACATACTGATCCGACTCCATATATCCATTACGATTGGAAAAGTTCGTTTTCAATGCCTTGGCAAATTCCTTTGCCACGCTGGGCTTTTCCGCAATAAATAAACTCTTATCCATTTACATCCTCATCTATCTTTCAAATCCCCTTGCTGTATCCATCAATACAAGTGATGGATCTTTTGCAACCCGTTTCATTACTGCCTGATCGAACCCGGTCATGGAAAACAAATATATGTAATCCGGTGTGATTCCTGCCTGATCTAAGCAAAACTGAAACCAAGTGAAATCTGACTCTGTAAAGCCACCTGCACCATAATGACAGCCACCCGTAATAAATTTACCATTTTCATCTCTGCCCACAAAATCAATAAGACCTGATTTTCCAAGCCAGAAACCAGTCTCCTTCAAATGCAAAGGCAATTCTTTTTTCTTGTTAAGCTCCTGCATATAAGCCAGACATACCCGGCTATAGCACTGTATCATATAGTAATCCAGAAACGGATTTACAAATTTTTCAAAAAAAGCTTCCGCAGTGTACTCATTAAACGCCGTCAGATTCGGATATATATATGTAAAATAAAATAATACAAAGGGATTGGATATTCGATAAATACCCTTTCGTAAATTTTCTTCTCCAATCGGAAAAGAAACAACCTTCTCAACTAATTCAAGATCAATCAGATTTTTTAAGTACACACTGATTTTTGCTCTGGGAAACTCCGTCTGTAAAAATAAATCGTGCAACTTATTCTTCCCTGAAGCTAATCCTGAAAGGATCGTATGATAAACAGATGTCTCTCTCAACACCCTGTCTGCATAGTCAAGCCCTGCAGTTGCAAGCCGCATTTTTTTAGATAAATAATTACGGCACATATTCTCATGAAAAGATAACCCCGGCTGGAAGAAATTCCACCGATCCGAAAATCCGCCTAATACCGCATACATTTTAATCTGTTCTGAAAATTCATTTTCTTTAAAATATTCAGAGAATTCTCTAAAACCAAGTGGTTTCAATTTTAAGATGCCTTGAATCAGAGAAGCATATTCGCCTAAATACGACACCATTGTATGCTCCACAAATCCCACAGAAGAACTTACAAGAATAATCTGAACAGAAATAGTCTGTTCAAATAAATGGCTGATAGACTCCATAAAATCGTCCCCGGCCTTCAAAAGATATTCAAAATCATATATAATCAAAACAATCTTTTCTGCTGTATCCCGGAGTAATGACTGTAATATTTCTGAATATGTTACATCATGATCTGTTGCAGGAAACGTGTTCCCAAGTTCCAGATACCACTGATATGCCAGTTCCTTTTCAGACAAAGTTCGTCCCTGAAAGGAATATACTTTTTTGTTACGTGAAAATTCCTGCAACAAGCTGCGTTTTCCCACGCCCTGTTCTCCATAAACCACCAGAGCCTGACCTTCTGATCTGTCATAAAAAGATTGGAGATATTTCATTTCGGGATTTCTGCCAATCATATGTACCTCCCCGGAGAGCATACTGCCCTTAATAACTAATTTGCTGTCTGTTCCAATAATAGTTCTTCTACAGAAGAAAAATCCATTGGTTCCGCCAGATAAAATCCTTGAATATTATCACAATCTATTTCCCGCAGATATGTGAATTGACGTTCATCCTCAACACCCTCCACAATTGTTTCAAAGCCAAGTTCTTTAACCATATGAACAACAGCTTCTAAAATTGCTCTTGCTGAAGGATCCGTCACCACATCATCCACAAAACATTTATCTACTTTAATCGTATCAACCGGTAAACCGCGAATATAGGAAAGAGATGAAAAGCCGGTTCCAAAATCATCCAGTGAGAGATGAATTCCAAAATCCTTCAGTAACTTCATCTTCTCAATCATTTCATCAAAATCATAGATTAATACGCTCTCTGTAATCTCCAATTCCAGATTTGTGGGTTCCATATCATATTTTTTCATGATTTGTAACAGGTTGTCCACAAAATTCTTCTTCTGATATTGCATAACAGATATATTTACTGCAAGCCTTGCCTGTATGTCAAATTTTTTCTGCCATTCCGTGTAGGTTCTGATACTTTCTTCCAGCACCCAGTTTCCAATAGGAATAATGGAACCGTTACTTTCAGCAATAGAAATAAAATAAGTTGGAGGAATCATGGTACCATCCTCATCTTCCCATCGAATCAAAGCTTCCAGTCCACGTATTTTTCTGGATTTCACATCAAACTGCGGTTGATAGTATAATTCAAATTTATTGGCAAAAATTGCTGCCTTCATCTTATTTTCCAACTCAAATTTTTCCAGAAAACTTGTCATGATCTCCTGGTTAAAATAAGATATGGAAACACTTTTTGTTTTCTTTGCCTGAAACATTGCAATTTCTGCGTCATTGATAAGTTCAAGCACATTTGTAGTGGCCTCTGGATATTCTGCAACACCGGTAACCATATCTATGTGAATATTTTCACCATTACTGATCGTAAACGGTTCCTGAATTCGTTCCGTAACGGCCTGAAAAATACACTCCGGTGTATGAATACCCATCGGGGCATAGATGGCAATACAGAAAAAGTCAGCATTAAAATGAGAAACTATCACATTTTCAGAAGAAAAATCTTTCAAAAACAATCCAACACTTTGTAACAATTCATCTCCGCCAACAAGTCCAAAGCCGTCATTAATAGTTTTAAAATTACTGATGTTTAAAATCATGACACTGACAATATCGTGGTTTTCTTCAGCTTTTCGTATATAATCAGCCAGACTGCTCACAAAATAATTTCGATTTAGCAAACCTGTCAATGTGTCATAATATGCTAAATATTCCAACTGTTCATTTTGCTTTTTTGTTTTGGTAATATCGGAGATTTTCAGAATTTTTTCAGATGGTCGACCCAATTCATCATATGATGCATAAGAGTTCACAGTAATCCAGGTTTCTTTTCCCTTCAGTTTACATTCCATAAAATCATGTTTTTCGTTTCTGCGTTCCGGATAGAATACCAACATGGCACGTTCTCTGTATTTATCCTCCAGAAGTTCTGTTACTCTATCAAGTTCCCGTATATCCTGAATTTTAAAGGGAAACATCTTTTCCCACATACCGAATGTCCGACATTGTTTAGCCACTGTACTGTAATAAAAAAACGAGGTGTTATCAGCCGATTCTACGATAGAACGGTACATGGCAACATCCAGTTCCAGTTTCCTATTCATAGCCTTTAACAGGTCAGTCTGATACCGTAAATCATCCATACTGAAAACACCTCCTTTTCTATGACACGTCTTTGTGTCTATTTTTTTACCCGAAAACTTTGAAATTATTTTTTATTGATATATCCCTGTGCTTTTAGAAGTTCTGCACATAAAACTGCTCCACCTGCAGCACCACGTACTGTATTGTGGGATAAACCAACAAATTTCCAGTCATAAACGGAATCCTCGCGTAATCGTCCAACACTGATACCCATACCGTTTTCAAAGTTAACATCCAAAGCTACCTGCGGACGGTTATCTTCCTCAAGGTACTGAATGAATTGCTTTGGTGCGCTGGGAAGCTCAAGTTCCTGTGGAACTCCTTTGAACTGAACAAGTTTCTCAATCAACTGTTCCTTAGTAGGATTCTTGCGGAATTTCACAAATACGGCAGCAGTATGACCATTTAAAATCGGTACACGAATGCACTGACATGTAATAGCAGGTGCTGTAGCCGGTACAATCACGCCATCTTCAATTTTACCCCAGATTCTAAGAGGCTCTTTTTCACTTTTTTCTTCTTCGCCGCCAATATAAGGAATAATATTACCTTCCATCTCCGGCCAGTCTTTAAAAGTCTTTCCGGCACCGGAAATTGCCTGATATGTAGTTGCTACCACTTCGTAAGGCTCAAATTCTTTCCATGCCGTTAAAACAGGTGCATAACTCTGAATAGAGCAATTGGGTTTTACAGCGATAAAACCGCGTGTTGTCCCCAGTCTCTTTTTCTGGAACTCAATAACCTTCATATGCTCAGGATTGATCTCCGGAACTACCATCGGAACATCAGGTGTCCAGCGATGAGCACTGTTGTTAGAAACAACAGGTGTTTCTGTTTTAGCATATTCCTCTTCTATTTTCTTGATCTCTTCTTTGGTCATATCCACAGCACTGAATACAAAATCAACCTTAGAAGCAACTTCATTTACTTCGTTAACGTTCATAACAACAATTTTTTTCACAGCTTCCGGCATTGGAGTATCCATTTTCCAACGTCCGCCCACAGCCTCTTCGTAGGTCTTTCCTGCAGACCTTGGGCTGGCTGCAATTGTAGTAACCTCAAACCATGGATGATTTTCCAGCAAAGAAATGAATCTCTGTCCGACCATACCTGTTCCACCCAGAATACCGACCTTCAATTTTTCACTCATTTTTCTCTCCTCCTGATACGTTTGGTGTTATGAAAAGAATAACCCTTTCATTATTTATCATAATTTGCCAGGAAATCTTTCTCCAGGGCAATCACCTTCTGCATAGCCTCCTGTCCGGGTGCACCGACTGTTAATCGTTTGCTCACACAGGTTTCCAGACTAATAGCATCATATACATCCTGTTCAAAAACAGGAGAAATGGTTTTTAGTTCATCTAAACTCAATGCATCAATAGAACTATTTTTATCAATACAGTATAATACAAGTCGTCCAATAATACTATGGGCATCACGGAAAGGAACCCCTTTTCCCACCAGATAATCTGCAGCATCAGTCGCATTGGTAAAGCCCATCATTGCACTTTTTTCCATTACTTCTTTTCGGAATTTCATAGTAGCGAGCATACCGTCAATCAGATGCAGACACCCTTTTGCTGTATCAAACGCATCAAAAGTCAGCTCCTTATCCTCCTGCATATCTTTATTATAAGCAAGTGGAATCCCTTTCATCGTAGTAAGCAGGGAAACCAGTGCACCATACACTCTTCCAGTCTTACCTCTTACCAGTTCAGCAATATCCGGGTTCTTCTTCTGTGGCATAATACTGCTCCCCGTAGAAAAAGCATCATCAATCTCCACAAAACGATATTCGTTGGAATTCCAGATAATGATCTCTTCACTGAAACGGCTAAGATGCATCATAATCGTGGATAAAGCGGACAAAAACTCAATCAGATAATCTCTGTCTGAAACAGAATCCATACTATTTAAGGTAGGTCCATAGAACTGTAACAATTCAGCGGTATAATCCCTGTCCAAAGGATATGTGGTACCTGCGAGAGCACCTGCTCCCAAAGGACAATAATTCATTCTCTTATAAATATCATGAAGCCGTTGACTGTCTCTTTTGAACATTTCAAAATAGGCGCCAAAATGATGCGCAAGAGTAACGGGCTGTGCTTTTTGCAAATGAGTAAAACCGGGCATATAGGTGTCCAGATTTTGTTCCATAATAGAGAGTATGGTCGTAAGCAAGTGCTTAATCAGCTCTCTCACTTCTAATACTTCTCCTCTGGTGTATAAACGCATATCCAGAGCGACCTGGTCATTTCTGCTCCTGCCGGTATGCAGTTTCTTTCCTGCATCCCCTATTCTATCAATCAGGTTAGCTTCTACAAAGCTGTGAATATCTTCATATTCATCTGTAATCTGTAACGATCCGTTTTCTACATCCTGTTGAATACCCTGTAAACCCTCAATAATATCTTCCATTTCTTTGGTGGTAATGATCTGCTGTTTACCAAGCATCCTCACATGTGCCAGGCTGCCTTCGATATCCTGTTTAAAGAAACGTTGATCAAAAGAAATCGAAGCATTGAATTGATATACCAGCTTATCAGTTTCTTTTGTAAATCGTCCGCCCCATAATTGTGCCATGTCAATTTCCTCCAAATTTAACCTTTAGATTTGATAGTAGCATATTTACGCCTATATTCCAACATTATTTTCACAAAAAGAGGAAAAAAACATAAGATACAATATATATTAAAAAGGAAGGTAAAATATGACAAAAACGCCCCTTCTATCCTGCGAGCATCTGTCATTTTGCTACCATACTCCGGATGGCGAAACCAGAGCTCTTGAAGACATTTCTTTTCAGGTTGATCAAGGAACTTTCCTGGCAATTGTTGGTCCAAGCGGCTGTGGAAAAACCACGATACTATCTCTGATTGCAGGCTATCTGAAACCTGAGGAAGGAGAAATCAAAATCTCCACACCGGATAAGGTCTGCTCCCCGTTCCGTGTTGGTTATATGCTGCAGCAGGACCAGCTTCTTTCCTGGAAAACCATATACGAAAATGTTATTCTCGGTCTCCGGTTGAACCATACAATGACAACTGAAAATCTTGCTTATGTGGATACTCTTTTAGAACAATATGGTCTAAAAGACTTTTAGGATAAAAAACCGTCAGAGTTATCCGGTGGTATGAAGCAACGTGCTGCGCTGATTCGTACCATGGGTATCCGTCCTGAGATTCTGTTGTTGGATGAACCGTTCTGTGCTCTGGATTACCAGACCAGACTGCTTGTAAGCGGAGATATCTGTGAAAAAATCAGAGGTGCCGGTATCACCGCCATTCTGATCACACATGATCTTTCTGAAGCCATCAGTCTTGCTGACCGCATTATTGTCCTGACTAAGAGACCTGCCAGAATTCGAATGGATATTCCTATCACTCTTACCAAAGAAGACCATTCCGTATTGACAGCCAGAAATGCACCGGAGTTTCGAACGTATTTTAATTTGCTTTAGAAGGAGTTTCAGGAAACATTAATAAAATTTCCCCTGGACAACAGCAATATCTTACAAAGGAAAAGAACAACCGTATTATGATATTTACTGTTCGTATATTCATACTGGCAGGGTTTCTGTCCATCTGGGAGTATGCTTCCGCCAATCAGATGATTGACGTTTTTTTCTTTTCATCCCCGAGTATTATTCTCAAAACCTTTGTAAACATGATCCTTGAAAACCAGTTGCTTACTCATATCAAAGCTACCCTGTTTGAAACCATATTAAGCTTTTTACTGGTAAATATTATCAGCATCTTTACGGCCTCAATTCTCTGGTTTTCTGCCAATACTGCCAAAATATGCGAGCCCTATCTGATTCTGTTAAACAGCCTGCCCAAGTCAGCACTTGCTCCCCTGTTGATTGTGTGGTTAGGTACCGGTACCAGAACAATTATCGTCGCCGGTATTTCCGTTGCACTTTTTGGAGCAATCATTAGTATCTACACCGGTTTCTTACAAACAGATCCCGGTTCTGTTCCGATCCTGATCAGCACGATGAAGATCAATATCGGTCTGTGTCTGGTAGGCGTTATTATCGGTGAATTTCTGGCTGCAAGACAAGGGCTCGGTTATCTGATTATCTATGGATCCCAGGTGTTTCAGCTTCATCTGGTTATCCTATCAATTTTAATTCTATGTATCATTCCTATTCTATTTTATGAACTATTGCAATTATTGGAAAAACGTGTCAATTAATCTAATAAAAAAAGCGAAAACCTGTGAACTAAAGGTTTCCGCTTATCAGCTGAAAAAGGGACTCGAACCCTCGACCCCTTCATTACGAGTGAAGTGCTCTACCAACTGAGCTATTTCAGCATGTGGAGCTAGATTGCTCCAACGAATGATATTATACTTGTAAATTGCATGTTTGACAAGAACAATTTATGAAGTTTCTTTTTCTGATTTGGTACCGCGAAGATGCACATCCAGCTGTGGAAAAGGAATAGGAATACCATGCTCATCCAGTGCATATTTACAGTCTTCTGTCAGTCTCCACTTCGCATTCAGATAGTTCTCTTTTTTCACCCAGAAATGAACTTGTAAGAATACTGCATTATCCCCCAGCTCATCTACAACTACAAGCTTTGGTTTCTCCTGCTCCACCATTTCTTCTGTTTCCAACAGTTTCAGAAGCACTTCTCTGGTCTGTCGGATATCTGCATCATAACTGATTGATACGTTAATGGTCACTCGTCTGTAGGGATTAGCCGTCGTATTGATCAGATTACCATTTGCCAGCGCTCCGTTTGGCAGCACTACAACACGGTTATCTACAGTAACCAGTTTGGTATAGAAAATCTTGATCTCCGTTACAGTTCCCTCATGTCCTCCGGTTACAATATAATCCCCCACCAGAAATGGTTTGGTAAACAGGATTAAAATACCACCTGCCAGATTGGACAGACTTCCCTGAATTGCCAGACCAATGGCTACACCGGCCGAACCCAGAATCGCTACCACTGTCGCTGCATCCAGACCAAATCCGGAAGCAATCAGCAAAATCAGTAATACATAGCAGGCGCTCTTTACAAAAGAATCCAGAAACTGAATGGTTCCCTTATCGGTACTGGTCCTGGCAAGTGATCGGTTCAGCATCTTTCGAATAAACTTAATCAGATAAAAGCCAATGACCAAACATATCAGCGCCAAAATCACCCTGATTCCAAACTGAATCGCCATATCGGGTAATTCTTTGAGATAAGACTGTATCAGATCAATTTTTTCTTCTGCATCTTCCAGTTCCATCCCTGAGACCAGTAACATCATAATTTCTTTTTGCTCCTTTTTAATTTAGTTTGTTCACTGTCCACCAGCTTTTCGGCCTGATCAAGTGCAACATGAAGACTATTAATCTCCTGCTCTTTCACAGCAAGTTCTTCCTGCTGACGTTTAATAATTGCATCCTTTTCCTGAAGCCTTAAAGCAAGTTGTTCTTCCAGTTTTTCTTTTTCTCTGGTTGCCTGATCTAATTTTTTCTGATCCAGCTCCTGCTTCGTATAAGTTCTGTAAGAAAATGCCCGTAGACAATAAGCCGGTATCAAAAGTTCAATCTTTTGCTCCCTGTCATCACATTCTTCTTTTATTGTTAAGATTTTCTGTTTTGCCGTTACACCCTGCCCGCCGTATTTTTTGTCTTCGGAAGAAAAAATTTCCTGATAGACACCTTCCATAGGTACACCGCATTGCACCTGCTTTTCCAGACCGGAAAAGTTTGCCACTACCAGAATAAAATTCTTTTCCTGGCTGGCATTTCTGGTGAATACAATCATGGAGTCTGATGCAGCGATACAATTAATCCATTGGAAACCGGCTGGATCCTGTTCCATTTTATAAAGTGAAAGCTGTTCCTGATACAATTGATTTAAATCCTTTACCATCAGACTTTCGCCGGATTCGCGTTGTCCTGGTGCTGTAGGCTTTAAGTAAGTCAGTTTTTTACCGGAATGGAACATCTGATATGCCAATGCCAATTTCCAATTTGCATCAAACGCCGATGAATCTTCCGGAATCGAATGAAGAAAATCCGGGATTTCCCCCTGCATTCTCTTTCGTGAGAAAGGAATGATATGATTTTCACAATACTGATATACCATGCTATATGTCAAATCTTCATAATGATCAGGTCTGGCATACGGATCCTGTTTCATAAAGGAAAAGAAATTTGTACAGAAATCATCGTTCCATTTCCATTGAAAACCCAGTCCGCCATCCTTCAAGGGTCTTGTCACATCCGGCCAAACTGCAGCAACAGCAGCTATTCGAACCAGTTTAGGATATCTTTTATCCAATAATTTATTAGCATCCTGTAAAAAAGCAATTGCATCCAGATTTTCATTACCGCCATAAATATTAGGGAGCCACTCACCTTCATTTTTGTCAAAATCAAGATACAGCATGGATCCCAACGCCCGCATACAAATACCATCTGCATGACATTCCTCAGCCAGAAAACAAAGTGCAGAAAACAGATAATCCCGGACTTCATTCCGTCCATACTGATATAAATAAGTCTGATTATGGAAATTTCTTCCCTGTCTCGGATCCTCATGTTCATAAAGACAGGTTCCGTCAAAACCGGACAGACCATATTCGTCTGATTGAAAACCGGCAGGATAATAATTAAAAAGAACACCTATTTGCTGTGCATGTAAACCATCAATCAGCTGTAGCAGAAAAGGTGCTTCTTTCCAATCTCTCATTGGCATATAATATGCATACATAGAAAGCTGAATATGTGTATAATGCATTTCTTTTACATAAGAAATAATCTTCTCTACCGAACCGGCTGTGAAATTATCCTGTTCCAGAAAATCCAACGGTTCTATTTCTCCAATGCTGACAGGTAACTCCATCCAGTCGTTTTTTCTGTTCGCCATCCATTCCCGGTCATGCCATGTGTGTGCTTGGGGATCCCAGACAACAGAAGCCTCCTGCTTGGTCAGATCGTCTTCTCCCTGTGCGTCATAACCGTATGGATCTTTCTTTTTTAGTATGGTTCCTCTGGTCTTAATAGAATATAAATAATGAGCTCCTTCTTTAACTCCGGGAATAAACAGCCAGAAAATACCGCTGTCTGTATCCTTTTGCATCAGATGAGCCGATTCCTCCCACTGATTAAAATCACCGATCACACTGACTCTGGCAGCATCCGGCGCCCACACTGCAAAAAATGTGCCTGTCACACCTGCTCTCGTCTGCAGATGCGCACCCAGGTACTTATAAGCATCCACACATACCCCGGCCAGGAATCGGCTGTTAAAATCCTCGTTTAAAGAGCTGTCATATATATAGGGATCTCCACATATCAGATTCTGTCCATTCGGATAATTTACATCATATTCATAAACCGGCGTTTCTTTGTCCGTTGATGCAAATTGATCAGACGGCACAAGCAAAGCAAAAAAACCTGCTTCATCCACCTGTTCCATAACCGTTTCTGTGTTTTTCGCAAGATCTCTGAACGTTACCTTCTGGGCACCCTTAAAACAGCATTGTATCAGCTGTCCTTCTTTTACTGAATGTACCCCGAGTATTTCACCCGGTCTGTCTGTATCCGCATATAAAACACCCTCTATTTCCGGCCAGTTCATTAATTTATATAATTTTTTGTTCATTCTGTACCCTTCTTTACTTTTTATTGTATTTCACAATCTGTAAAGTGTATCCAGACTATCTGATATCATGGATGAAAATTCCACTTCTTAACTTTGGTTCAAACCATGTGGATTTCGGCGGCATAAGCATACCGGCATCTGCTACAGCAAAAAGTTCCTGGATCGAGGTTGGATACATAGAAAATGCCACCTTTGCATCCTGTTTACATCTGCGCTCCAGTTCATCTAATCCCCTGATACCGCCAACGAAATCAATTCTACTGTCTGTTTTAGGGTCCGTAATACCAAGAACCGGCTCTAAAAGCTTATTCTGTAATATGGAAACATCCAGATCTGCTACCGGATCTCCCGTTTGACTATTCTGGTCAACGTTCAGTTTATACCAGGTATCCTCCAACAGCATTCCGAATTCTCCCTTTTTAGAAGGATGATACGGAGCCTGACCTACTGCAGTAACGCTAAATATTTTCTTCACTTTTTCCAAAAAATCAGCTGGTGTCATTCCATGAAGATCTTTTATCACACGATTATAATCCATAATCATCAATTCTGAATCCGGAAATAAGACAGACAGGAAGTAGTTGTATTCCTCATCTCCTGTAAAATCAGGATGTTCTTCTCTTCGTTTTAAAGAAACCCTGGTCGCGGAAGCGCATCTGTGGTGACCGTCTGCTATGTAAATCCGGTTCATACCGGCAAAAGCTGTTTCTATGGTGGAAAGTGCACTTATATCGGAAATAACCCAGACACGATGTCTGATCTCATCTTCCGAAACAAAATCATAAACCGGTGACTGTTCCTTGCATGTTGCCACAAGATCCGAAAGCGTCTTTTCATTTCGATATGCCAAAAAGATAGGTCCTGTCTGTGCTTCACAGGTGTCCACATGGCGAATACGATCTAATTCTTTATCCGCTCTGGTATTCTCGTGTTTCTTGATCACACCGTTACAGTAATCATCCACACTTGCTACAGCCACAATTCCCGTCTGAGAACGTCCATACATGGTAAGTTCATACAGATAATAGCAGGCATTTTCATCCTGTACAAATTCTCCCTTATCCATCATCTCATGAAGCATGGATGCAGCTTTCTCATAAACACAGTCTGCATACATGTTTACCTCCGGTGAAAACTGTGTCTCTGCACGGTCTATTTTTAGAAAAGAAAGCGGTTCCTTCTGTACCACCTCCAAAGCCTCTTCCCTGTTATAGACATCATAGGGAAGTGCTGCTATTCTATCTTCCAATCCTTTTTTTGGTCTAAAAGCACGAAATGGTTTAATAACTGCCATGTTATTCCTCCTGTTTTCTTAACATTTCTTTATAGACATCATTTTATCAAATATTTTCTGTCGCTACAACCAAAGGAACTAAAAAAGACGAAACAGGAAACATATTCGTTTCTCTGCTTCGCCTTTTCAGATCACGTCATGGCGTTGCCTGTGATTTATTTTATAACACGAACCTTGAAAACACCTTCAATCGCAGATAATCTCTCCACCATTGCTGCATCACAAGCAGTTTCAATATCCAGCATGGTATATGCAAAGTCGTTTCTGGAACGATTCATCATATCTGAGATATTGATGCCTGCCGCACCTAAGCATGCAGTAAACTGTGTCAGCATGTTAGCAATGTTTTTATGACAGATTGCAACTCGGCCGGCTTTCACACAGACACCCATATCCATTTTAGGATAATTCACACTGTTACGGATATTGCCGTTTTCCAGATAATCCTTCACTTCCAAAACAGCCATTTCCGCACAATTTTCTTCTGCTTCTTCTGTAGATGCACCCAGGTGAGGGATTGCAATAACACCCGGTTTGCCCGCAGTTGTAGTATTTGGAAAATCAGTTACATATTTTTTGATCTTACCGGCTTTGATACCGTCTAAAATTGCATGTTCATCAGCCAGAAGATCCCTGGCAAAGTTTAGGATAACAACACCCTTTTTCATCTTATCTACTGCATCCTGATTTAACATCTCTCTGGTTGCATCCATGAGTGGAACATGAATAGTGATGAAATCGCATTTTTTATAGATTTCTTCCACATCCAGCACGTGTTTTACATCACGGCTTAAGCTCCATGCAGCATCTACGGAAAGGTAAGGATCATAACCATAAACTTCCATACTGAAATGTCTGGCAGCATTGGCAACCTTTACACCGATTGCACCCAGACCGATAATACCAAGTCTCTTTCCCATCAGTTCAGAACCGGCAAACTGTTTTTTTGCCTTCTCTGCATCTTTGGCAATCGTCTCTGCACTCTGATTTTCCAAAACCCAGTTAATGCCACCGATCACATCTCTGGAAGCAAGTAACATACCTGCAAGCACGAGTTCCTTTACCGCATTGGCATTGGCACCGGGGGTATTAAATACTACAATACCCTTCTGGGCACATTTTTCCAAAGGAATATTGTTCACACCGGCTCCGGCTCTCGCAACAGCTAACAATGTGTTCGGAAGTTCCATATCGTGCATGGCAGCACTTCTTACCAGAACACAGTCCGCTTTATTAATGTCATCTGTTTTTGTATAATTTCCGTCAAAATTCTTCAACCCAACAGAAGAAATTGCATTTAAACAATGATACTGATACATTACGATACCTCTTTCCTATTTCGTGTTTTCTGCCTCAAATTTTTTCATAAATTCCACTAGCTTTACAACGCCTTCGTATGGCATTGCATTATAAATGCTGGCTCTCATACCGCCTACAGTTCTATGGCCTTTTAAATTCACAAATCCGGCAGCTGTTGCTTCTTTTACAAATTTAGCATCCAGTTCTTCATCTCCTGTTACAAATGGAACATTCATAAGAGAACGATCTTCTTTACGTACAGTACCTTTGAAAATTTTGCTCTCATCCAGAAAATCATATAAAACTTTAGCTTTCTTTTCATTTCTGGATTTCATTTCCTCCAGTCCACCCATCTTTTTCAGCCATTTAAATACCTTGCCACAGATATAGATACCATAGCATGGTGGTGTATTATATAAAGATTCTGCATCTGCATGAATCTTGTATTTGAGCATTGTAGGTGTTCCCGGCAAAACATCTTCTGTAATCAGGTCTTCACGGATAATAACAATAACAACTCCGGCAGGCCCAACGTTTTTCTGGACGCCACCATAGATTACACCATATTTTGATACATCTACCGGTTCAGATAAAAAGCAGGAGGAAATGTCAGCAACCAGAGTCTTTCCTTTGGTATTTGGTAATGTTTTATATTTTGTTCCATAAATTGTGTTATTTTCACAAATATAAACATAGTCCATATCATCAGTGATTGGCAGATCTGAACAGTCAGGAATATAGCTGAAGGTCTTATCTGCTGAAGAAGCAAGTTCCACAGCCTCACCATAAATCTTAGCTTCCTGATAAGCTTTCTTTGCCCACTGTCCGGTAACGATATAGCCGGCTTTTTTGTTTTTCATCAGGTTCATTGGAATCATAGCAAATTGCTGGCTGGCGCCACCCTGTAAAAACAGTACCTTGTAGTTGTCAGGAATATTCATAAGATCTCTGATATCCTGTTCAGCCTCTTTGATAATGCCATCATAGGCCTTGGATCTGTGGCTCATCTCCATAACAGACATACCTGATCCCTTGTAATCCATCATTTCATCGGCAGCTTCTCTTAGTACTTCTTCAGGCAACACTGCCGGGCCTGCTGAAAAATTGTAAACTCTGGACATTTTTCTCTCCTCCTAAAATTGTGACGACTTACTCCCTTAGTGCCATTACAATAACATAAAATTTATTCTACAGAGATTGACATCTACCGTCAACTGTAAAATCACTCATAAAACATCACCACCGGTGTTCCCTTTTCCACCTGATCATATAATCTGATCATTACATCCGTTGGTGTGTTAATACAACCGTGAGAACCTTCCGTTTTATAGATATCCCCACCAAATTCGTCCCGCCAGGAGGCATCATGAATTCCAATACCACGATATACTGCCATCCAGTATTTCACAAAGGAGGAATACCCCGGTCCTTTTAACGTTCTGTTTCGCTGTTTATAATAAACATAATATACGCCGGCAGGTGTATCACGTCTACGGGCCATATTTCCAGTTACAATCGGTGTATCCTCTAATAGTTTTCCGGCTTCATAATAATACATATGCTGTTTGGAAAGATTGATCTCTATGTAGGTATCGCCAATATCGTTTTTGCCACGTACCTTTTCTACCCTCTTATAGACAGGAATATGTTTTTCTTCCACACCATCCTTTATGGCATTGATCAGGTATTCTTTTTCTGTTTTGCGATCTATCAGGCAGCCGTAGTTTCCGCCTTCCACCGTAATATGATTTCCTTCCGAAGTGGTAAATTCCCTTTTGCCATCAAAAGTATCAAATTCATCAGCCAGCTGCTCTATAAAATCAGAAACAGCTTCTTCATCTATTTGCAGATTACCGTTTTCATCTAATGAAAAATCTCCATTTTCATCCAGCAAAATAAAATCTGCACAGACAGCTCCGCCAATTTTCACATCTGTATCACCCATATCATAAATAAGATCCCTGTTTTGAAAGGCATCTACCTTTTGCCAGAGAGCCATTATCTTCTGCTGGGCATCAGTGTATGGCATATCATAATAGTACGGTGAAATATCCAGCTGACTCTCCTGCGCTGCTACCGCCTGCTCAATTGCAGTCTGTAAAGCCTTTTGATCCAGACAATGAAGCATTGTATCCTTTAGCCGGTAACCATCAGCTGTTTTTTGAATAGATACCTCATGTTCATCTGTATCCAGATTTCCCTCAGTTACCAGGGAAAGTTTTGCCAGTTCCTTTGAAAATAAAAAATCATCCCAAGAAATCTCTGCATGAAAAGCTCGTTCTCCAGATCCGCCAACATCAACATGATTCCAGAGATTAGTAATCCAGAGAAAGGGATTCTGCAATCTCATCAAAGAAGTAAGACCTGTTGTATAATCCATTTCAAGATCTATTTCCTGTAGGGAAAAAGTTTCCGTTTCCTCGCCATTATAAAGTATAATTTCCATATAAGGGTTGCCAGCCAGCAACTCACTGTTTACCTCTTCGATGCTTTTCCCCGTACAATACACCTGGTTAATCCAAGTCCCTGCCGAAAAACCTTCCCGGTAGTATACCGCCAAAGCAAAATAACTGCCCAGCAATAACAGGAGAATGAGGAAAACAAAGCCTAATATTTTTTTTCTCATGCCCTTATATTCTTCTTGTAATCCTCTCCATCAAATACATCACTGATCGGTGCACCGGCCGGTACCATAGGAAATACCTTATCATCTTCTTCAATCAGGCAATCAATAAGAACCGGCTTTTTCATGGCGATTGCCTTTTCCAGAGCAGGTGCAACTTCTTCTTTGGTGGTAACACGAATAGCTTCACATCCAAGCGCTTCAGCAACCCTACAGTAATCTACTTTATCCTCCAGTACAGTCTGTGAATATCTGCCGCCATAGAACATATTCTGCCACTGGCGTACCATTCCCAGTACATGATTATTGATCACAATCTCAACAATAGGAATACCATATCTTCCTGCCGTTGCCATTTCATTCATATTCATACGGAAGCATCCGTCTCCTGCAATATTAACACAGATTTCATCAGGCTTAGCCATTTTGGCACCAATCACGGCACCCAGTCCATAGCCCATAGTACCAAGTCCTCCGGAAGTCAGGAAATGTCTGCCTTTTGTAAACTGATAATACTGTGCAGTCCACATCTGATGCTGACCCACATCCGTTGAAACAATTGCTTTTCCTTCTGTGATACGATCCAGTTCTTCAATAATATAAGGACAGGAAAGCTTATCGCTGTCATACTGCAACGGGAATTTTGCCTTCAGTTCCATAATCTTCGAGATCCAGTCCGGATGAGACTGTTTTTGCAGTTTCTCATTTAATGCCTGCAAAATATGTTTCAGATCTCCCACCAGATGAGCGTCAGTATGAATATTCTTATTGATCTCAGCTGCATCAATATCGATATGAAGTATCTTAGCATCCGATGCAAATTTCTTCGGATTTCCAATTACACGATCAGAAAATCTTGCACCCATGGCAATGAGCAGATCACATTGACTTACCCCGATATTAGATGTCTTCGTACCGTGCATACCGATCATACCGGTATAATATGGTTCTTTTGCCGAAAAAGCACCTTTTCCCATTAAGGTATCACAAACAGGTGCATCAATTTTCTGTACAAATTCCAAAAGTTCTGCACTTGCACCGGAAATCACGGCACCGCCGCCCACATATAGATATGGCTTTTTCGCTTTTTTGATCATATCCAGTGCATTTTCCAGCTCTTTCTCCGTAAACTTATCCGGAGATTCCGGCTTTTTAGGTGTTTCACTGGTAAATTCACAGCTGTTGGCTGTCACATCTTTTGTCACATCCACCAAAACAGGACCCGGTCGTCCGCTCTGTGCAATCAGAAATGCCTTGCGAATAGTATCTGCCAGCTGTTCTACATTTTTTACAATATAGCCATGCTTGGTAATGGGCATGGTAATACCTGCAATATCCACCTCCTGAAAAGAATCCTTCCCCAAAAGAGGCAGATTTACATTACAGGTAATAGCTACCATAGGTACTGAATCCATATAAGCAGTGGCAATACCTGTTACTAGGTTGGTAGCGCCGGGTCCACTGGTAGCCAGACATACACCTACTTTTCCACTGGCTCTGGCATAACCGTCAGCAGCATGTGCAGCACCCTGCTCATGTGAGGTTAAGATATGATTTATCTCGTCCTGATGACGGTATAATTCATCATATACATTCAGGATGGCTCCACCCGGATACCCGAAAACGGTATCCACACCCTGTTCTTTTAAACATTCAACAATGATCTGTGAACCTGTTAATTTCATAACAATCCCTTTTCTGTTTGATTATGCTTTTGGTGCCTGTAAAATAGCACCACGATTTCCACTGGTTACCATTTCACGATATCTTGCCAGATATCCTGTTGTGACACGTGGTTCAACAGGAGTCCATTTTTCTTTTCTCTTTGCCAGTTCTTCATCAGATACTTTTACATTCAGAGAAAGTTCAGGGATATTGATGGAGATGATATCGCCCTCTTCCACCAGGGCAATCGGACCGCCAACAGCTGCTTCTGGAGAAACGTGACCAATGGAAGCTCCACGGGATGCTCCTGAAAAACGACCATCTGTAATCAATGCAACAGAAGAACCAAGTCCCATACCGGTAATAGCGGAAGTAGGATTTAACATTTCACGCATACCAGGACCACCTTTTGGACCTTCATAACGAATGACTACTACATCACCTGCTACAATTTTACCGCCCTTAATAGCGTCAATAGCGTCTTCTTCACATTCAAATACTCTTGCAGGACCTTCGTGTACCATCATCTCAGCAACAACAGCTGAACGCTTAACAACGGAACCGTCCGGTGCAAGGTTACCCTTTAAAACAGCCAGGCCACCTGTTGTGCTGTATGGATTATCAATTGGTCTGATAACTTCTGGATCCAAATTAACAGCATTTTTAATATTTTCACCAACGGTTTTACCGGTTACTGTCATACATTCCGTATTCAGCAAGCCTGCATCCATCAGCTCTTTCATCACTGCATACACACCGCCTGCTTCATTTAAGTCTTCCATGTATGTAGGACCTGCCGGTGCAAGATGGCAAAGGTTTGGTGTCTTTTCGCTGATTTCATTTGCAAAAGAAATATCAAAATCAAAGCCAACTTCATGTGCAATTGCCGGTAAATGTAACATACTGTTAGTAGAACATCCAAGAGCCATATCTACAGTAAGTGCATTTAAAATAGCATCCTTTGTCATGATATCACCGGGACGAATATTCTTTGCCAGCATATCCATAACAGCCATACCTGCATGCTTCGCAAGCTTAATACGTTCTGAATATACAGCCGGAATCGTTCCATTTCCTCTTAATCCCATACCAAGTGCTTCGGTTAAGCAGTTCATGGAGTTAGCAGTATACATACCGGAACAGGAACCACAGGTAGGACATACTTTTTCTTCATATTCACGAACGTCGTCTTCCGTCATTGTGCCTGCAGCATAAGAACCAACTGCTTCAAACATGGAAGAAAGGCTTCTCTTACGGCCTTTTACATGTCCTGCCAACATAGGGCCACCGGATACAAAAACGGTTGGTACATTGATTCTGGCAGCTGCCATTAACAGACCCGGTACATTCTTATCACAGTTTGGTACCATAACAAGTGCATCAAACTGATGTGCAAGTGCCATACATTCGGTTGAATCGGCAATCAAATCTCTGGTTACCAGAGAATACTTCATACCCACATGTCCCATGGCAATACCATCACAAACTGCAATGGCGGGGAATACTACAGGCACACCGCCAGCCTCTGCTACGCCAAGTTTAACTGCATTTACTATTTTATCCAGGTTCATATGTCCCGGTACAATTTCATTGTATGAGCTGACAATACCGATCATTGGTTTTTCCATCTCTTCCGCAGTAAATCCCAGTGCGTTAAATAATGATCTGTGTGGTGCCTGCTGCATTCCTTTTTTTACGTTATCGCTTTTCATGTTCTTAATCCCTTTCTTTTACCATTTAGATTCTATCTTTTATCTTTTTACTTGTTAGATTCTCTCTGCAATCAAACTGCCCATTTCCCGACAGCCTACTTTCTTCATCTGTGAAGCTTTTGCACTATCCTGCGGCATAATATCAACCGTTCTGTAATTTTCTTTTAATACCTGTTTTACAGCTGCTTCTATGGCATCTGCTTCCTTATCCAGATCAAAGGAATAACGAAGCATCATTGCTGCGCTTAAAATGGTTGCAATCGGATTAGCAATATCCTGGCCTGCAATATCCGGTGCTGAACCGTGACTTGGCTCGTATAAACCAAATTTAGTATCATTTAAAGAAGCGGAAGCTAACATACCGATAGATCCGGTTACCATACTTGCTTCATCTGATAAAATATCGCCGAACATATTCTCTGTCAGAATCACATCAAATTGCCCCGGATCCTTTACCAGCTGCATTGCACAGTTGTCTACCAGCATATGTTCCAAAGTAACATCAGAATAATCCTTAGCCACCTCTTCTACCACATTTCTCCATAGTCTGGAAGAGTCCAATACATTAGCCTTATCTACAGAAGTTACTTTATGACGTCTCTTTCTGGCAATGTCAAAACCTTTGACAGCAATTCTTCTAATCTCGTCTTCAGAGTAGGTTAAAGTATCAGTTGCTACTCTTTTACCATTTTCAGTAACCGTTTTCCTTTCGCCAAAATATAAGCCACCGGTTAATTCTCTCATAATCATCATATCAAAACCTGCTTCTGAGGTTTCTTTCTTAAGCGGGCAGGCATCTGCCAGTTCATCGTATAACACTGCCGGTCTCAGGTTTGCAAATAAGTTTAAAGCTTTTCTGATTTTCAATAAGCCTGATTCCGGTCTTTTCTCCGGTGAAAGTTTATACCAGGGAGAAGTTGTAGTATTACCACCAATGGATCCCATTAAGACTGCATCTGCAGCTTTTGCGTCTGCAATTGCTTCATCTGTTAAAGGAATACCGTGCACATCTATGGAAGCGCCTCCCATTAAAATATCTTTTGTCAAAATTGTATGTCCGTATTTAGCTGCAACACTATTTAGGACTTTTTTTGCTTCCGTCACAATTTCCGGACCAATTCCATCACCCGGAATACAAGTAATCTTTAATTCCATAATAAAATCTCTCCATCCCTGTTAATCTAAGGCGCCTTTTTGCCGCATTTTCCACTTTTATAAATTAAAGCGTCAAAAAACACCTTTTTTCATAATATATTACTTTCATGCAAATTTCAACATGGAATTA
>JAQUUX010000126.1 GCA_028693705.1 Lachnospiraceae bacterium | reverse complement strand
AATATAAGAATAAGCTGGTGGATCAAAAGCAGGCAAACAGTTTTTTTAAACAAGAGTATATTGAAAAGGATTACATGGATGAAGAGGAAGTTAAGATTATCAGAACAAAACACTTCGATATTAAACCAATGTATGCAGAAGACGCATGTATCCAGATGGAGCTGTTAGGACATAATTTCTTTGTATTTGTGAATGCTGATACCGATCAGGTAAGCGTAGTGTATAAGCGAAAAGGCAATACCTACGGTTTGATTGAGCCAGAATTATAAATGGGGGAAAAAGAGGGAGCAAATTGCTTCCTCTTTTTCATGTATTAGGGAAGTGCATAAAATCCAGAAAAAAAGGGAACAAAAAAAGGGGACCACAAAAAATACAACATTCTGTATTAGAATGTTGTATTTTTATGTTACATAGTATATATCGGAGCAAAAATCAGAAACTTAACCCCGATTATAAATTTATTTTCAAAAAAACTGAATCCTTATCATCCTGCGCAATTCCAAGATAGCGTTTGGTAATCTGATAAGAGGAGTGGTTATAAATAGCCATTAGCATAGCCGGAGGCGTTCCACATTTCCAGGCATGGTAACCAAAGCTTTTACGAAGAGAATGGCAGCTTATGTTTTCTTCAAAATGAGTATTTTCTGCAGCAGCTTTTATGATGCGGAAGGCTTGTGAACGACTTAAGTGCGTATCCCTGCCGGGAAAAAGATAAGAGTCTGGAAGCACAGTCTGTCGTGTTTCCAAATATGCAGATAAAGCAGCCAGGGCATTCCTATTTAAGGCAATGGTTGTTTTTTTGTGTGTTTTCTGTTCAACGATTGTGACGTGGTGCAAAAAGTCTTTCCTATCAAAATCATATACATCTATCCAGCGTAAGCTTAGTAAGTCACTGATTCTCAGTGCAGAATTAATTCCAAGACAAATTAAAGTATAATTTCGTATATTTGGTTTTACATCATAATAATAGTTTTTAAATTCCTTCATTTTTATTAAGTCTCTAATCGGTTCTGTTGTGCTCATTTGACACCTCCCAAGTGTTCTTTTTGTTCTATACAACATTCTAATACAAAATGTTGCGTTCGCAAATACGTAAAAAGTGTCGTTTATTCCACTTTTTGTGTTATTTGTGCCAAATGTCAGAAATAGAGAGGTAACCGTATGCTAAAACTCACAGTACGTGCAGGAGAATATATCAATATCGGAGAGGATATCAGACTCGTATTCGCAGGAGGGGCAACTCAGACTGTAAAAGTATTGATTGATGCTCCTAAAAAATACAATATTGTCAGAAGCGATGCAGTAAATACGGGAACAGAAAAAGCAGCCGGTACAGAAAAAACGGTTTATTACAAAGACAGGGACCTTTCTCCGGAAGCAAAGGCGAAAATCAAGGAAATCATTGTGGCAGACCGTAAGGCTGCAAAGTGATGAAAATGCGGTAATACAGAAAGGGAAATCCTAGGCTCCTTTTCTTATTATATAAAAACAACACATGCACTCAAACGGATTTGGGGCATTACCTACAAGGAGGAAATGGAATATGGTAGTACAACACAATATGCAGGCTATGAACGCCAACAGAATGTTAGGAGTAACAACAGGATCACAGGCAAAATCAACAGAGAAGTTGTCTTCGGGTTATAAGATTAACCGTGCAGCAGATGATGCAGCAGGATTATCTATCTCCGAAAAAATGAGAAAACAGATCAGAGGTCTGAGCCAGGCATCTGACAATGCACAGGATGGTATCTCCTGCGTGCAGACAGCAGAAGGTGCTTTAACAGAAGTACATGATATGCTGCAGAGAATGAATGAATTAGCAGTAAAAGCCAGCAACGGCACGATGTCCAAAGATGATCGTCAGAACATTCAGGACGAAATTTCTCAGTTAACTACAGAAATTGATCGTGTATCTGAAACTACTAAGTTTAATGAAACATATCTGCTAAAAGGAAACGGCAATACATCTACCAATACATTGGCAGCTCATGATGCAGGTTTTGCAGGAAAACTGACAGCGAATACAAATGGAACATCTACATTCCAACTTGATTCGTTAAAGGTTGGCGATAAAATAAGTATTGCAGGTAAAAAATACGAAATTGGAACATCAAAACTTCCTGCAGATTACGCGCAGGCAGCAGCAACCCCTGATAGTACCTATGGTGGAACCACAGTTGTAGCAGGAGATGTAGTAACTAAGGCAGATGGAACAAAACAAATAGTAGGGGATGGTAAAAACGGAACAACTGCGGTAGCAGATGTTGCCCTTAATAAAGGTGACACTGTTTCTGTTAAAGCCACAGGTAAGGATATTTCTATAGTTTCTAATGGTTATACACCAACAGCTCTAAGTGATGTTGAAACAGCAATAAAAGCTGTTGCTGCAGCCGGAACTGTGAAGATTGGTAGTACTACTTATACAGTTGCAGCTACTACAAGTAGTGCAATATCACTTACAGCTGATGATATAGCAAAGCTTGTAAAAAATGGTGATGAAGTTGAAATAGGCACTAATAAAATGACTGTAATAGATGCTGCCGATGATTCAATTACAATTAATGATGCTTACACTAAAATCGCCAAGGAATTGGAAACAGCAAGTTCTATTGGTTCTGATACAAAAGCTAGTGTTGTCAGTAATGGAGCAGGTAATTTTACAATTACACAGGGAACCGTAAACACGAAAGAAGATCTTTCAATTGACCTTCATGTAGGGGCTGATGCAGACAGTACGAATAAAATTGGAATGAATATCGCATCTATGAACGTGGCAGGATTAGGAGTGAAGGATCTTGATATCGTAGATGAAACCGGAACTGCTGCAACCTATGCAATCGATGCAATTACAGATGCGGTAAAGGCCGTATCTTCGCAACGTTCCGCACTTGGTGCTGTTCAGAACAGACTTGAGCACACGATTAATAACTTGGACAACGTAGTTGAAAATACAACTGCAGCAGAATCCGCTATCCGTGATACTGATATGGCTAGTGAGATGGTAGCATATAGTAAAAATAATATTCTTTCACAGGCTGGACAGTCTATGCTTGCACAGGCTAACCAATCTACACAAGGCGTATTATCCTTATTACAATAAGTGTAAGACTAATCGATCATATTACCAGGTAAAAAAAGGCTGTGTACCGTTTCGGTACACGGCCTTTTGGTTTGCAGATGTCTTCAATTATTATCTGTTTGAGGGCAGACAGGTAATACAGGCAGAGGATTTGGAGGAACGTGATGCGACGGAGGTTTTATCAATTTATGGAAAGCATGAAAAAGAGATGCAAAAACAAAAGAGGCGTGACCTGCTCAAATATAGTATAGTAAAAGCAAACAAAGAAACCTGTTTTGTCTTGCTGGGAATTGAGAATCAGAGTGACGTTCACTATGCGATGCCTGTGAAGACTATGGTATATGATGCAATGAATTATGGAAGTCAGGTAGACTGAGTGGCAAAACAGCATAGAATGAAAAAAGACTTTTCTACCGGTGAAGAATTTTTATCAGGATTTACCCAAAAGGACAGTCTAATATCGGTGATTACACTGACTATATACTGGGGAGCCGATGAATGGACGGGACCACGCAGGCTGAGCGATATGTTCCGATTTGATATTTCCCCGGTTAAAGAATATGTAAATGATTATATTCTAAATATGATAATACCGGATACAATCGAAGATTTCAGAAAATTCAAAACAGAAGTTGGTAAAGTTTTTCAGTTTATTAAGGCGTCTAATTCAAAAAAAAAATAATATTTTTACAGGAATCCATATCCCAATAGATGAAAAAGAGGAGGTAATCGATATGTGCAAAGCATGGGAAGACCAGAAATTAGAGGGCAAGGCAGAAGGCAAATTAGAAACCATAAAAAATGCGCTTGAGAATGGTATGAGCAGGGAAGATGCAGAGAGATATTTGAAAGCCACGGAGAAAGAAATGGAAGCAGCGGAAAAAATGCTGGGATAAATATTGCAGGTAAAAACTGCAAGTAAAAATGTCTTTTTAAAAGCATTGCAAAAAGCGGAACCCTATGATAAAATAAACTCAATGGGCAATGATAAAAAAATAACAATCATTTCTAAAGCCCGTAAAATCGAACTAATTTAAACAATATGGAGGAAAATTAAATGGCAAAGAAAATCGTTTTAGCCGGCGCTTGTCGTACAGCAATTGGAACAATGGGTGGAGCTCTTAGCACAACACCAGCGGCTGATCTTGGCGCAATTGTAATTAAAGAAGCTTTAAACAGAGCTGGAGTTGCTCCAGAAAAAGTTGATCATGTATATATGGGATGCGTTATTCAGGCAGGTCTTGGACAAAACGTAGCTCGTCAGGCAACATTAAAAGCAGGTTTACCTATTGAAGTACCAGCCGTTACGGTTAATGTAGTATGCGGTTCCGGTCTTAATTGTGTAAATATGGCAGCACAGATGATTCAGGCAGGTGATGCTGACATCGTTGTAGCTGGTGGTATGGAAAATATGTCAATGGCTCCTTATGCTTTACCACAGGCTCGTTTTGGATATAGAATGGGTAATGCCAAAATGGTAGATACCATGGTTAACGATGCTCTTTGGGATGCATTTAATGACTACCACATGATTCAGACAGCAGACAATATCTGCAATGATGCAAGATGGAACATCTCACGTGAAGAATTAGATGAATTTGCGTTAGCTTCTCAGAAAAAATGTGAAGCAGCTCAGGAAGCAGGAGCATTTGATGCAGAAATCGTGCCAGTTATGGTAAAGAAGAAAAAAGAAATGATTGAGTTCAAAAAAGACGAAGGACCACGTGCTGGTTCTACGATGGAAGGACTTGCTAAATTAAGACCAATCAATAAAGATGGTAAAGTAACTGCTGGTAATGCTTCTGGTATCAATGACGGCGCAGCAG
>JAQUUX010000048.1 GCA_028693705.1 Lachnospiraceae bacterium | reverse complement strand
GTGATACATACAGAACCGGGTACCTGAGCATTAAATGCAAAAATGCATTGGTAAAGTATCTTGCAGGTCGGACAAGTGGGTATGTATTTATTCCGAAGCGTGGAGGAGTAAAACTCACAAAGAGCACACTGGAAAAGGATGCAAAGGAAATTGGAAAGCGTGCGAAAGCGCACTTATCTACAACAGTGCATGTGTATCGCAAGACATTTGCATCGGTAACATACCTTAAAACAAAAGATATCAAGCTGGTATCAAAGCTGTTAGGACACGCAAATACAGCTGTTACAGAAAAATATTATATTATCGACGATGAGTTCCAGATTCAGAATGAAATGCATCTATATGCAGCATAGAAGTTTATTAGTGAAACGGTGACAAATTGTCACCAGTTGAATTGGAGATGCCATGCCAACAAATTTTGACGATGTAGAGGCAATGTGCCCGTTTTATCAGCGAGGCGATAAAAGAAAAATTGTATGTGAGGGTCCGGAAGATCAATACAGTCTGGAGCTTGTGTTTGATGCGCGTTCAGACAGGGACAAGCACCGTGAGGAATATTGCAACACATATAATTATCATAATTGTCATGTGTGTAAGTTGATAGAACGAAAATACGAATAGGGTTAGAAAAAGGATATCTGTATTGGGTATCCTTTTATTATGGCAAATAAATTAAAAGTCCCGCCCACTACTGAAAAGGTATGGAAAAAGCTGGAAAAGGAATTTATTACAACAGAAATCTCAATAAATGGATTAGCCAAAAAGTATGGTCTGCCATATAGCAGAGTAAGGACCCATTCCGAAGCGTGTTCGTGGCAGTATAAAAGGGAGAAAGCAAATAGCAAAATAGCAAAAAAATCAGTTCAAAAAATAAGTGGTTTTTTGTTAGATGAAAACGAGAGGATCCTTGGTATAGCAGATGAGTTACTTAAAAAAGTTGAGGCATCCGTCGAACTGCTTGATCCGGAAGATCGTTCCGGAATGAAGCAGCTAACAGCATGCATAAAAGACTTGAAGGAAATGGGTATTTTCAAGGCAGAATTGGATCGTAAGGAACAGGAAGCACGGATAAAGAAATTGCAGAAGGATACGGAGGAAGAAAACAAAGATACCAGTATTACTGTGACGTTGTCAGAAGGAATTAAGGATTATGCAGATTAAACTGGAAGAACCAAACGAAAAACAGATGTTGTTTTTAAAAGACAAACATAAGCATGTAGGATTTGGTGGAGCCAGGGGCGGTGGGAAGAGCTGGGCAATAAGATTTAAGGCAGTTGTTCTTTGTCTGAATCATTCCGGTATAAAAGTTATGATTGTGCGTAAATCATATCCGGAATTAACAGAAAACCATATAAAGCCATTAAAATCAATGCTTTTTGTTGGAACGCCAGGATCACCGGCAAAATATAATGACAGCAAAAAGGAAATGACTTTCTTAAATGGCAGCAGTATTCTATTTCGCTATTGTGATACTGAAAAAGATGTAGACAGGTATCAGGGAACAGAAGTGGATGTACTTTTTTTGGACGAAGCAACACAGCTTTCAGAGTCCCAGATTAAAAAAATAATTGCCTGTGTCCGTGGCGTTAATGAATTTCCCAAGAGAATTTATTATACATGCAATCCATCTGGCCAGGGGATGGGATACATAAAACGAATTTTCATAGATCGGAAATATGAATTGGGAGAATATCCTGATGATTACTCATTCATTCAGTCCCTGGTAACAGATAACAAGGCTCTTATGAAAAGCAATCCGGATTATATCAGACAGCTGGAGGCATTGCCACCTAAACTGCGGGATGCGTGGTTAAACGGACGCTGGGATGTATTTGAAGGAGCATATTTTGAAGAGTTTAGAGCAACACCGGATCCAATTGAATGCGAAAGTGCAGGTATTACTGTAGAGCAGGCATTAGATGAACACAGATGGACGCATGTTATCAAACCATTTGAAATACCAGTCGAATGGAAGATATACAGGAGCTATGACTGGGGATATGGAAAACCATTTTCATGTGCATGGTGGGCTGTTGATTATGAAGGATGTGCCTATAGGATATTGGAATTATACGGATGCACCAGTACGCCGAATGAAGGTGTGAAATGGTCCAATAAAGAACAATTTGACAGAATACAGCAGATTGAGAGGGAACACAGATGGCTGAAAGAAAAGAAAGTAAGAGGTGTGGCAGATCCTTCCATATGGGATGGATCACATGGTATCAGTGCAGCGGAAGAAGCAGACAAACATCAGCTGTGGTTTGAACCGGGAATAAATGACAGGATCCCAGGATGGATGCAGGTAAGAGAACGTTTGAAGTTTGATGAAAACGGTAAAGCAATGATGTATTTCTTTGAAAATTGCAAAGCGATCATTCGGACTATGCCGCTTATGATGTTTGATGAGCATATACCGGAGGATCTTGATAGCGATTTAGAAGACCATGCAGTGGATGAATGCAGATATTTCTGTATGAGTAGGCCGCTGGCACCTAGAATTATTAAGAATAAAGTAAAACCGGAAATTGACCCACTTGACCAGTTTAATCAAAACGAGAGATTTGATAGAGCAATTTATAGGAGGACATAATGGCACAGGTAAAACAATTTGATCCAAAAAAACAACAGAATAATCAGAATATGGCGGGAGGGCAGCCACCACAGGAAGTTTCACAACAGACAATGAGTGCTGGACAGACACACGCGATGACTGCAGGTTCAGCACCAATGACGGACGTACAACAACAGTCAGCACCTGGACAAATTCCGGGCGGTCAGTCATTACCGACTGATATTGAAAGTCGCAGGCAGCAGGAGCTTGAAATGTTACAGCAGACTGCACAGTTAAAAGAGATGATGGCAAAGTCTGAGCCTAAGATAGGGGAACGCGAAATCAGAAAAGCATCTGAAATATTGCAGAAGTATAAAGAAGGCAAACAGATGCTTGAAAGTAAAATTATTGCTAATGAACAATTCTGGAAGTTGCGTCAGTGGAATTATATGAATGACGGGAAGGATGACTTCAAACCAGCTACAGCATGGCTGTGGTCATGTATACAGTCAAGATATTCAGACGCAATGGACTCATACCCAACATGCAATTTTCAGCCAAGACAGAAGGATGATGTCGTTGAGGCAACAAAATTAACATCTATAGTTCCCGTCATTATGGAGCAGAACAGATATGAGGATGTTTATTCTGATATTGTCTGGTATACATTGAAACATGGTGGATCAGTACAGGGTATCTTCTGGGACAGCACAAAACATAATGGACTTGGAGATATCAGTATCAAAAAGATTGATTTTATTAACTTGTTCTGGGAGCCTGGAATCACTGATATACAGAAATCACAGAACTTGTTTAATACTGAACTGGTGGATAATGAAGTTTTGGAACAAAGATATCCTCAGTGTGCAGGAAAACTTACTGGAAGACCAATAACACTTGCAAAGTATCTTTATGATGACAGTGTTAATACAACAGATAAATCAGTAGTAGTGGATTGGTATTATCATACGGAATACAACGGAAAGAAAGTCCTGCAGTATGTAAAGTATGTGAATAATGTTGTGCTGTATGCAACAGAAAACATGATTAGTAGACCAGAGCAGATTATTGTTGACCAGGAAACCAAAATACCGATGACTATTGCAACTGGTCAGTCTATGGCAGAAAGAGGATTGTATGACCATGCGCTGTATCCTTTTGTAACAATGGCACTGTATCCGGTAGAAGGAAGCATATGCGGATATGGTCTGACAGATATCGGAAGAGATACCCAGCTTCAGATAGACAAGCTGAACAAGGCAATCACTGATAATGCCATAATAGGAGCAACACCGAGATATTTTATCAAGAATGACGGATCTGTTAATGAAGAAGAATACGCAGATGTAAGCAATGATTTTATTCATGTGGAAGGGTCACTGGGAGAAGAAAATATTCGTCCGGTAGACACTAAAGCACTGGATGACCTGTATGTGTCATTTTTGAATAATAAAATCGAAGAATTGAAATATGTAACATCTAACCAGGACTCTAATAATGGTGTAGCCCCATCGGGAGTAACAGCAGCATCTGCAATAGCAGCATTACAGGAAACCGCCGGAAAGAATGCACGTAGTTCAAATAAAACATTTCACAGGGCGTTCAGAGAGGTTTGCTATCAGGTAGTAGAACTAATCAGACAGTTTTATGATGTGCCAAGAACTTTCCGTATTAGTCCGGATACAATGGCAGGGGAACAGTTTATAGAGTATGACAATTCCGGCCTTTCCGGACAGCAACAGCAGACTATGGGAATGGATATGGGACTGAGAGTACCGGAATTTGATATTGAAGTTACTTCTGAAAAAGCTAATCCTTACAAGAAAATGGAAATAAATGAACTGGCACTTTCCTTCTACAATGCAGGATTTTTTAACCCACAGATGGTAGATCAGGCAATGGGATGCCTGCAGATGATGGATTTCAATAAAAAGAATGATATCATGCAGCGAATTGCCAAGAATGGAACATTACAGGAGATGCTTATCAAATATCAGCAGCTGGCATTACAGCTTGCGCAGAAATATGAACCGGCAGCAGCCGATAGTATTGCCAACATGATACTAAAGCAGGGAGGACAGGTTCCACCGAAGTCAATCGGTCTGCAGGCTGATACTAAATCCGGAAATGCATCACAGGAACACCCATATGTAGAAAAATCGAGAGAACAGTCCAGGGAGTCAACACAGGCTGATTAAGGAGCATAAATGATTGAAATTATTTTCAAGGCAAAGGAATATAAAATAACTGTCACAGGACACGCAGACAGCGCGGAAAAAGGGCATGATCTAGTATGCGCGGCAGTTTCAACCTTGTTCTATACAATGGGAGAGGCATTGTTTCAGTCAGCGGAATTGCTGGAAGAGGCGCCTGTGTTTAAAGATAGTGAAGATGAAGAAGAAAAGGTTATTTCCTGTAAACCTAAAAAAGATGCGGAGGGCACCATTGCGAGAAGCTTTTGGACAATCCTTATCGGAATGGAAGCAATAGCCGCATCAAATCCTAAAAATGTAAAATTTATTGTGAGAGGTTAGAAAAGAAAAACGCCAATATTTATTATTAAAGCATAAGGGGTCGTGACCCAAACCACAGACAACATAAAGGAGCATGCATATGCTTAGAAAATTATTGTTTAACCTTCAGTTATTTGCTGATGGCGGCGGAGACGGCGGAGATGGTGGATCTGCAGACGCAGCTGGAGAAGCAACTGGGGTAAACGTTTCAGGAGAAGAAATACCGGCCTCCATCCCTGAGAAGGCAAAGAATACTTATAAAAAGGCAATGGAGAAGATTAAACCAGCTGCTCCGGAACCTGAACAATTGGAACAGACTACCACTGAACCAAAAACAGAAGAAGAGCGTAAAACCTATGCAGATCTGATCAAATCAGATGAGTATAGGGAAGAGCATAAGGCCTATATGGAAAAAACCATAGGAGAGAGGCTAAAAAAGTACAAGGGTATTGAAGACCAGTATGGTAAAGCAAAAGAAGCGCTTGAAATTGTGGCAAGTAAGTATGGTGTAAATCCGACAGAAGAAAACTTCCTGGATGATCTCAAAGAAAAGATCGAAGCGGATGACAGCTATTATGAGAAATATGCGACTGAGCATGATGTATCGACTGCAGAGGCTCGTAGAATTGTCACAATGGAACGAAAAGTTTCACAGTTGGACGCTGAAAAGAAAAACCAAGAAAAGCAGGAACTGATAAGACAGCAGATTTCAGCAATCAGACAGAGTGCCGAAAAGACAAAAGCACAGTTTCCACAGTTTGATCTGGAAAAAGAAATGCAGGATGAACGGTTCAGAAAACTTTGCTTTACAAATAATGGTGATACCTCAAGTGCATATATGGCTTGTCACTGGCAGGATGTAATACCGGCAACGGTACAGATGGCATCCAGGCAGGTAAAACAGCAGACAGTAAATGCCATTGCTGCAAACAAAGCCAGACCTATCGAAAATGGAATAGTCTCAGGGGCACCTTCTGTTGTAACACAGGATTTCAGCAAAATGAATTTGAAAGAATTAAGAGCATTTGCTGAAGAACAGCGAAGAAAACAAAATGGGAGATAAAAGTCTCCCGAATAATAGGGAGGACCTGAAAAATGAAGAAATTCAAATTTAACTTACAGTTGTTTGCGACTGTTCAGCCAATTTCTCCGGTAAATGTAGCATCACAGACAGCGAGCGGATCTGATATGTCTCCTACCATGAAGACATTTTATGATACCTCACTTCTGGAAAATGCCAGAGAACAGATGGTTTTCACACAGTTTGGAAAGAAACAGCCAATGAAGGGCAGAAAGTGTGAATGGAGAAAGTTTAACACTTTCGCAAAAGCACTTACCCCTTTAACAGAAGGCGTTATTCCGGACGGTAAATCATTTGGAATGACCAACATTACAGCTGAAACCACCCAGCATGGTGATTATGTTGCAGTATCTGATAGACTGGAACTTGAAAGCTATGATGATGTTATCTATGGTGCATCAGAGGAAATGGGAGCCGCAGAAGGCGAAACGTTTGATACCTTGACAAGAAACATTCTTGTGGCAGGTAATTCTGTTGCGTATTGCTCAAAAGGAACAACACCGGTAACATCCAGAGCGGGACTTACAAATGATGCTGTTTTAACACCTAAGATGGTTGCACAGGCAGCTACCTGGTTGAAGAAAAACAAAGCACCTAAGATTGAAGGATATTATGTAGCAATTATTCATCCGTCTGTAGCATTTGATCTAAGAAATTCAGATGAATGGAAAGAATTCCATAAATATAATGATGTGACTCCTATTTTCAAGGGAGAAATTGGAGAATTGCACGGCGTAAAATTTGTGGAATCCAATGAAGCAAAGGTTTACAAAGCAGCAACAGAAGGCGCAGTTGCAACATACTGTACATTGTTTATGGGAAAAGATGCTTTTGGTATTCTTGATCCAGATGGTGAGGGAATGGAAATGATTGTTAAGCCGAAGAGCCAGATCGGTGGACCATTGGAACAGTTCTCTACCATTGGGTACAAGTTCTGCCACGGTGCAAAGATCCTGTATCAGGAAAGAATGCTTCGTGTTGAGTCCGGATCCAGTTATGGAGATGTTGACGAAGCAAATTAAATAAGCAAAGGGAAGGCTCGCCACCTTCCCTTACAAGGAGGATATGATGGCAGAGAGAACCAAAGAAACAGCGAGTGCAACCCCTACAGAACAAAGAGTGCAGGTAAAACTGAGAAGAAATGAAGGCCAAAACGCGAACCAGGATGAATTTTTTTCCATAAACTTCAAGAACTATATCATTAAACGAGGTGAATTTGTTGAGGTTCCGGCCGAGCTGAAAGAAGTGATTGACAACGGTGAAGAGGCACTGGAAGCAGCGTACAGATTTGCCGAGGAAAAAGCACTGAATGAAGCAAAATAATTTTGGTTGCCACTAAATGGGGAGAGCATGTATGTGCTTTCCCTTTTTTGATAGGAGAAAGACTATGAAAATAAAAGAAGTAATAGACCGTGTGGATTCAGTAAAACCTAATTCGTATGAAACAGAAGACAAGGTAAGATGGCTTTCTTATCTGGAGGGAACGATTTTTAACGATGTAATTAAAACACATGAACCAGAACTGGAAATGGAAGAAGAGTTCCAGGGCTATACACCAGATGATTTGGAACGGGATCTGTATGTAAGGTTTCCGTATGATGAGCTTTATGTAGCATATCTGAAAATGAAGATTGATGAAGAAAATGGAGAAACAGCAAGGTATAACAATTCAGCTGTTATGTACAATACAATTTTTACAAATTTTGCGAAGCAGTATAACAAAACGCATAAACCAGTGGGAAGACAATTAAAGATATTTTAGGAGGATACTATGATCTATCCGACATTTAATGATGTAACGAGATACAGGGAAATGACCAGCAGCTTTAATGGATACAATAGAAAAGTTTCATGTGCAGAGGGCGAATTTTCTGACATGAAGAATATGACGAGCGCATATTATCCGGTACTTTCACCAAGGGATAAAAGGGGATTAGTGAAAAAGTTTGTAAATCCGCTAGCAATTCTGGACAAAGAAACGCTTATGTGGATTGATGGAGACACTCTTTATAAAGATGGTAATGCAGTGGAGCTGTCAGCTGGAGTGCGCATTGATATTAGTGAAGGTATGCTTCCGAAGAACATGACAAAAATGGGTGCATTTGTTGTTATCATGCCGGATAAGATCTGGTATAACGCTGATACCGGAGAAAGCGGATTGCTGGAATCTTCATATGTTCTGCCAGCAGACACTCCGCTTACGTTCGCATTATGTGACTCCAAAGGAGATATTATAACGTGGCACGATTCTGAATATTACGAAAAAAATGATCCTAAAGAAGGGGATTACATGATGAGCACATCAAACGGAAAAAGCTCATTAAAACAATATTCTTCTACAACAAGGATATGGGCTACTGTAGCAACTGCCTATATGCAGATCACGGCTACCGGGATAGGGAAGAACTTCAAAAAGGGTGATGGAGTAAGTCTAACTATTGATACTACAGGGATTGAATGGGCGGATGCAGGCAATATTTTTGTTAATGATGAGGGAAACGGTGTATTAAGTACCAATACGGTTATTACAGATCTGTCAGATGATGCTATAACAATCGTTGCTATTCTCAGTGAAAATCATGTATTTCAGGATATTACTTTTAAAGTAGAGCGTAAGGTTCCGGATATGTCATTTATTACAGAATACAATAACCGGATCTGGGGCTGCTCAAAGGATGGACATGAAATATATTGCTGTAAGCTTGGTGATGTAACGAACTGGAACTGTTTTGCAGGTGTATCAACTGATTCCTACGCCGTGACGATAGGATCCGATGGAAAATTCACTGGAGCAATAACATATGCCGGATATCCAATATTCTTCAAGGAAGATTCACTTATCAAGGTTGCAGTAAGCAGTACCGGAGCACATCAGACGAAAGAATCCATGTGCAGGGGCGTACAGTCTGGATCAGAGAAAAGCCTCTGCATTTTAAATGAGCTGTTATATTACAAATCTGCCACTTGCGTCTGTGTTTACAACGGAAGCGTTCCAGTTAGCATTTCAGACAATCTGGGAGAGGTTAGATATTATAAAGCTGCCGCAGGTACAATAAATGATAGATATTACATATCCATGTGTGATGAAAGTAATGAGTACCATTTGTTTGTATATGACTCAACAAAAGGGCTGTGGTCAAGAGAAGATAATACCCAGGCTACATACTTCTGCAAGTATGAAGATGATCTTTTATTTATAGATGCCGGTGATAAGTTTATGAAATCCGTAAGAGGAACACTTATTTATGATGACTCCACAAAAGAAAAGGATTTTGACTGGAATGTGGTATCCGGAAAAATTGGATACACACTACCGGACCAGAAGTATATATCGCGTATAAATTTACGCATTTCGTTGGAGATTGGTGCAAATGTGGACTTTTATCTGGGATATGATTCATCCGGAGTATGGGAGCATAAGTTTAATATGTCTGGATCCGGAACCAGGACATACACTGTACCTGTTATACCGCGCAGATGTGATCATTTTCAATACAAAATCATTGGAAAGGGGATGGCTAAAATTCATTCCATTACCAAGACAATAGAACAGGGGAGTGATACATAATGGTAGATCTGCCACATCCACAAATATTAGCAACCACAACAGAGGATCAGGTAACGCAGATTTATAATTACCTGATCCAGCTCAAGGAAGAAATCGAATTTTATCTGCAGAATATTTCATCAGATAATTTGTCTCAAAATTTTGTACAGCAGCTGGTTTCTATGCAGGATATGATAGCAGCTACCAGGACAGATGCAATGGATGCACAGGCAATGGCGCAGAGCGGAAGAATAACGATAGAAGACGTAATAAAGTCATCACTGTTTAAAAATGTGATAGATGAGACAAAGAAAGAAGTAAATACATATACAGATAATAGTGTATCTGCGATGGAAACGAAGCTGAAACAAGATATAGCTGCTACAGCAGAAAAGACACTGCAGGAAGCAAAGGCATATACAGATTTGTTCGAGTATAAAATCACTGTAAATTATGAGACTGGAGAACTGGAATATAACAAGGTAAGAAAGGAGTCATAATGGCAAACACAAATGACTTATTAAAAAAGAATACCGGGGTGCAGAATGCAGGAACGCAGAATGTTGATACAACAGCCAATACAGCATCTCTGGATAATACCCAAAAGGCGAGAGTTGCAGCATATACACCGTCAGAAAATGTAACAGAGTCAGATGCAAATGCTAAGGATTTTTTAAATCAGATTCAGTCATCTGCAACTTCATCAAAAAATAATGGAATTGTTAGTGGGAACAACTGGAACAAAATAAATTCAGACTATCAGATGTCAAATACCGTATCATCTGCAATGGATTTTACAAATGGACTTTTAGAACAGCTGTCTACCGGAAAAACAACCTATTCAGACAGAGTAGATCAGAGGATAAATGAGATCATGAACCAAGAAGAGTTTAGTTATGATCCTGATACAGATACCTTATTTCAGCAGGCTCTGTCATCTGCCATGAACAGTGGAAAGAGTGCCATGCAGGATACGATGGGACAGGCGGCAAGTCTTACCGGAGGTTATGGATCCAGTTATGCCACATCAGCGGCTAATCAGTCCTACAATGACTTTATTGAAGGAGCCTATGATAATCTGCCAGAGTATTACAACATGGCTTTACAGACCTATCAGATGGACACAGAGAACATGTATAACAAACTTGGCATGCTGAACAATGCGGATGATAAGGAATATAACCGACTTTATACTGCATGGAATGCAAATTTCTCAAACTGGACGCAGCTGTATGACATGGAATATAACCAGTGGCGTGATTCGGTATCATTTGCATTACAATCTGCAGGCCTTGAACTTGACGAGAACAGCTCTATCTTCAATCAGTTGAGCAATGCCTTTAGTGCATCACAGAACTACTCAGATTCGGCATATAACAGGGATTATGGACAATATCAGGATAGCATTACCAATGCCATGAACCAGCAGAAATTAAACAACAGTACCAGTGGAGGAAGTGGTGGTAAAGGATCTTCATCTTCATCCGGTGTAAGTGAATTATCACAGACTGTTAAAAATGCGGCAGCAGAGGCATATAAGAAAGCCGGTTCAGAGGGACTTGAGGCCTATATTGCTACTCTTACGGGTATTGATGATGTAACACTGGATACGCTTCGTAATTATGCACAAACATTAAATGGAGGGGAGTCAGGAGCTACCAATACAGGTACCGATACACCGACAGAGAAAATGTACAAGGCAGCAGCTGAGGCATATTACAATGGCGGAGAAGACGGACTGGACCAGTATCTGAATTACATTGATCCAAATTATAATACGGATCTGCTCATTGATTATGCAACAAGCAATACCGATGGAACAAATCCGGAATATAACAATTGGACGAAGGTAGATCAGACTTATAACTGGATGGGCGGAACAGATAATAACGATAAGGTTAAGGATCCGGACGGAAATGAATATAGTCTGAGTGAACTAAAAGAAATGGGAGTTTCTGATGAAGTTCTGGAAGCTCTTAATAAACTTGATAAAGGCCAGACATACAAAAAGCCATATAAATATACCTATTAGGAGGCTATATGGGAAAGACAGCGGAGTATTTAAAGAGAAAAAAGAAAGAAGAGGAAGAAAAACAGAATACAGTATCTTCCTCTGAAAATACAAAGAGTAAAACCAGAGAATATCTATTAAAAAAGAATATCAATGAGGATACACTGCAGGATGATTATAAAAGCATAGGAAGTACTTTGGACTCTGTTTATGGTGGGTGGCAGGATCAGAATACAATGAGCAGTGCCAGGACGAAAGTTTCTGATATGTATAAAAGACTGAATGACTATAAGGAGTATCAGAACAATTATTCCGGAGCAGATAACCTGGATGATTTCAATACCGGAATAGATCAGGCAATAGGTTCCTTAAAGGCGGGAATGGATAGTTGGGACGGTTTGAGTGAACTTTATGGACAGTATCAGAATGCGGATGCATATTCCTTAGCCAAAAACAAAAGTGACCTGAAGAAAAAATATAATGGATTGTCATATGACCAGGTACAGGAAAAATTAAAGACTACAGAAGAGGGAAGTGAGGACTACAACTTCTTAAAAGAATATGGCGTTAATGTAGGATATGATAATCTGGATGATTATGATAAGGAACTGAACGCACGTATTGGCTCCAAGGTGAATAATACTGCAACAAGCCCGATTAAACTCAATGATCCGGAAAGTAAATTAGCAAATAAAAGTTTTGCGACCCCGCAAGATACAGAAAAAAAGATATTAAACCCTGTTTCAGATGAAATGAAGACCGATGTGGAGACAGGACAGAATGTAATAAATGAAACAAAACCAGATCGAGAGTATAAAGATAAGCTTGAGACACAAAGGAACCAATATGCCCTGGATAACGGATTTGATGCATATGCTGGGCTTATGAATAATGAAGATTTTGAGGACGTTGTAAATAACAATTATGATCCGGAATTCTGGGACGATAAAAAAGGAAACTTTGAAGTACTTGATGATGATGAGAAGAACACATATACCTATATACTGAAAACTAAAGGACAGAGTGCGGCTGATCAGTTTATGCGGGATATGGATATTACATTGTCTAAAAGAAGATCTGATGAGGATCAGGGGCAGATAGAAGCATGGCTTAATGATGGCAGCAGTATTGAACAGGCAGTGAAACAGGGGCTTATGTCGGTAGGTTCAGTCCCGCTTTCTATTGCAGGAGGTATTACAGCGTTTGCAGATGATGCAATTCGTTCCGTTACCGGATCCGATAAAAATTCTGGCGGTAGCAATATGGGTGAGACGAATCCGTATGATACTGCTCACTTTATGCAAAATTCATCTGATACGATCAGAAATACCACAAGAGAGAATATAGAAAAGAATACAGATGCAGAACTGTTTGGACAAAATATACCGTCATTTTTGTATGATACGGCATTGTCATCCGCAGAGTCTGTACTTGGCGTTAATACCTTCGGAAAAGGATTTACGGCAGTCATGGGTATGAATGCTGCATCACAAAAAGCAAAGGAATTAAAGGATGCCGGAGCAAATGAAAATGATATTGTAACCGGAGCAACATTATCCGGTATTGCTGAGGCAGCTTTTGAACATTTTTCGGTTGACCAGTTAATCAAAGCTAAGGATACAGACTCCGTTGGAAGACTTGTAAAGAATGTCATTACCCAGATGGGAATTGAAGGCGAAGAGGAAATGGCAACAGAACTGGCCAATACAGTTTCTGATTATTTTGTTAGAGGCGGATTGTCTGATTTATCAAAAACCTATGATGGATATGTAGAACAGGGGTATTCAGAAGAAGAGGCAAAAGAAAAGTCTGCGATAGATGTCCTGTCTAATGTTGCCTGGGCTGGTGCAGGCGGAGCACTGGCAGGCGGTATTAGTGCTGCCGGAGAGAGCGCGAGAAACCTTGCGGAAAATAAGAGCATGGGAAGTGCTATTAAATCTGATGGAAACACAAAAAATACATTTGATCTGGCAGAATCCTATGAAAAAGGTTCTGAAAGTGAAAAATACCTGAGTGAACTTGATAAGAAAGGCAAAACAGCAGAAAATGTGAAAGACGCAGAGCTTGGTTCTCTGTATAACAGAACATGGCAGGATACAGCAAAAAATGGAAACGAAGACCAAAAACAGAAGTTTTCTGATCTGACTGCGCCATCTGCATCATATGACACAAAGACTGGAAAAAATGTAAAAGTACAGGGACTGATAGAAGAAAATGGGAAGTCATTTGTTATAACAGATAAAGGAAAAATAAAAGCAAGTCAGATTAAAATGAATATCAATGACAGTCTGGCAGTGAACTATGCTGAGGAAATGGATGTAAACAAAGGAAATGCTTTTCTGGAACAATATGATGGACAGACTGATGTGGATGATTATGCGACATCATTTGATCTGATCTATAATTATGGTCTTACAGGATTCGGAGCAGACACTGCATTACAGCATAAAGGAGTGCTGACAGAAAATCAGGTAAAAGAGATTTATAATACCGGTGTAAAGGATTCTGTTTCTTATAAGCAGAACACTATAAATTCCATAACCGAAAAATTCAAAGGGAAGACTATTAGTGAGGGTAAAGTAGACGATTCTGTAATAGATTTTACAAACAGCGGAAAAGGAAAGGTTAACTTTAGTAGTCTGACTTCCAGACAGCGCAATGCGGTTTCAATTATCAGCGGTTTTTCTAAAACCGCAGGGATCAATCTGGTATGGGAGGCCAGTACAACAGAGGAACAGGACAATGGATCTCCTAATGGATGGTATGACAGAAAAGATAACACAATTCATTTAGATGTAAATGCCGGTATGTCATCAAAGGTACTGGAAGACGCTATGGTACCCACCATGTCGCACGAAACAACGCACTGGATGAAGGAAAAGGCACCAGAGGCGTATGCAGAAATTCGGGAAATTGTAATGAATACACTACAGAACAGCCCGGATTATGCAAGTCATGTTGGCGTAGATGCACTAGCACTGGCAGAGTCTTATGAAATGGTACAGTCAGGAGAAAACAAAAATGCTACAGCAGAGGATGCTGTGGACGAAATGGTGGCTAGGGCTTGTGAAGATATGTTTTCTGGCAGTGAATATGTTACTGGGATGCTGTCAGAAATGTCAGAGAGTAATAAGAAAACATTCATGGATCACATCCGAGAAGTTATAGCCAATGTTAAATCGTGGATACAGGATGTGTTAAAGCAGTACAGCTCTAAGTCCAGGGAAGCAGAAGTGTTACGCAGTTATAGTGATATGCTGGATAATCTGCAGAAGAAATGGGATGAAGCATTAAAGAAATCTGTAGAGGCAAATAATGCCGTAAAACAGGAACAGACAGAAAAAGAAGAAGTTGCACCGGTACAACTTTCGACCAGGGGAAAAGACAACATAAGTCAAGATGAAATTGCAGAGCAAATAAGTAAAATAATAAAAAAAGGAGAATACGAATTTTACGGAGTAAGAATAGATGATTTTGATTATGACATTGGGGATATTTGTAACAATTCACACCAGTTATATCAGGATCCAATGTATGATGAAAACGACAATTTGATCTATCCGGAAGGAACAGGAAATTATAGAGAATACTATGATGCGGGAGAACTAAATGGAACGTCATGTATTCAAGTAGATTCTGAGGACATAAATGATAATATTGAAAAGATAAAACAATATGAAGGTAAGAATTTATATCTAATTGCCGGAAATTATAGTGAAGGTGGAAACGATTCAAATGAAATTGTAATAGAAAAAGCCAAGGTACTGTATAAAAAAGATTTGGAAACAATTGATGGCGAAAATAGGAAGTTTTCACGTAGAAATAACCTGGCAAATGGATTGAACGGCGAAGAATGGAAGTATTTCAAAAAGCAGATTGGTCATATCCGGGAAAACTTTCAGTATGAAAAAGGGGAAAATGGCGATACAATAGTACCAGTAGGAAATAAACTGGTCTATACGGATGGAGATTTTGAAAATCCGGGAATCAGTAAAATCATAGAGTTTGATTTAGATAACGAAACGGACATAGATTATGCAAGGAGGATTATATATGCGGCAATTAAAGAAGGAAAATCCGAAATCGAAAAATCGGTGCGCATTATTGAAAAAGTTTTTGGACATGGGGTTGTCCATAGATATGATGGACAGATTGACGGATCCGTTAGAAGATATGACAGACGAACAAAAAGAGGAAAAAGCCAGTCAAATGCTTACCATTCTGAATTCATGCAGGACACAATCCGACGTGCTAGAGAAATTGCCGGATTTGGAGAAAAAGAACAATTTTCAAGAAGAAAATCATATGACATCAATGAACTCTTAGATAGAAATGACACATTGGAGAAGGAAAACTCACAGCTAAAAGCCGATGTGAAACGTCTCAATGAAAGAAATAGCATATTGAAAGAAAACAACAGTATTCAGCGTACCGTAACCGGCGGCCGTGTACTTAGCAACAGTAAAATAGAGGCGGCAGCAGACGTTTTACTGGTAAGAAGTGGTTCTGATTATGGAAAGAAGAAACTATCATTAGAGCTGAAAGAGTTTTATTCCTGGATGGTAAATGAGGACAATCTTGATGCTGAAACGGTAAACCGTAAGTCATATGAAATAGCGAGTCACTTGATGGAGTCGCAAAAGAATAGCGTAAGTGCCGATCCTTATGTAGATGAAATTCTGAAAGATATACGTGGAACAAAAGTATCTCTGACAGAAGAGCAAATGCAGGAAGTAAAGTACATATACGGCAGTAACTATAAAAGCGCACTGCGATGGATGGTAAGCATAGATCAGAACGCAATCAGCCTTGATACTATGTGGCAGGAGTGGTGTGAACGATATCCGGGTATATTTAGTCAGATGGCAACGGGTGATCAGATTACTGGTCTGGTGGATGTTGTTGAAGATCTTGAGCGGTCAAAACAGATTGTGGAGTATGGCGTAACAGACAATGAAGTAAGAAGAATAGCATCAGAAGTATATAATCAGTTCTGGAACGTGGATACGGTTCCTACAGTTGCAGACCGGTTTGATCAGAAGCTGAAAGAAATCAATTTTAAACACAGACAGGCAATGAAAGATCTGCGCGAAAGATATCAGAAAAACTTGGCGGATCAGAAGAAAGAAACCAGAGAACACTATGAAAAGATAATACGTAGTATCAGAAGTCAGAAAAATGAAGATATCAGAAGTGTGAAAAAGAATAATAAGGAACGTATGGCCGAGTACAGGGAAAGAAATGCCAGAAAAGAGGAAATTCAGAAGATCGTTAAAAATACGCTTTCTCTTAGCTCCTGGATGAATGAAAATTCTGCCAAGCACCATGTTCCGGATGCAATGAAAGAACCTGTCGCAAAGCTACTCACTGCAATTGACTTTTCTTCAAAACGTATGCAGGAAGGAGAATATAAGCCGACAAAGACTGAAATATCATTAAGCGAGGCACTGGAAAACTTCTCTAATCTGATTATGCAGATTGATTATGATGCAGACGCAGAGACATCATTTGAAATGTATGTGGATCTTCCGAAGGGATTTACAGAAGAAATCAGAAATATCAGCACAACAGTTAATTCTATTATGAGAAGTGTAGGGGATAACGAGTTTGTGCTGAATGAAATGACTTCTGAACAGCTGAAAAGCTTAAATGGAATGATCAGAGTTATGAGAAGCTCCATATCAAAGCTGAATGATTTCCTTTCATTTAGAAACACGGAAGAAGTCGGAGAAGTATCGCGTACATCTATTCAGGAAATGCAGGCACTCGGAAAGAAGAAGCATGGAATAAAGCCAATTGAAGGAATAAAAGATTTCCTTGGGTATGAGAATGCATTACCATATTATGTATTTAAGAAGTTTGGAAGTGGCGCACAAAAAATATTTTTTGCAATACAGGATGGCTGGGATTCTTTTGCATTTAAGGTCAAAGCGGCTATTGATTACGCAAATGATGCATATACAACAAAAGAAGCACGGGAATGGGAAGATGATATAAAAGAATTTGAAATTATGCTTCCAAGAAAAACTGAGGATGTAATTTATGGGGGAGAACCAAAGTACACCAAAGTAAAAATGACAGTACCGCAGATTATGTCACTCTATTGTCTGCAGAAAAGAGACCAGGCAAAGACGCATCTTCACGGCGGAGGCATGAGAGTTGCAGACTTTGAAGAAAAAGGAAAGAAAATCTCACAGGCTGAAGGTGTCACATTGGCAGATTCAGAAATTAAAAAAATCATAGACAGCCTTAGTGATCGCCAGAGAGAAGTGGCAGACAGACTACAGAATTTTATGAACACAACAGCATCTGACTGGGGAAACGAAGTTTCCATGAAACGATTTGGAATTCGACAGTTTGGTGAGAAGAATTACTTTCCAATTAAATCAGATGACAACAACCTGACCAAGGATGATGCCAAGGAGCAGGAAAACAGTTTATTCCGGATTTTGAATATGTCATTTACCAAGTCTACAACAAGAAATGCCAATAACAGGGTAGTGATAGAGGGGATTTTCGATGTATTTGCACAACATGCATCTGATATGGCAAAGTACAATGCTCTTGCGTTACCGGTACTGGATGCCTTTAAGTGGTATAACTACAGAGAAAAAACAGAAGTAGGAGACACGCAGTTCGATACTAACTCAGTAAAGCAGGAAATGGAGAGAACCTTCGGAAAAGAAGCAAAGAAGTACTTCACAAACTTTTTAAAAGACCTTAATGGAGACAGTGATGGTGGAAGAAGTGAAGGAATAATGAAAGGAGCGATGACCAGGTATAAGATAGCCGCTGTGGGTGGCAATATTAGAGTTGCATTGCTGCAGCCTACAGCATATGTCAGGGCATCTGCTGTCATGAGTCCTAAATATCTGACCAAGGCCCTGCTGTTTAAAAAACCATCGGTCACAAAAGCGCAAGAAAATAGTGGCATTGCTCAGTGGAAGGCATTGGGATTCTATGACACGAACATTACCAGAAATGTTAAACAACAGATCAAGCACGATGAGAGCGTTGTAGATAAGATCGAGGAACTTTCATTAACTGGTGCTGAATGGGGAGATAAGATTACCTGGGGATACCTGTGGAATGCCTGTGAGGCTGAAATTAAGGACAAAACTAATTTGAAGATTGATTCAGAGGAATATCTGAAAGCGGTATCTGATCGTTTTAGAGAAATTATCTATCAGACACAGGTAGTCGATTCTACCATGACTAGGACAAATATCATGCGAAGTAGGAGCGGGTTAACGCAGATGGCAACATCATTCATGTCGGAGCCGTCCGTAACCTACAATATGGTTGCAGATGCTTTCACTGAATGGAGTATGGATGCAAGAGAACATGGAGGATACGGTAGAACAGTAAGTAAGCACGGGAGAAAGTTCGCAAGAACGATGTCTGTATACGCACTTACGGCAGCAGTATCCGGTATTGTTGGTGGTGCTGTAGCAATTATGCGAGGCGGTGGAGACGATGAGGATGAAGACGAAGAACTGTATGATATTCTGATAGAAAACATCCTGTCAGAAGCCAATCCATTGACTAAGTTACCACTGGTTAAAGATGTGGTATCCGTTTTGAGCGGATATGATCCAACACGTATGGATGAAGCTTTTATTCAATCGTCTGTAAGTGCAGCCAAAAAAGTAATGAAGTATATTGAAGGTGAGGATGTCACACCGTATGAAACGGCATATTCTGTGTTGAAAGCTGTGTCACAAACAACAGGACTGCCAATAAGTAATACGGTAAGAGATGCAGTTTCCATGTGGAACCAGACAATCGGAAATGTGTATCATTCAATGGAAATTAAATAAGTAAGAATTTGGTGGAAGGTTAGAATATGACCTTCCACTTTTTTTATACTTATAAGCAAGGAGGGCAGAATATGGAAGCAGTAATATACCGATTCACACTTGATTGCCACAAAAGCGGAGTGCAGAAAACATTACAGGGATTTGGAACCGGAGATGCAATATCCAGAAAGCTGTCAATTACACTGACAGCAGGAAGCACAACGGAATACATAGATGCAGAGCATACGGAAGCATTGATGTATGTCATGCGACCAGATGCAGAGCAGCCGAGCATCAATGCCTGTACAATTGATGGCAGTACAGTAAACTACACAGTTCTTAAGACTGATATTCAGGCAGCAGGATTTGTTACCATGCAACTTAAACTGATTAAAACGAATCCAATCACGGGGGTAAGAAAAGTTTTACTTGCTCCAAAATTTCAGCTGGAAGTATTGGAAAGCGAAAATCTGGATGAAGTAATTGCCGATGGTATAAGCACAGGAACCTTTGAAGGAACATTTACAGCTCTGGAGAAAGCAATTGCCAAAGCACAGGCTTATTATCATTCAATGCTTATGCGAATTGAGTTTGATGATAAATATGTATTCCGAGCTTATTATGCAGATGGAACAGAATACGTCAATGACAGCCTTGGCAATGTATTTGAGACTTGTGTTAAAAACGGAAAAGATGCTATAGAAAGTGCAGTGTTAGCCAGATCTTATGCAGTCGGAGAGACAGGAACCAGAGAAAACGAAGATTTAGACAATGCTAAATACTATCACAATGTTGCAATAAGTGCGATAACAGCGGTAGCAGAAGACAAAAAGATAGTGGAGGAATGCAGAAATGAAGTGTTGAAAAATTCTTTATATGCTAATTTTTCCATTGATTTTGAAACAGGAGATGTGGTTGTTGATTCGACAAATTACCGGTTTAGTATCAATCGTGAAAATGGAAATCTTGAATGGACAACAGCAGAGTAGGAGGGAAATTTAGAAATGGCAAGCGCAGGAAGAATTTTAATTATTCCAAGAGGAAATTATAGTGCATCTACAACATATGGTCCACTGGACCTGGTTTTCTATAGTAGTACATCATGGTTGTGCAAACAAACATGCGTTGGGATTGCTCCATCAGGAGAAAACGCAGCATATTGGTATAAATTTAGCAGTATTGGACTTAACAATACACTTACAGGAACTGATGAGGGATATGCTCTGGACTCCAGACAGGGACCGGTACTTAAAGCTTTAATTGATAGTGCAACGGAGACAGTCGACGGATTGTCCGTAGAGGTAACCGCTTTGGCCGGAAGTATTGATGGCCTTCTGGGATCAAATATTGCACCAGAATATGATTCAACAGCAACTTATGCTGTGAATGATTACTGCGTTTATAACAATGAACTGTATATTTGCATTGTAGAAATTACTGCAGCTGAATCGTTTGATACGGCACATTGGAACCATGTGTTTATCATGAGTGAGATCGACAGCAAAGTAAATGACATCGTACAGAATGTGGTTGATACAAAATTTAACAAAGTAATGGACATGTCAGTCGGAGAATACGATGAAACATATGCCTATGCACTTGGAGATTATTGCCGGTACAATGGCGTTTTCTATAAGTGTACAACAGCAGTTACGCAGGCAGAAGCGTTTGATTCTGCGAAGTGGACAGCTACTGATTCTGCGAGTGAAATTAAGGATTTGAAGGAAAACTTTGAGACCGAAATAGGTAAGACAAACAGTAGTTTAAATAATGGAAACCTCCAATTTCGCATCGAAAACGGTAAGCTCCAATACCGCTATGATTCGGAGGTGATCTAATATGGCATTAACAGAATGGAAAAATGCTGGTAGCACTATTTATTGTCTGGGTTCCGGTACAACTTTTGATATAAAAACATTGTTACCTGATGTTGATTATACAAAACTTACTAAAGATAATTTTATTATTAAAGTAATAAGTTCAAGCGTATCATTAGATGAAGACATAACCAGTATTTATCATTTAACCACAACACCGCAAGTAACCTACGATGCAATAACTGGTATCGCCACTTTAACCGGACTAAGTAATTCATACTATAGAAGTTACTATGATGGTGCAAAGCACGTAAGTTTATCAAATTCTATTAGTATCATGGTTTACTTAATAGATGGTGACATCGAAACAGCTTAGATATTTTATACGAGCCATATTTTATACAATGTCATTTAGATAAGCATTTCGTCTGTTAGGAAAGGTATCTCACAGGTTACAAGCCTCTGAAAAATCTGAATAGTTAGATTGAAAATACCAATAATACAGCCTCCCGGAGGGGCAGAAAGGAGCCATATGAACCAAACAGAAATAGCTACAATAGTAATTCTTATTATCTGTTCACTGGTTGAGATCACACCGGTTCCATTCAGTCCCCTTCGGTGGATTGGAAGACGCCTGAACAGAGATACCAATGATAAGGTGGACAAGGTCAGCAAAGACCTGCAGGAGCATATTGCTGATGATATGCGTACCTACATAATTGATTTTCAAAATCAATGCCTGCAGAAGAGACAGCACACCCAAGAAGAATGGACCCGGGCAAACAACATGTGCGACAAATACGAAAAATTTGTAGAAGACAATCATCTGAAAAATTCAGAAGCAGATGGAGCAATCAAATACATCAGGATGGTTTATCGCCACTGTTTAGAGGACGGAGAATTTCTATTAAAAGAAGCATAGACATTAAAAGGAGGATATTTTCATGGAATTTTTAAACGATTTTTATGTACCGGTTATTGTAGGCATTTGCCTGTGTGCAGGTTACATTATCAAGAAGTGGGTAAAGGATGTAGATAACAAATATATCCCAACCGTATGTGCCATTCTGGGCGTGATTTTAGCCGCCTGGATTAACTGGCCAACAGTAACGCCAGAAGTCATTTTGGGTGGCATGGTAAGCGGTTTAGCAAGTACTGGATTGCATCAGCTGTTTACTCAGTTCATTGAAAAGAATGCGTGACTGCATGAGTGATTTTATAGAGCAGATTGCATCACTGATTAAAAAGTATGCGCCGCAGTATGGGATTTGTGTATACAGCCCCATTATTGCACAGGCAGTATTGGAAAGTGCAAGCGGTACTTCCAATAAGGTCACAAATGGAAGAAACAATTACTTTGGTTTGAAGTGGAGAAATAACCGGTGCGCGATATCCAATGAATATTTTGAAGAGTGGACAGCCGAGCAGAAGTCTGATGGTACATATTCCAATATTGTTTCAAAATTTTGCAAGTTTAATAGCCTGGAAGATTGTGTGATTGGTTATTTTCAGTGGACGAACATATCAAATTACGCAAATCTAAAAGGCATTACGGATCCGGAACAGTATCTGGAGAATATCAAGGCTGACAAATATGCAACTAGCATCAATTATGTAGAGAACCTAATGAATGTAATTAAGAAATATAATCTTACTCAGTATGATGATCAGAAAGGGGATAATAAGATGGTAATCAATGTACATGCCGGGCATAACCCGGATGGTAAAATAGCCTGTGGGGCAATCAGTATTATAAAAGAGTCCACAGAAGCCAGAGCGGTAAAAAATGAAGTTATCAGACAGTTGCAAAAGTTGGGTCATACTGTCAATGACTGCACTGTAGATAACGGGACAAGCCAGTCTGATGTCCTTAAAAAGATTGTAGCAAAGTGTAACGCTCATGCTGCAGATCTGGACATTAGTATCCACTTTAATGCGGGGGCAAATGATAAATCCGGAAATGGAAAGAGTACTGGCACCGAAGTATATGTGTATTCAGCCAACAGTAAGGCAAAGGAATATGCTGACAGGGTGTGTGCAGCTATTGCATCAATCGGATTTAAGAGCCGCGGAACAAAGATCAGTCAAAGCCTTTATGTTTTGAAAAACACCAATGCACCGGCCATGTTGGTTGAGTGCTGCTTTGTGGATGATGCAGACGATGTAAAGCTGTATGATTATCAATCTATGGCATCTGCCATCGTAAAGGGCATTACCGGACAGACTGTATCGACGGAAGCACCTGCAGAAGAAGAACAGCCTGCAGCACCTGTGGTGAAATCATTGTACCGGGTACAGGTAGGAGCATATAGCATAGCCGCCAACGCTACCGCGATGCAGGAGAAATTAAAGAAAGCTGGATTTGATGCGATATTGGTTAAGTCCTAAAAAATTAGAGCCTCGGAGAAATCCGGGGCTTTTTTTTCATGTTCCTCTTGCAATAAGAGAACGTCAGTTCTATAATATAAATAGATAGAAATATCAGACGCGCCTTGCTAGTACCCCTAATACCGGCAGGGTGTTTTTATCTCCAAATTCCGACAAAGTGGTTGTATTATGTGACTAAAGTAGTAGAATTAAATAAAAACTTGTCTTAGGGGGACAACATAATGTCAAAAGAAAAGAATAAAAAGAGTGAAACTGTTCCGAGAAAGTTATATTTTTATGACTTATCACTGTATCATTATTCTGAA
>JAQUUX010000125.1 GCA_028693705.1 Lachnospiraceae bacterium | reverse complement strand
GCCAAAGCCATAAATGGCTTGAAAGGCCCCTCAGAGCCAGGATGGCGATTGGGGCCGTTAGCGTTAAAGGACAAGTATCTTCATGGAATGATGTAGCGGCTCTTATACGTGTAAACGGCAATGGAAGGATACACACCCACACCATTGCCGTCTCATTATAAATATTATTTTTTTAAGTTGCTAACCTGCAGTTTATGGTGTCTTGTGGCGCAGCTTGCACGTTACGGCGAGTGAATAGTGTTAAGTATATAGTAATATTACGAAATAAATACTTTTAGTTTCATATGTTACATAATCTTCCAGAAAAAAGCCTATACTAAAGCTATGAAAAGAACAAATAATAAATTTTGACAAAAACTTTTTTCAACAATGCAACTATTAAAGGAGGATAAAAATGATACCATGTGTTGACCAGGACTTATGCATTGGCTGCGGGATGTGTGCAGGAATGATACCGGATTTATTTGAAATGCAGGACACAGGAAAAGCAGCCGGAATAGCAGAGGTTACAGAGGATACCAGAACAGAATTTGATGCAGCAATGAATGGCTGTCCGGTGGCAGCTATTTCAGAGGACTAAGAAATATTAATGACCAAATTGGGTGTCTAAAGATAGATGAAAAGGTATGTTTGAGCCTTGACACCTAATTCTAAATCCGCTATAATTTAGCCAATTTAATAAAAACGAAGGACAAAGGCGTTCTGCATATGCAGGACGCCTTTTTTCGTACAAAAAATGAAAAAGGGACTTGGTAAAGGTACAGGCAGGAGGAATGTTATGAAGGAATTATATCAGCATGCGGATAAGGTAAATGAATTGCTTGCCCGATACGGTGTAAAGTTTGGCATTTATAAAAATGGTGTCTTTAAGGAACAGCTGTTTCCCTTCTATCCTATTCCGAGGGTAATTGAAAAAGAAGAATTTGACTATCTGGAAAAGGGACTGATCCAGAGAGTAACGGCGCTGAACTGTTTCTTAAGGGATATTTATGGTGAGAAAAAGATTGTGAAGGATGGTGTGATTCCGGAAGAATTTATTTTCTCATCTTCAGGATTTCTGGCAGAATGTGATGGTGTTATGCCGGTTAAAGGAATTTACAGCCATATCTCGGGTATTGATCTGGTACAGGCAAAGGACAAAACCTGGTATGTATTGGAGGATAATCTGAGAGTACCTTCCGGTGCATCTTATCCGATGATTAAGTATTATCTGGGTGAGGAAAGTATCTTACATAATGCACCAACATATCTTCCTTTTTATGAAGATGATATGAAATATGTACTGGAAAATTTTGACAATCTGGTATTAAAGGATGTGGCAGAGGCCGGTGGATATGGTGTTTTGTTTGGAAACAAACTGAATAAACAGGAAAAAGAAGATTTCATTGCTTTGTTAAAGAAAGAACCCCGTCGTTTTATTGCCCAGGAAGTTATTGATTTTATAGACATTGATATTATGGACGAAGGAAAAATCGTTCCAAGAAAAGCGGATCTTAGAGCTTTTGTATTGACCGGCGAACAGACAAAGGTATGGGCGAGCGGTTTGACTCGTTTTTCCAGAAATCCGGATTCATTTATTGTGAATTCATCACAAGGAGGAGGTTTTAAAGACACATGGGTACATTCTCGGTAGAACAGAAAGACAACTTAATATGGCTAGGAAGATACACAGAAAGAGTTTATACAACGCTGAAATATTATTTCACAAGCTTTGACAGAATGATTGATCTGGATGAGAATTTTTATCAGGAGTTTTGCGAAAAACTGAATATTCCGGATATTTACGGATCCAAGGAGGCATTCCTGGCAAAGTATCCTTTTGATGAGGAAAATACGGACTCTCTTTAGAGCAATCTGATCAGAGCCTACAATAACGCAATTGTATTGAGGGAGGAAATCGGTTCAGAGGCTCTGGCCTATATTCAGCTGGCAGTATATGAAATGCAGAAAGCGAAAACCAGTGATGCACCTCTGATCGAATTACAGCAGGTTATGGACGAGTTACTGACATTCTGGGGTGTGGAAGATGACAGCATAGAAAACGAACATATCAGAAACCTGGTAAAATGCGGGAAAAGAATTGAACGGCTGGATCTGTAATCCCGCTTGGAAATGCCGCTTAGTATGATGAGAAAAGAACAATCCCGCCTGTCACACCGGATCAAGACAATCGGTATGCATTATGAAGAAACAGCGCTGGTGCATTTAAATGAACTGTTGTCCGGAGATACACCAGATTATACAAAGGTTGTGAAAATCATTGAAAAACTTGCAGTTTAATTACACCATGAAAACCATTTTCATTGAAGAAATTGTGGATCATTCTTTTAGCTTAAAGTGTATCCCAAAGACTTTTCAAGGGCAGGAGATACAGGATCTGGAAGTGAAGATTACGCCTGATGTGAAAGTAAGCGGTGATGTGGATTCTTTTGGAAATCATTTGCTGTATGGAAGGTTACGAGAACCTCATGACCTATTCGTGGTAAGAGTTACCGGAAAAGCGGTGGTGCAGGGAAATCCCCTGGCAGAACCGGATCCGGTAGCCTGTATGCTTTTTAAATATCCCACGAAGTATACAATGCCGGGTGATTCATTAAAATTACTCTATGAAAATGAAAAGGAAGTATTACAAGATTTCGATAACAGGGAGACAGACAGTCAAGGATCAGCGAGTTTAAAAAAAGCATGGTATATTACAGAACTGGTACATGAGCGGATGCACTACAGTCCGGGTGTGACAGGCTTGTCCACAACAGCAGAGGAAGCCTATACCATTAGAAAAGGCGTGTGTCAGGACTATGCACATATTATGCTGGCGTTACTGCGGATGGAACATATTCCAGCCAGATACGTGGTTGGAATGATGGAAGGAGAAGGTGCCAGCCATGCCTGGGTGGAAGTATATGATGAAGGGTTTTGGCATGGCTTTGATCCTACTAATCATAAAAGAACAGATGACAGCTACGTAAAGATATCTCATGGCAGGGATTATCAAGATTGCCTGGTGGAACGTGGAATTTTCAGAGGTAATGGAAGACAACAGAAGATTGTTGGCGTAAAAGTATCAGAACAGTAAAATATGCAGGGATAGGAGTGAAAAAATGGTTGAGACAGTAGTGTCGGTGGAATTAACCATTGATGAGACCTTTGCAATTAAAAAGAATCACATCCGGCCGGAGAGAAATAAGGCCGGAAAGAGAATCTGTATTGTGACGGGAACACATGGGGACGAACTGGAGGGACAGTTCGTATGTTATACATTAAATCAGAAAATAAAAGAACATCCGGAATATTTAGAGGGTGTGGTAGATATTTATCCTGCTCTAAATCCTCTGGGGATTGACTCTATTACAAGGGGGATTCCGGGATATGATTTGGATATGAATCGGATTTTCCCGGGGTCAAAAGAAGGAACCATGGAGGAATATGTGGCAGCAGGTATTGTGGATGATATTAAAGGAGCAGACCTATGCGTGGATATTCATGCCAGCAATATTTTCCTGCGGGAGATTCCACAGATCAGAATCAGTGAAGAAACAAGGGAACAGCTTGTACCCCTTGCCATGAATATGAATGTGGATTATATCTGGGTACATGCAGCAGCAACGGTACTGCGGTCAACACTTGCTCATTCGCTGAATGAAGTGGGAACTCCGACTCTTGTAGTAGAGATGGGTATCTGGACCGGACCGGTTGCAGAGGTCAGAACGCCTGTTGTATCCACAGACGGAGCGGTCAGTTTTTTGAATGCCGGGCGTTCCGGAGTTTTTGTGCCAACAGTAGAACATAATGTCACGGTAAAAAAGCACCAGAGAATCGGTATGATCATCAACCCGTTAACAGGAGAACTGAAAGAACAGGTTCTGGCTCCGGAAGACGGTCTTTTGTTTACGCTGCAGGAATATCCCGTTGTGGATGAGGGCTCACTGATTGCCAGATTATTAACGGTAAAAGGAGGAGGCAAACAATGAAAAGAAGAACACTGTTTGAGTTGGAATCCCTTTACAGAGATCATATGCGGGTTACAGGCTTTGATTTTGGCGTAGGCGAAAAATCAGCCTGCATCGTTGGGGCTATGCGAGGCAATGAAGTTCAGCAATTATATTGCTGCGCAAAATTAATCCAGACATTGACCCATCTGGAAAAGAAAGGACTTATCGTATCCGGTAAATCAATTCGTGTGATCCCTTGTGTCAATTCCGCGCCCATGAATATTGAAAAACGATTTTGGGCAACGGATAACACAGATATTAACCGTATGTTTCCGGGATATAATCTGGGAGAAACAACCCAGAGAATCGCAGGTGGGGTATTTGAGCAGATATCCGATTATACATACGGTATGCAGTTTGTCAGCTCTTATATTCCGGGGAAATATATTCCCCATGTGAGGATGATGAAAACAGGATTTGAAAATGCGCAGATGGCAACAGCTTTTGGATTCCCATATGTGGTTCTCAGGGATCCAAGACCGTTTGATACTGCAACCTTAAACTATAATTGGCAGTTATGGAATTGCCATGCATTTTCTATTTATACAGATGCAACTGACAGGGTACATGAAGAAAGTGCTGTTCTGGCAGTAGAAGCAATATTGCGCTTTTTATGTCATGAAGGGATTTTACAGCCGGAAAGTATTTCCCAGCTGACGCCTGGAATGGAAGATCCGGAAATATTGCTGGAAAGTGATGAAACGATCGTAAAATCCAATTCTTCCGGTTTTTTACAGCTGAAAAAAGATATAAACGATCCGGTTGAAGCCGGAGAAGTAATTGCAGAGATTCTGAATCCCTATGACTGCAGCGTAGCTGAAGAAGTGAAAGCTCCAAAAAAAGGGCTGATTTTTTACACCTGTCAGAAGCCTATGATCCATACCACTTGAGTTTCCGCAAAATGTTATTTCAAAATGATTAACTTCTCCTAAAGTGTCAATCCGTCAGTTTTCTGAATGATGATGAGTGACGTTGAACAGAGTAGAGACACTTAAATAAGCCCCGCTGGA
>JAQUUX010000124.1 GCA_028693705.1 Lachnospiraceae bacterium | reverse complement strand
AGAGAAGCGAAAATAGACTTTGACAGAAATATGACGGCGAAGTAAACTAAGGGAAACAAATCTAAGAAATCTTTTATATCAAGGAGCTCTTTATTCTTTCCCAACTTACAATAAGTTTACTCTATCGACGAGCAATAATTACTTGTAAAAAAATAGGTGAACTGGTACTATTTTAAATAGGATATATCAGAAATGCACCAGAAAGGATTTTCAAAAGTTGCAGACACTTTTTACGCCACAAGTCAAAGAAAAAATAACAGAGAAACTCCAGGATTATCGTATGAAGCTGACAATTTCCATGAAATGGATCATTTGTTCCGTTTTAGCCGGTATTATCGTTGGACTTGCTGCTTCCCTGTTCTATTATTCCATGAATACAGTAACTGGACTTCGTCTAAATCATCCCTGGCTATTATATTTATTGCCATTCAGTGGTTTGTTCATCGTATGGATGTATCATTTAATGCATCTTTACAAAGATACCGGTACCAATAACGTTATTTCAGCCATTCATTCCGAAGAAAAACTTCCCTTACAGCTGGCTCCGCTAATCTTCTTCGGAACATCCATTACTCATTTATTTGGTGGATCTGCCGGCCGTGAAGGCGCAGCATTACAGCTTGGCGGCAGTATTGGTAATTATCTTGGTCAACTCTTTCGATTTGATAAGAAGGATCAGAAGGTTATGATCATGTGTGGCATGAGTGCCGCTTTTTCTGCTCTTTTCGGAACCCCTATGGCTGCCGCATTTTTTTCTATGGAAGTAGTCAGTGTTGGAGTTATCTATTATGTAGCACTTCTTCCCTGCGTCATTTCTGCTTTAATTGCGCATTTTATTGCTATATATTTTGGCTTTCATCCAGAACTTTTTCTGTTAGCAGCTATTCCGGATTTTGGACTGCGCCCGGCTGTTACCATTATTATACTTGCTTTATTATGTGTGCTTGTCAGTGCTGTCTTTTGTAAAATACTGCATCTGACAAGTCATGGATTTCAAAAGATTTTCGCAAACCCCTATCTTCGTGTTTTCATCGGCGGTTGCCTGGTAGTTCTCATGACTCTGTTAGTCGGCTCCAGGGATTATAATGGAACAGGTATCACTATTATAGAAAAAGCCCTTGCCAATCAGGTGGTTCCTGGTGCCTTTCTATTAAAAATGATATTTACCGCTGTTACCTTAGGTTCAGGTTTTAAAGGCGGCGAGGTGGTTCCTTCCTTGTTTGTTGGTTCGACCTTTGGCTGTTTATGTGGACAATTCCTTGGATTTTCCCCTGCTCTTTGCGCTGCGGTAGGAATGACCAGCGTGTTCTGTGGTGTTACCAACTGTCCGATTGCTTCACTGTTAATCAGCTTTGAATTGTTTGGATACGATGGCATGCCATATTTCCTGCTGGCTATTGCATTTAGTTATATGTTCTCCGGATATTGCGGACTGTACGACAGTCAGAAGATTATGTACTCGAAATACCATACCCGTTACATTAACAAGAAAGCGCATTAAACTGCAGTTTAAATGGATTAAAGCAAACCGAAAGGGATGACTATACTCACTCTTCGAGACTCGCTTTCGCTACATGAAACTCGTAGCAGTACATAAGCTTGCAAAATACGCAAGCAAGTACTGACGAGTTTCAAGTGTCTCTCAGAGTGATATAGTCATCCCTTTCTTTGCACTTTATTCCAATTTAATCTGCAGTTAGTCCAGTCTGTAGCCAAGGCCAAACTATCGCAATTATTCACTTGCTGTAACTGAGGTCGCACCACCGGGCACCATAAACTGCGGCTAAAAGAAAATGAATATTGCCGTAAAACGAGGTTCAGCCGTGTATCGTATGCGAACAAGCACTGTAAACACGTCTGTACTTGGTTCGCGTCTTGTGCGAACCAAGTACAGCTACGTGTTTACCGTAGTGAGAACGGGCTTGTAAGCATATGATACACGGCTGAACCGTCACTTTACATCAATCTTTATTCCTTTAACCTGCAGTTTATGATAGCATCATCCTGTCATTTGCAAATTCCCCTCCGGAAACTTCCTCAAACTTCTGCAACAGATCAGATACCTTCAATGCTTTCTTTTCTTCGCCCTCAACATCATAGATGATCTTTCCTTCCATCATCATGATCAGACGGTTACCATGTGCAATGGCATCCTTCATGTTATGGGTTACCATTAATGCAGTCAGGTTATTTTCAGAAACAATTTTATCGGATAATTTCAGAACTTTTTCTGCAGTCTTTGGATCCAGGGCTGCTGTATGTTCATCTAATAATAAGAGCTTTGGTTTTTTCAGGGAAGCCATCAAAAGTGTGATTGCCTGTCGCTGACCACCGGATAACAGTCCAACTTTACTGGAAAGTCTGTCTTCCAAACCAAGATCCAGGGTTTTTAAGAGTTCATGATACTGTTCTCTTTCCTTTTTGCTGACCCCCCAGCCTAATCCTCTTTTTTCTCCACGTCTGGCTGCTATAGCCAGATTTTCTTCGATAGACATGGTTGCTGCTGTGCCGGTCATAGGATCCTGGAATACACGTCCAAGGTATGCAGCACGTTTGAAATCGCTTAAAGCAGTAACATCCACACCATCAATAATAATATTACCCTGATCTACCGGCCATAAACCTGCGATGGCATTTAACATAGTAGATTTACCGGCACCGTTACCACCGATAATGGTAACGAAGTCTCCTTCTTTTAAAGTCAGATCCACGCCATTTAAAGCAACCTTTTCATTTATGGTACCGGGATTAAAGGTTTTATGAATATTTTTAATCTCTAACATTCCACTCATTTAACTGCACCTCCTTTTTTTCCATATTTGGCTTTCAGATAAGGAATAGAAAGGAACACTGCAACCACGATGGCAGAGAATAATTTCATATCATCTGAAGGCATCTTCATCCATAATACAAAAGCAATAACAATATAGTATAAGACAGCACCAAAGATAACGGAAATCAAAGTATAGGCAAATGCCAGTTTTTTGCCGGCACAGAATTTACCGAAGATAACTTCTCCGATAATAACTGCAGCCAGACCGATAACGATAGCACCACGCCCCATATTAACATCTGCCGCACCCTGATACTGGGCATATAAGCCGCCACAAAGACCAACAAGACCGTTGCCGATCATCAGAGCCAATACCTTATGGAAATTAACATTAATACCCTGCGCGCTTGCCATAGTCTCGTTACAGCCGGTTGCACGAATTGCACAGCCCTGTTCTGTTCCGAAATACCAATATAAAACAGCTACCAGCAACAGACAGCCAATAATCACACCACCAAAGAATAAAATCTTCGTTGTGGTATCAGCAGTCACATATCGAAGAGAAACCACCAGCGCATACTGATCTACATTGATCGCCTGATTAGATTTGCCCATGATATTCAGATTTATAGAATAGAGAGAAATCTGTGTCAGAATACTTGCCAGGATACCCGGAATTCCCAATGCTGTATGTAACATACCCGTGATAAAGCCGGCTGCCATTCCCACGATAAAAGCAAAGACAAGAGAAACCGCAGGATTTACCCCCGCACGGATCAGCATAACGGCAACGGCACCACCGGTAGCCAGGCTGCCATCAACAGTCAGATCTGCGAAATCCAGAATCCTGAATGTGATGTAGACACCAAGTGCCATAATACCCCATATCAATCCCTGTGATATGGAACTTGGTAATGCCCTGAGCAGGGACATTGGGTTTAAGGACATAAAATAAGCCATACTATAACCTCCAACATTAATGTTTTTGTGTTTTTTTGCTTAAAAGAGCATTGAACTTCACTTCAGTGCTCTCCTAAGCAAAAAAAGAGGTGCTGTTGTAAGGACAACACCTCTCTGTATCATCATAAAAGATATTTTACTGCAATTACTCTTCAATTGCTACATAATCTTCCGGAACGGTAACAGATAATGCATCACAAATTGTCTTGTTATATTCCTTGGTTACGTTTGGAGCATACTGAATTTCCATAGTGGAAACATCTGCACCATTTACCAGAATGTCATAAGCCATCTGACCTGTTGTGTAACCTAATTCATAGTAGTCGATAGAAAGTGTTGCAACACCACAGCCTGAACAGATACCTTCTTCACCGGCAATAATTGGAACACCAGCTGCCTGTGCAATATTGTTAACTGCTTCTGTGTTGTTAGCCATTGTGTTATCTGTTGGGATGTAAAGAACATCACATTCTTCAACAGCGTTTGTTACAACGGACTGAATATCATTGGAATCTGCAACTGTAAATTCTGCAAAATCAATACCGTCTGCTTTCAGTTCTTCACCAAATACAGATGCCTGATATACGGAGTTTGCTTCTGCTGAGCAGTACAAAATACCTACTTTTTTAACTTCTGGAAATAATTCCAGTAACATGTCTTCCTGCTGATCTAATGGAGCACAATCGCTGGTACCGGAAATATTGCTGCCTGTAGTACCTTTCCAATCAGCAATATCAAGTGCTGTAGCATAATCAGTAACAGCGGTTCCAAGAATCGGAATCTCATTTGTTGCTGCTGCGGAACACTGTAAAGCTGTTGTAGCAACTGCAAGGATCAGATCATCATTATCAGCTACGAACTGAGAAGCGATAGATGCACAGTTAGCCTGCTCACCCTGAGCATTCTTTACATCGAATACTACGTTCTCACCAAGTAACTCTGTTAAAGCTGCCTGGAAACCTTCTGATGCTGCATCAAGAGCCGGATGCTCAAGCTGCTGATTGATACCAATGTGATAAACCTTGTCACTTGCTGCAGCTGTAGTTGTTTCTGCTGCTTCTGTTGTTTCTGCTGCAGTAGTCTCTGCTGTAGCCGGAGCTGCCGGTGCTGCTGTTTCGCTAGCGGATGATCCACAGCCAGCAAGAACACCTGCTACCATAGTAGTAGCTAAAAGTACGGATAAAATCTTCTTCATAGTTAATCTCTCCCTTGAAATTGAATTATCATCCAACGCTTTAGTACATAAACGCGTTAAATAATTACACTCATAAAATGATACAACGAAATAAAAAAATAGTCAACAAA
>JAQUUX010000123.1 GCA_028693705.1 Lachnospiraceae bacterium | reverse complement strand
TTGGTAGCTTAATTTTACATCAAAAAGGAATGAGATTCCTTATATTTTGGGCATTTTTTTAAAGTTGTTCATTACAATGCTGATAAAATCAGGAGCTTGTGGATAAATCTGCGGAAACTCAAGGATTAGTTTCTTTGTATGTCTCGCAATTTTGATCATTGGTTATTTTACCTATGGCAAATTTGTAGAAAAAATGTACGGACCTGACGATCGTCAGACACCCGCAGTCAGAATCAATGATGGCGTTGACTTTGTTGTTATGCCACGTTGGAAGCTGTTTTTGATTCAGTTGTTGAACATTGCCGGTTTGGGACCGATTTATGGTGCACTGGCAGGTGCACAGTGGGGACCTGCAGTATTCCTTTGGATTACAGGCGGTACTATTCTGGCCGGTGCTGTTCATGATTTCTCAGTTGGATTTATGAGTATGCGTCATGATGGAGCTTCAGTTTCTGAGTTAACAGGTACTTATCTGGGCAGTTTCATGAAACAGGTTATGCGTGTATTTAGTGTAGTTTTACTGGTAATGGTAGGTACTGTATTTGCCGTTGGACCAGCATCTTTGATTTCCATGTTGATTGGAAAACAGGGTGTTGCTTCCGGACTGTTGGTAAATACATATTTCTGGCTGGCTATTGTTTTGATTTATTACTTTATTGCAACCTTTATTCCTATTGATAAGATCATTGGTAAGATTTATCCGGTATTTGGTGTCTGCCTGATTATCATGGCAATCGGTGTAGCAGTTGGTATTTTCTCTCATGGTTATACCATTCCTGAGATTACCCTGCAAAGTTTACATCCATCAGGAACTCCAATTTGGCCGGTTATGTTTATCACAGTAGCCTGTGGTGCTATTTCCGGATTCCATGCAACCCAGTCTCCGTTGATGGCTCGTTGCTGTAAATCAGAAAACGAAGCACATTCTGTATTCTATGGTGCTATGGTTTGTGAAGGTATCATTGCCTTGATCTGGGCAGCTGCAGGCTGTGCGGTTTATGAGAGAACAGGCGGCTTGATGACTGGTTTAACTGAGTTCTTATCTGCAAATGGTCAGGCTTCGACAGTATATGATGTCAGTGTTAAGACAATGGGCAGTTTTGGCGTTATCCTTGCTATGATCGGTGTTATTGCCTGTCCTATTACTTCAGGTGATACCTCCTTCCGTTCTGCAAGACTGGTTATCGCAGACTGGTTCCATATTGATCAGAAATCCTATGTAAAACGTTTGTATATCTGTGTACCGCTTTTGTTAGCAGGTGCTGTTATCAGCCAGTTGGATTACAATGTTATCTGGAGATACTTCAGTTGGTCTAACCAGACTTTGGCAATGATTGCTTTGTGGACAGCATCCATGTATTTATTCCTGAATAAAAAGAATTACTGGTTAACTGCTATCCCTGCAACATTTATGTCAGCGGTTTCCGTTACTTACTTCTTCTATGCACCTGAGTGCTTACATTTGAGTACTACAATCGCATATCCTGTAGGTATTGTTGCCGCAATTGTATTCTTGGGTATTTTCTTGAAAAGTTCTGTTTTCAAAAAGGTAAAAACAGAATAAGTAGAATAAAATAAGTCCGATGCTAAAATATAGAATCCCGGTGGTCATCTTTGGATGGCTGCCGGGGTTCTTTTTGTCTTTTTTTAAAAGAGCAAACAGATTACAAATTGAATGTGAATGGCAAATAACTGTTGACATATATGTTCACTGGTGCTATGGTTAATTACACAAGCAATGAACCAACGAAGGAAGGAGCGACAATACTTTGAATGAAATCCTAACCCAGGAAAAGTCAATCTATTTACAGATCAGTGAAATGATTGAAAATGATATATTAAGGGATATTCTTCTCGAAGAAGAGAAAGTCCCGAGTACGAATGAATTGGCGAGACAGTATGCCATCAATCCTGCAACTGCCGCCAAAGGCATCAATATATTAGTAGATACCGGTATTTTATATAAGAAAAGAGGGATTGGTATGTTCGTGGAAAAGGGAGCTAAAGAAAAAATCAGATCACGGAGAAAAGAAGAATTTTCGAAGGTTTTCGTAAAGCGTTTCCTGGAAGAGGCGAAGAGCCTGTCCATTACAAAAGAAGAAATCATAACCATGATTGATAAAGAATATTCTAAGCGTGAATTAACAGAAACGGAATAAAATGGCGAGTTTATTGAGGAGAGGATAAACATATGAGTGAAGGACTTATTTGTAACAATATTTCAAAAAAGTATAAGGATAAGGAAGTACTCCATGGAATCAATTTAACTTTGGAGCGAGGAAAGATATACGGCATGATCGGCAGAAACGGTGCCGGAAAGACAACACTGTTATCGATTATGTCTGCGCAGAATCCACAGACTGTAGGAACGGTTACTTTAGATGGAGAAACTGTATGGGAGAACAGAAAGATATTGGATCATATCTGTTTTTCCAGAGAGATTATTCCCAGCGCCGGATCAGGGACTTTAGGGGCAATGAAAATCAAGGATTATTTGAAAGCTGCCGAAATATATTATCCAAATTGGGATAAGGAACTGGCTGATAAACTGATGCAGGAATTTCAGCTGAATAAGAAAGATAAACTGGGGAAGATATCCAAAGGTATGTTATCCATGGTGACGATTATCGTTGCACTGGCCAGTAAGGCAGAATTTACCTTTTTAGATGAGCCCACATCCGGACTGGATGTAGTAATGCGGGAATATTTTTACAGACTTTTGCTGGAAGAATATGAGAAAACAAACCGAACCTTCCTGATCTCTACACATATTATTGAAGAGGCGGCCAATATTTTTGAGGAAACTCTGATTATCCGAAACGGTGAGCTTTTGTTGAAGGAAAACACACAGGATCTGGTAGAAAGAGCTTTTCATATCAGTGGTAAGGCAGAGGATGTGGATGCAGCGACAGAAGGACTTACTCGTCATCATGAAGAAATAATCGGACGTGGAAAGAGTGTAACTGTATTGTTGGAAGCGGGGGAAAGCATCCGGGAAGGATATGATGTGATGATTCAGCCGGTTTCATTGCAGAATCTCTTTGTAGCGCTTTGCGGGATTGGAGAGGCATAATGATCAGAACAATACGATATTTTACACAAACAGTAGAGCAAATGATACTTATCGTTCTTGGGTTTGCCTTGTTTTACACGGTTATCTTTGAAGGCAACATCGGATCTGCTGATTCCTATGCCATTACTTTCGGTATGATGGCAACCATTATGGGTTTTGCCATGTTGCTTGGAAGTCAGGCAGGTGTAGCCAGATCAACGCTCCCTTTGGTGGGATCCATGGGAAGTACCAGAAGAGAAGTGTTCTGGGGTCTTCAATATATGAACATATCCATAGCTGTACAGCTGCTGGTTACGATTGTATTGGGAATGGTTATCATGGATTCATCTTTATGGGAAAAGATAAAAAGCAACTTGGGGTTATTACTATTTCTGACAATAGCAGCCGGAACAGTTGGAGAAGGGTTGACAGCAGCACTGATTAAATTCAGTGGAAAAGCGAATAAGGTAATTTTTGTATTCGTTGTGCTCATATGTACAGTCTTTGGTGTTAGTGTTTCCTGGATCATACAGGGGAATTTGCAATTGGCAGATGGACCGTTGGCAACTATATTTGCATTCGTGCTTTCCAGTGGATATCTGGTCATGGCATTAGCAATTGGCTTATATATACTGGGTGCTGTACTGGTGTATCTGGCAGTCAGAAAATATGAAGTATTCCAATAAGAAAGTGAAAACGACGGCATAGAGATGGTGTTCCTGTTTGATTTGCAGTCGTCGCTAAGAATGGAGATTATGATGAAAATATTACGTGGAAATCTGAGAATGTGTCTGGATGAACTGGGGCTTGTGCTGGCAGCAGTGCTGGCAGGGCCTGTCATAGGCGGTATAATTCAGTATTTCATATCGAGGGCAAGTGAAGAAAGCGTCGGTGGAATCATGACATTGCTTTCTCTTATGCTGGGTGCCGTATGTCTGTTGTTTATGGGGATCTTTACAACCTCATTTCATTTTCAGATGATGGTAGAAATGGGCAGAACCAGAAAGGAATTTATGGTAAATCGCCTTATTATATCCTGGATCATGGCTATAGCATTTTATGCACTGAGCTTTGTTGTTTATATTGCTGAAAAAAGCTGGTACCGGGTATTGGAAATGGATTTTGGAATCTTGTTTAAACCTGTTTGTATGCTGGGGATTATATTTGTTATCACTGGAACCGGTGCGATTTGTGAAGCCGTTATCATAAGATTTGGTTCACGTGCCAAGATAGTTCTGTGGTGTTTATGGATGGTAATGTGTCTGGCACCCACACAGTTGGTAAATCGTATCGATTGGATAGAAACTACGGTGGCAGGAAAAAATATCATACAGTTTTTGGCAGGACTTGATGCAACGCAGTGGAGTATGCTTGGAATGGTATGTGGACTGGTATTTTATGTTGCTTGTTTTCTGATATACAGGAAGCAGGAAGCATAGTATATTAGCCCTTCGAATTATTTGCAATAAGTTGATAAAAGTGATATTCTTTACTTAAATTCAAAAGCAAAACGACAGGCCTGTGAAATGATAAATGGTGGCATTTTGATGACTACGTTCTGAAAGCAGGACGTAGTTTCTTGCTTATTACCTAAATACTTTATGACAGAAAAGATGAAATTTTAAGCAGATATTTATTAGGGTGTTATTAATAAATAATATTACACAAAGGAAGGGGGATGGTCTTTGACGTATAAAAGTTTAAGACCGGATAGTATGAGAATACAAGATTTTACAGACATGAAAAAATTTGAACAGATTATGAGTAATTGGGCAAAGGCAACCGGATTGGCAACTGTTGCAGTAGGTGCGGATGGTGAATATATTTCAGATTGCTATAATTTTACTGATTTTTGTATCAAGTTGACACGAGGCAGTGAAGAGGGTTGTAAAAGCAATTTGGTAAATAGTCAAGAAGTATTTTGATTTATTTTTCATACAGAAGGGTAACTTTAATAGACCTACGGCTTTCATAACAAAAAACGTAGATTAGGAATGCGATATGGATTACCTACT
>JAQUUX010000122.1 GCA_028693705.1 Lachnospiraceae bacterium | reverse complement strand
ATATGGAAATTCCATATCCTCCTTCGCATAATGGAACGACACGCATAAAATGTGCTTCTGCTGATTACCCTTTATTTTTAATTTAACATATACTAGCTTATTATTAATATCCTTACCAAATACAAATAAAAGCGGCGGATTTAAATCATCTTTATCTATTTTTGTTTCTGAATACTCTGATACGCTTAATTCTTTCAAGCGCTTAACCACATCATCTGTATCATAATCCAAATCCAACATTGTATACGCTGTCGAAAATTTTTCATCCTCGCCCTTTTTCTTTTTTCGTATCAATGTAATATCAGTATCTATGTCAAATTCCTCTTTTTCTAAAAGAGAGTTTAATTCATTCAAAAAAATTATAACTTCTTTCTTCTTTGATATAAAACTTAAAAATATAGTTATCACCTCCTATATTATGTTTACTATCAATTGATAGTATATCAGTCATTTGATTGTTTTGTCAATATTATAGCCAAAAGCAATTGTCCGCGGAGCCTGGTACTCCCACTGTCTTTTTGTGATTTGGTTATTCAATTGATTTCGGATCTGCTATTTCAAAATAAATCAACGCACAATAAAAACAACTTTACCGTACCACGCTGCCAACACCAATCCCAATAAAGAAATCAAGATACCTTCCGCCAAACCTCTGGGAATATACTCCATACGTATGGTATGCTCTCCAGACGGAATCTGGATCATGGTAAAGTTACTCAGCGCACTTATGGAATCTACCTTTTCATGATCTATTGTAATCAACCAGGACTTGGACTCTTCCGGGATAGTCAGCATGTAATACTGCGGGTCTGTTTCTTCGTTCTGTGTCTGAATCAAAATGTTGGCATCGTTTATCATCTGAATATCCGCTGCTCTTACAGTGTTGCTTACCAGCTTACCCACACACTGCTCCAGCAATTCTAGATCAAAAGCATACACTTTGATTTCTTCCCAGGAAACAGTTTCCGTATTGGTCAGCCCCAGCTGTAAACTGGTCTCCTGTTGAAATCCTGCCAGATTCAAAACATGATTGTCATTATCTACTTCACCGAAGTCCGTTCCATTGACACTGACCCGCACATCCTCTGTTGTGGGAATGTAGAGATAATAGTAGGTGCCTGTAGGCTTTTCCAGTAAGATCATGCCATTGTCCTGTCCGGGATTCATAGTAATACCGGTAGATACTTCTTCGTACAAAGTGGCCTGCTCATCTCCGATCATTGCCTTCCAGACATTATCTTGCAGCACTATACTGTTACGTTCCAATGTATCCACCTCCGTAACTTTCGGATTCACAAAGAAACCAAGTGGAAGCGCATTGGGATTCCGGTAAAGATTGTAAGCATCATTTTCATCAATTTTCTCATAAAAGTCCGGAACAGGACGCTCCTTCGAGATGGCAATGTGCTTAATCCCCAGTAGTGCATTCAGACTTTCTGTTGTATTTTCCTGTTTATAGCTTAACCAGGAACCGTTAGAACTCAGTCCCATCCGGCACATATATTCCCTGAACTCCAGGTTCTCACAGCTGGTATAGGACGAAGTGGATTGATAATTATACATCCATGCGGCGTTCAGCGTATCTGTTCCCTGCATGGCAACCCTTGAAAAGACATTATCCTGATCCCGTTTAATCGTAGCCACTATTTCCCCATTCTCTGCCTGCGTCTGCATATATTTATCCAATGGTGCAAACGTAAATCGACTGTATTCTGTAATGGCATTGAAACTGTATTCGATACAGACGAGCACTGCCAGCGCTGCCATGACCAGCTTCGTCCCATTGTTTCCAGCAGATCCAATATGATCCGCTTTTTCGATACGTTCCATTACAGATGCGAAGAACATCGCCCCAATATGAATGACACAGAAGATAAAGATAAAGGAAAATCTGGTCTGATAACCTGCCGGATAAGCTGCCCCATGCCAGATTTGATACGGACCATTGAATACCATAGACCCCAATAAAATCACCAGCAGGATAGCCTGTCCCAGCTTTTCTTTCCATTTTGCTTTCGAGAAGAAATAGCAAACACAGCACACAGCCGCCAATAATCCACTATATACCAGTGGCATTGCCTCCGAACCAATCTGATCAATGGTAAAAGTCCCCGGTAATAAGCGGTAAGGAAGCTTCCACATCGGAAATCTTACATGAAACTCAAACAAATGCTGAAATCCCACATAATTTAATTTGCTGCTTCTAAGGGCAAACAAGGTAGGCAGTAAAACCACTGCCGATAACATACCTGCCAGCACAGATCCCACAATATACTGCCTCCAGATCCTCCAATTCGCTTTTGCATGATCCGCCTGCAACAAAATCCGGTATACCATAAAATAAAGAACAGAGAAAACACAAAACATAAAGCCAATATAATAATTGGTAATGATGGCAGCTGTCAGGGTTATCATATACAGCCAACACATGGAATCTGTCTTGATCTTCTCAATGCCTGCCACCATAAGCGGAAGTAGGATCACGCCATCCAGCCACATATGCTGGAACTGGTAACTGAGCACATAACCGGATAAGGCATATGCAGTCGAAAAGAGAAGTGTCCATGCAGCAGTGTTTCGTCTCTGCAAAAACCAGTCCATGGCAACACCTGCCAGACCGATTTTAACAGTGGACAGGATAAAAATAGCCAGAGGCATATCCTTTGCTTCAAAGAAATAAAAAATAAAATTAAAGGGGCTGGTTAGATAATAGGTGAGGATGTCCACCATATTACCGCCGATCGCTTTACTGAATGTATATAACCCGCTGGCTTCTCCGTGTAAAATATCATGTAAATAGGCATAGAAATCCACATACTGGGACTGCAGGTCACCATTTAACAAAGTCGCATTACCAAAAGGATAGATTCCATTCCAGGCATATGCCACCATGAGGATCAACACCGGTATACTAAAAGCAAGTATATATTGTAAGCCATGCTTTCTTTTTACGTTATCAGTTTGCTTCATCAACTCATTCTCCTGCACACTTCACTTGCATTATCTCTTTAATAAAATACGAAGATATGGCGTTGCCGAATGGTAAACCGCATTCAATACACCATAATTTTTATATATAAAATAAAACCAGTCTTTGAAAGGAAGGCCCTTGGGCGATTCCTTTCGCTTCACTCTGTCCCACCGTGGGATTTTTGGATCCCGCCAGCTGCCGTCCACATCATTGTCCCTGCAAATACCTACAAAATCTTCTGAATTTATAATAGGAATCCCAATTCTCCTGATATGCATACCATAATCATAATCGCTCATACTATGAATATAATGTGGATCCACGTTTCCGATCTGCTGCAAAAGATCCCTCGCAATCAGTACGCAGTTGCCATTGAAAGTATCGCACTCTCTGATCTCTGCCGATGGTTCCATTAAGGAAAACTTCGCCCTGTGCTTAGACAAACATTTCACGCCACCATAGCTCATGACATCATTTCCGTCCTGAGTGGCACCTACAACGACACTCCCGGGATTTGACTGTTGCCTGGCGATCAGCCTTTCCAATGCATGATCCGTAAAGACTACATCATCATTGACCAACATACAGTAGTCGTACTCCTCCTGACTATTCAATACATATTCCAGACCCTGATGCATACCACCGTTCCAAAACAGGTTGCCATTTCCACGAATCACCTTAATGTCCAGCTGGATGTCCTGTTTCATTTCAAAAAGAGCTTCTGCTGTTCCATCCGTACTGGCGTCATCCACCACCACAAATGAAAAATGAATGGCAGGGTTCCCCTCTGCCATTGTTTTGATACATTTCGTTGTATATTCTTTCCGGTTAAAGCATGTCATTACGACAAAAACTTTGCTGGTATTCATTCCAATATCCTCTGTCATTCACGTTTTTACTATTTGTAAAGTATACCACAAAATATATGTCCGCAAAATGTATAATTGTAAAATCAGAGACAGTACCTTATAATAACGTTATTCAAGGTTTTTCTATGAATTTATCATTATATTTATATATTCAATTGGAGGCATTATGCAATCACCTGTGGAAATTATTTCTTCGTTTTATCATAAAATAAATCGTAAATTATTACTTTGCTTTTCAACAGCTATTATTTGTGGGTTTTTGACTCATTTTTATATGCTGGTGAATAAATTACCCAACTGGGATGATATTAACAATTTCGGCGGTCCAGGAGTGTCCAGTCTGTACGGTCGATGGTTCCTGGATGTTCTGCACCCTTTGAGCGGCACCTGGAGTAATCCCTGGCTGAACGGAAGTGTTGCCATTATATTGCTGGCATTTGTATGCTGCATCCTCTATATGGTACTGGAATTAAAGACATCTGCTTCTGCCATTATATTACCGGCTATCATGATGACCTTTCCCAGTGTTGCCAGCACTATGTGCTTCATGTTCACTGTAGATCTCTATGCATGTGGATTGATTTTCGCCTGCCTGGGTGTGTATGTTCTGCGCAAATATAAATATGGCTGTGTCCTTTCCTTCATCCTGTTTCTGTTATGCCTTGGAACATACCAATGTTATATTTGCTTTTCCATTGCATTGCTGGTATTTGGACTAATCATGGATCTCCTAAATGGAAAAGATGTAAAATCAGTTTTTCTGTCAGGTATCAAATCGGCTGCCACTTTATTGGTTACGATTATCGTATATCTGCCTATGAGTCGCGCTATTAATCCCAACATGACTCAGGAAGCCCAGAATGGTATCGGCAACATGGCTTCCAATATGACACCGGCTGTTCTGATCAAACAGGCGCTTCGCACTTTTAAAAGAATGTTTGAATACTTTATCAGTAAACCTTACAGCTATGTAAGTGATACTGTTCATATGACAAATATCCTGATCTGTATTCTGATCGCCGGATTATTCCTTTGGTTATTTATCCGAAAAGGGATGCACCGGAATCTGCAGACTGCATTTTTATATGTATTATGCCTTTTCCTGTTGCCCGTTTCATTGGCTTTCTTCTATGTGATGTCACCTGAGGCAAATTATTCTACACTGATGTACTATCAGTATGCACTTGTATATCTGTTCCTGTTGGTACTGCTGGAGAAGTTTGCTGCAGAATGCTCTGCAAATACTA
>JAQUUX010000121.1 GCA_028693705.1 Lachnospiraceae bacterium | reverse complement strand
CAGATTATCAAATACACGCACCATTTCTTCTGAATCCGCTATAATTTTATATGCCATATCCTGTGAGATAAGTTTTACCTGTATTTTCTCCTTTTCCTGTTCTATCTTTCTTTCCTCTAAATATTTTTTTAAAAACTCTTTAAAGTCTATTTCTTGACTTAAAGATTTTTTTGAATGATCTTCTAACTTGTTATATATGGATAAACTATCGACCAGATTCTCCAGATCATTGGTTCTTGTCTTCATTGCATTATAATACCGCTCCTGCATTGCGATATCTTTTGCTATGCCCATTGTTAACCCCTCAAGATATCCCTTTATAGAAGTAAGTGGCGTTCTTAGATCATGTGATATTCCAGAAATTAATTCTCTTCTATATGATTCATATGCAATTCTTTCCAATGCCGACTCTTTCAAATATCCTCTCATTTCTTCAAAATCTTTACATACATCTCCGATTTCATCTTCTCTTTGATAATTTATTTTTGTGTCCAAATCACCCTCTCGAATCCTTTTTGTTCCATCACGTAATTTTTGAAGCGGTGGAAGAATACTTTTTGTTATAAATCCAGATAATATAAGATTTGTTAAAAAAATAATGAAAACAATACTAACAAAAAAAATACAAATAAAATACGATATATACTGCTTTAATTGTGATATTCCATTTGCCGTCTTTCCACTTCCCCCATTACTTACCGCAATCATCACACAAATTGTTCCGTCTTCTTCAAATGTATTTTTAATAACAGAATAATCCCCCTCCCCGATTACCAAACTTCGGGTATGCGTAATTGCTTCTCCTGCAACCTGTTGAAGAATTACCGAATCTTCCTCTGTCAAATTAGAATACTGACAGTCTCCATCCATGAACACGCTAAAGTGATATCCCATCTGTTCCATTTCGATTCCAAGATTGTGCATCTGTTTCGTCTCTGTTAATTCATTTTTATTGCCACCCAGCTCGCTCCATTTTATATTAGACTCATCTTCTTCATCTTGATGTCCGACTTCCTCTTCTTCTAATTCCTGCCAATTTGTATCCCATAATTCCTCCTGATAGGAATAAATCATGCTTTGTGCAGACACTACTGCATTTTCATCTTCAAACATCTTTTCAAGTGAGTATATGTATTTACTATCCAGATTTACCCAACCGAAATACCCCAGCGACAAAGCTGCTGCAATTGGAATCAGTACCATCATAATATTAGAAAGCCATATTTTTGTTTTTATTTTCATGAAATACGCTCCTATCATTCTTCTATTTGTTACTAGTATAAAAAGAATATCTAAATAACTTGACATCAGATTCTAAATAATTTCTAAACAAGATTTTATTTGTTTCGGTTGTTCCTTATTGCTCGCGAAAAAAAGACTGAATGGTCAGTTATTAGCATTGACCATTCAGTCCATCTTCTACTATAAATTTAATCGATATCCTGCCCCCCAAATAGTTTCAATAATTTGAGGGTTCTTTGGATCGTCTTCTATCTTTTCTCGAATTCTGTTTACATGTACAGTTACTGTTGCACTGTCTCCAACATAATCATATCCCCATATTTTTTCAAACAGTGCTTCCTTTGAAAATACAATATTCGGATTTATTGCAAGGAATTTTAACAGTTCAAATTCCCTGTGTGGAAATTTAATTTCATCTTCTCCTTTAAAAACCTTCCAACTTTTTGTCATAATTTTTACATCACTAATCTTGATAACCTTCTCGCTTACAGTATTACCATCCTCTTCTGACTCATTGGCATAATGTGTAAGTCTGTCAAATCGCTTTAAATGAGCGCCGACCCTCGCTACCAATTCTGCTGGATCAAATGGCTTTGCAATATAATCATCTGCACCTAGCCCAAGTCCTCTGATTTTATCTACTGTCTCAGTTTTGGCTGTAACCATAAGTACTGGTATCTCATATTGTTCTCTCACCATCTTGCATATTTCATATCCGCCAATTCCAGGTAGCATGAGATCCAAAATCATTAAATCCACAGTTTCTTTTGACAGCAATTCCATGATTTGGTTTCCATCTGTTTTTACCAGTACTTCATATCCACTCATTTCCAAATAATCTTTTTCGATTAAGGCAATTTCATCATCATCTTCTATAATTAGTATCTTTGCCATTTACTTCACTCTCCTGACTAATTCTGTATACTGACTGGCAATTCAATCACAATGGTCAGACCACAATCATTGTATGCATAGATCTTCCCATCATGCTGTTCCACAATATATTTACATACATAAAGTCCCAGTCCACTTCCTTCATTTTTGCTGTTTCTGGACTCATCTCCTCGATAGAACTGTTCAAATATATGAGTTAATTTATCATCTTTGATTCCATTTCCATTATCACTAATACTTATTCTTGCTTTTTTCTGATCCTTCTCCACACAGATTCTCATCTTCAAGTTCTCTGTATCTGCATACTTCAGACTGTTTTCTATCAAATTATCAAACACACGTCTCATTTGTTCTGTGTCCAATTCTATCTCTACTTGATTATCCTTTGACTCAAATTCTATTTCAACCTTTTTCTCATTTAATTCTGGTTTCTTTTCTTTTAAATAAGTGTATATCCACTGTGTCAGCTCCGTACGCTTTTTAAAAAATGGCATATTCCCTGTTTCCAGCTTTGAAAAAAAGAATAGCTTTTGCAATAACTGTTCCATATCGCAGGTCTTCTGATAGGAGATTTTAATATACTGCTCTTGTTTCTCTGGTGTATTTGCTACTCCATCTATAATTCCTTTTAAGAATCCTTTCATGGATGTCAGTGGTGTGCGAAGGTCATGTGAAATACCGGATACCATCTCTGTTCTAGCCCTTTCATATGCCGCTGTCTTTTCAATCCCTTCCTTTAAATGAAGCTGCATTTCATCAAAGGTCGCACATACCGTATAGAATTCATCCTCATTGGTATAACTAATTTTTTCATCAAAGTTTCCGGCGTCGATTCTTTTTGCTGCCTTCGTAAGTTCATTCACCGGACTAAGTATTTTCTTTGTAAGTCTAACTGTAATCATCTGACTAATGAAAACCAGTCCAACAACTGTCAGAATTCCCGCAACCATAAATACAATAATAAACATTTCAAACATTCCTCTGTCCATACCGAGAAAGGAATCCTCTCCATTATAATAACAAGCATAGACATTCCATTTGCTCTGATTTTCAGTAGCATGGATTCGAACAACCGTAACACCCTCCATATTTGTCAAAAGCACTTTATCTGTTTCAGTTTCCATTTTTTCCAGTTGTTCAATACATTCCATTTCACTGTGTCGTATATTAGAAAACACGTTCTTGCCCTGACCATCTGAAACATAAAGTTCATAGCCGTACCCAGCTACTTTTTCTGATAATTTGTCCCAGTTTTCCTGATAGGAGTCAATCTCTAAAAGCTCTGTCGAAACCTCATAAGTATGGTCTGCCAATGTTGTATTCTGTCCAAGTACATTTAAGAATTCTCCTTTAAAAATATCGATTAATATAGATCCAATTCCTAATAATATTAACAGCGAAAACAATACCATGCCTGTATTAGCCACAAAAATTCTTCGTTTTAATGTCATCGCATTTTCCTTTCCTGAAATTAAATTTTAAATCTCTTATACATCTGTACCTATATGTAAAGAAATTGTTTTATTCTATTCATTTTACCACCTGACGCCCATATATAAAACAATTTCCTGGTCCAGATTGCTATAAAGATTCCAAGCACTGTGCCTGCAAGTACATCGGTTGGATAATGAATTCCAACATATAATCTGGAGAATCCAATTAAGCCGGCTAATATCATAGCAGGTATTCCATATTTTTTTGGTAACTCTTTGTACAATACATATGCAGCCGCAAATGAACTTCCTGTGTGTCCTGATGGAAATGAAAAGTCACTTGCTTTATGGACTAATAATTGCAGATTAGCTATATTTTCATAAGGTCTTGTTCTTCCTACAAGATTCTTCAACATCAGATTATTAATTAGCAAAGAACCAATCAGCGCAAGAATCGATAGCACCCCAATCTTTCTGGTTCTTTTAGGAATAAGCAATAAAACTGAAATAACTAGCCAAATTGCACCAGCATTTCCAAGATTCGTAATAAAAACAAAAAAAGGATTCAATACTGGGATTCTCAATACATCTTGAATCCATAATAAAATACTTTGATCTATATTCAATAAAAACTGTACCATAAAAAAGTACCTCCTTTGTATATAAAGAAGATACTCTCTACTTGTAAACTTATATAGTGTGAATTCTAAACAATATCTAAATTATGATTTTTAGTATAATCAATCTATCAATTATGACAATTAAGAATCATTGATACTTTACCACTTCACAAACTGATATTTGCGCTATTAACTTCGGATTTATTACACAAACATCTTTTTTGTTAAAACGCAAAAAATGCATAATCAAATGACTATGCATTTTAAATAATATTTATGTGACGTAGAAAAATGCTAGCATTATACTACATTTTTCAAATAATAAATATTCCTATCTCCTATGTCCTTTTATCTCCTGATTCTTTTGGCTATCCGGTAGGGATCCAATAATATCGACATTGATAAGTTTCTCCTGCAATTCCCTTATCATCTCCAATGCTTTTTTATTCTCAGCAATTTCCGGATAATAATGTATCATGTCTAAGTCCATAATTCTTCCAGTCAAAATATCCATCTCTTCATATTTGTCGGGATTCTTAAAATCTGATACACGAATTCCCATCGATTTAATTCCATGCATTCTCTCTGCTGGAATCCTCTCCCATGCACGAATTGCTGCGTCCACTGTTTTAATATTTTCATGTGATTCCCCCAGTGAATGAAATTCGCTACATTCATTCACTGTAAGAGTCACGATTTTCTTATTTTCCATTGCTTATGTCCTCCTCTTAATTATCATAAGAACTTCCGTCTATCGAAGTATGAAACCATGTCAATAATGATCTCTGACTTGTCAGTTTCTTGGTTACGATATTTCCTGCGAAATCCTGCGCCACTACCAGATAATAATCCACAATATCATTCGTTGAATTGATGTCATAATACATCTCAAATGAAGAATGTGTATTTGATGCTCCAAAAGTTGCTTTTGTGGTGGCAGCGACAATAGATGTCTTTACTCCTCTTCTTACTTTATAAAGCAAGAT